>JAGIAK010000124.1:7378-7716 GCA_017744855.1 Microbacterium sp.
GCTCTGGCTGACCTGCCGGCTGCACAGCACGTTCGACGGCGGCGACCACGAGATCGCGCTCTACGAGATCGCCGACATCAGCGTCTTCGACGGCGTGGAGCCGCTCGTGTTCCACCAGAGCCGTTACCGCACGATCGCCGCGGCCGAGCAGGAGTGAGCGCGAAGCCGCTCGGCTCGATCTCGGGAACGGTGGTGCCGGGGGATGGCCGAGGTCGGGCGCTCGGCTTCCCGACCGCGAACCTCTGCGGCGAAGGCGGCGAGCTTCCCGACGACGGGATCTACGCCGCGTGGGTCGTCATCGACGACCGAGGGGAGCGGATGCCGGCGAGCGTCAGTGT
>JAGIAK010000125.1 GCA_017744855.1 Microbacterium sp.
GGCGATCGCCACCCGCTGCTGCTCACCCCCGGAGAGCCGGTCGGCGATCTGCTCGACGCGATGGCCGAGCCCGACCCGCTCCAGCATGTCGGCGGCGATGCGCCGGCGATCCCAGAACATGCGGCCGCGGGCGTGGCCGAGCGGCATCATGACGTTGTCGAGGGCAGTGCGTCCCGGCAGCAGGTTGAACTGCTGGAACACGAAGCCGACGTTGTCGCCGCGCAGCCTGTCGAGCCGGCCCGAGCGCATCCGGCGCACCTCCCGACCCTCGAACGAGACGGTGCCGGTGGTGGGGGCGTCCAGCATCCCGAGGATGTTGAGCAGCGTCGACTTGCCCGACCCCGAGCGTCCGACGATGGAGACGTGGTCTCCGGCCGCGACCTCGAGGCTGATGCCGCGGAGGATCTCCAACCGCGAGTCGTCAGGCAGCAGGACGCTCTTGGTGACGTCCTCGACGGTGACGAGGCTCACCAGCTCATCCCGCTGTCGCACTGCTCCACGCCGGGGGCGACCTCGTAGCAGTTCTGCTCGACAGGGGCCACGAACCCTGGCACGAACTGGCGGATCGAGTCGCCCTCCTCCAAACCGGTGAGCACCTCGACGGTCGTGCCGTCGTTCACGCCCAGCGTCACGGCCCGCTCCTCGGGGTCGGCGCCGTCGCCGGCGTCCACCCAGACCGTGCCGGAACCCGCGCCGCCCTTGACCGCGGTGACCGGGATGACGAGCGCGTCGTCCACCTGACCGAGGGCGAGGTCGAGCGTCGCCGGGAGCCCTGCGAAGACGACCTGGTCGCCGGGGACCGCGCAGCGGACGCTCGCGGTGCCCTCCGCGCTCACCTGCACGCGCACGCCGGTGCAGGAGAACGGCGCCGGCCCTCCGGTGATCGTCACCGACGCCTCGCTCGGAGCGTTCACGAGACGGTAGAGCTGCATGGGCTCGACCGTGGCGAGCACGTGGTAGCGCGCAGGCGTGAGTGTGTAGTTCTCGGCGCCGACGCTCGCGATCTGCCCCTTGACGAGCGCGAGCTCCGTGACGTCCCCCGCCTCGGGGGCGACGACGTCGATGTCCTTCTTCGGGTCGTCCTGCCTGATCGTGAAGAGCTTCTGCCCCGCCGTGACGGACGCACCTTCGGCGACGTGCACAGCGAGCACCGTGCCTGCGACCTCGCCGCGCACCGGGTACGAGTCGTCCCTGGCGATGTTGCCGTCGAGGGACAGCTCGTTGACGACCGAGCCCCGCTCGACGGCGATCACCGGATCCGTGATCGCCGACTCGGGAGCGACGACGGCGTCCGAGCGATCGGGGAAGAACGCGACCTTCACGAGAGCGGCCGCGCACGCGCCGAGCAGGAGAACCAGGAGAAGGGGGAAGATCCAGCGTCGCCAGACGATCACGGCTGCCTTTCCGGGCGCGCCGCCCTGGCGCATCCGGAGTCAGCATACCCAGAAATAGTTTCCGGGTATATACCCGGGAACTCCCTGCTCGGATCAGGCGCGCAGCGCCTCGTGGCGCACGACCAGCCAGCCTGCAGGTACGGACAGGCGATCGGCGTGCGGGGCGCAGAGGTCGTGCGCGTGCGGATGCTGCGCGAGACCCAGAGGTCCGAGCGCGGCCATCTGGTCGCCGTAGTCGTAGGTGAGCGTGGCCACGGCCTCGCGCGCGCAGCCGACCTTCGAGCAGAGTCTTCCGTCCATCCCCGCCAGGCTACGACGCCCACGGACGTCGGCGCGGATGCCGCGCCGCACGTCGCGTACCGCACCGCCTAGACTCGGATCATGCCCCGTCGTCGCGCCGCTCACAGCTCCGCAGAGCCTCGCCGCGGAGCGCGCCACGGCCGGCACGGCCGCCTCGGACGCAGCGAGGTCGTGCGTCCGCCGCTGGCTCCGCTCGACGGCAGGATCGACCGGTTCGACCTCACCGTCGGCACCGCCGTCGAGTTCCTGCGCGGCACCTGGCCCGAGTTGGAGGACGTCCGCTTCGAGATCGGCGCGATGCCGGCCTTCGAATCGGGGGACGACGTTCCCCGCTGGTACCTCGACAGGGACAACGCGCGGATCGTCCTGTTCCGCCTGCCCATCGAGCGCCTGCTGCCTCCCGGTCACGACGACACCGCGCATCGCCGTATGGCCATCGAGAGCGCCGTCTTCCGTGCGGCGGCGGAGTATGTCGGTCGCGAGCCCTGGGACCTCGGCCACGACCACTGACGCCGAGCCGAGCCCGATCGACGCGTCCGACCGCTGAGCCCGAGCGACGCGTCCGACCGCTGAGCCCGAGCGACGCGGATGAGGCCGCCCCCGACGAGACGGCTCCGTCGGTCAGGGGTAGACGGTGATCTTCTTCTCCGCCGCGATCGGCGGCCACACCGGCCAGACGGCGAGCGCCCCGTCGGCGCTCACCGCGACCGACGCATGCACGGGACCGGACGTGGCGACCGAGTAGACGGTGCGCTCCGAGACCGGGACCGCGACCGAGGAGCCGGCGGGAACGGTCACGTCCTTCGACGGGCCGCCCGCCGTGTCGACCACGGTGGCGGCGGCGTCGACATCCTCGTCGTTGACGAGGTACAGCACGGGAGACGGACCGTCGGGGACCGCGGTGAGGACCTCGCCGTCGATCTCGGGCGCCGGCAGCGCCCACGCGAAGTCGGAGCCCGGCCCCGCTCCATCCTGTTCGCGGACTCCGGCGAGCACCGGCTCATCGGCGTCGACGGAGACGACGTACATCCCGGGATCGAGTGCGGACAGCGCCATCTCCGTCGGCACGTCCGCGGCGAGGTCCATCGTGAAGGTGCTCGCCACCTCGGACGACCCCGAGGCGCGCACGGTGACGGTCGCGTTGGCATCGGCTCCGGGCGAGAACAGCCGCAGCACGGCCGACGAGGAGCCGTCGCCCTCGTCCTGGACCAGTTGGACACCGGGGATCACCGGGCGCCGCTGCGGAGCCACCACGGCATCCTGCAGGTCGATGCCGATCGGATCGAGGGTCTGGGTCAACGACGACTGGAGCACGGCGCGCACCGGCGAACCCGCTGCGACGACCTTCACGATCGGCGTCGGCGAACCGGCGGCGATCGACGCGAGCGGCAGCGCCACCTGGGTCCCGGCCGGGACGATCGTCGTGCTCGTGCTCCGCGTGGTCCCGTACACCGTGAGGGTGACGGTGGCCGGCACGGCGCCGGGGTTGGTGAGGACGATGATGTCCCTGGCTCCGGTCTGCACGCTGCCGCCGACCAGCCACGACTCGATGCCCGCCTCCCGGCACGGCGCCGCCGCGTAACCGGAGAGATCGGCGTCGGACACGGCGATGGATTCGGTCGCGCCGATGAGCGGTGCGGTGCGCCCCTCGACCGCGCCGGTGACTCGGCGCACCTCCCCCGCTCCCGCGAGGTCGTCGACGGAGAGCGCGGTGATGTCGGGGGCCCCGGTGGACTCGCCGATCGTGAGCCGCGGCGAGCCTGCCGACTGCATCTGCAGGGCGTTCTGGGTGTCGCGGCCGAGATCGCGGAGGTCTCCGTTGCACACGAGCACCGTGTCGCCGGGCGACGGATCGACCGCGGCCTGCGCCGGCTCGTGGGCGATCACGGGCCACGGGGCGGCGATCGCCGCGACCGTCCCCGCCACGCACGCGGCGGCGACGAGAGCCCCGGTGACCAGTCTGGCTCCGGTGGTCGCCACGCGTACCGCTCGGTTGCCGCTCATGACCTCTCCTCCGTCTCGCCGGCGTCCGCAGGGGACGTCGCGCCATCGGCATCCCCTGCAGCCGGCTCCGCGACATCCGCGGCATCGTCTGTACGCTCGTCGTCCGTGCGCTCGTCGACCTCCGCGGAATCGTCGTCCGCGGCCTCGTCGTCGGCGGCGACGGGGTCGGGAGCCTCTTCGCGGGGCATCGGGGCCACCGTTCCCCCTGAGACGTCGTCGAAGCCGTCGTGCAGGTCCTCCGCATGGCGCGGCAGCACCAGCGGCTCGTCCGGCGCACGGCCGACGATGCGGGAGCGCGACCGCGCGGCTCGCCGCGACGACCTCGTCGGGATCGACAGCAGCAGCGCGGCGAACAGGACCACGAGCTGCAGCGTCGTCACCAGCCGGGCCGTCGCCTGCTGGCCGCCGGTGAGCGTCGGGCGCGGGTCGGCATCGCCGTCGAGGCGCCAGAGCACGCCACGGTCGGTCTCGCCGGCCTGCACCAGGCCGGCGCGCTGGTTCAGCGAGCTCACTGCGGCGGTGCGCAGCGCCCGGGCCCTGTCGGCCTCCTCGCCGTCGACCTTCGCGAGCAGGATGAAGCTGATTCCCGTGCTCCTCAGCTCGCCGGCTGCGTCGAAGTCGCGGGCGGAGAGGAGGTCGACGGAGAGCGTCGTGATGTCCTCGCCCTGGATCCGGGTGGCCGTGGTGAGAAGCGTGCTCTGGGCTCCCAGCGTCTCGCTGGCCCCCCAGGCGACGTCGGCGGAGATACCGCCGTCGTTCTGCGGCGTGAGCACGAGCGTGCCGACGGGGAGGTCGGACCCGGCCTTCGCCGCGACGTAGGCCGGAAGGGTCGAGGACGGGCCGTCCGTGAGCACGGAGCGCTCGGCGTGGAAGGCGATGAGAGCGGGAGCCGCGCACACGGCGACGGCGACCGATGCGACGAGAGCCGCGCTCAGCCGCACCCTGGGCATCGTGAGCATGGTGTCGAGCGTGACCAGTGCGGCGCCGACCACGCCGATCCATGCCACGCTCAGCCCGGCGCCGGGCCAGATCGGCACCGGCACGCCCTGGGCGAACGAGACCGTGATGCCCACCGCGAGGAAGGCGGTGGCGAGACCGGCCAGCGCGACGACGAGCAGCGTGATGCCCGCTCTCCAGCGCGGCGCGACGGCCGCGGCGAGCGCGAGCAGTGCGAGCGGGGCGAGCAGGACTCCTGCCCAGGTCGCCAGGGGCGCGCCGACGAGGGCGATCCACCCGCCGAGATCGCCGGACGGGAACCCCGAAGCGAGCGCGAGACGGCCGGCCGCGTCCGCCGAGGCCACCGGCCCCGCCCAGACCTGCCCCGGATCGCCGAGCAGCGCCACGAGGCTGCCGTGCCGGAGTTGCCACAGCACGAGCGGGGCGAAGACCACGATCGCGGGGACGGGCAGCCAGAGCAGTCGGACGGCACCGCGGATCCGGGCTCCGCCGAGCGTGATCCCCAGGGCGATCACCCAGAGCAGCACGAGGGCGGGGGCCAGCGACGGCGAGCAGGCGGTCACGGCGGCGAACAGCAGAGACGCGGCGCCTGCCGCACCCCACGACCGGTGGGCGACCACGCCGGCATGGAACAGCCATGGGAGCAGCAGGTGCACCAGCACCGCGGTGGGCCTGCCGTCGACGAGAGCCGTGAGGAAGGTCGGTGCCAGCGCCCACGCGACGCCCGCGAAGATCCGCAGGCCCGACCGGTCGGTGACGCGCGTCGCGGCGAACCACCCGCCGAGCACGGCGAGCGGGAGCGCGAGGATCCACAGGAGTACGAGCGAGAACGAGGGACCGGCCGGCCACAACGAGCCGAGCACGGCGACGACGCCGGAGAAGGGGTCGGCAGGACCGACCACGTCGACACCGACGGACCGCAGTCCCCAGGCGGCGTCCGACCAGAGCGCCGACACCGTGGTGCGCAGCGGGAGCAGCGCGCCGCCGCCGAGCACGGGCCAGGCCAGCAGCGACGTGAAGGATGCGATGCTGACGACCAGTGCCGCGAGCACGGCCCAGGCGCCTCCGCCGGAGAAGAAGTGCAGTTCGCTGACGGCGCCGCCCTCGCTGCCGTGCCCGTCGTCGAGACGGCGCCGGAGGTCGGCGCGGCTGACGCGCAACGGGGCGATGCTCGCCCAGCTCATGGTGCGGAAGCGTCTGATGCTGCGACGGGATCGCGCGACGCTGCCGAAGCGGAACATGGCGGTGAGTGCAGCGCCCCACTCCGGCGCCACGGCCTCCGGCCGCTTGCCGATGAGGTGGGTGATGGAGCGCCAGAGGGCGAGCGGGAGGAGGGCGAGCCACTGCAGCGGCAGCGCGACCCCCGGAGCGTAGGCGAGGCGGCGGTGCAGCTGCGCCGTGCGGGTGGCGTACGCACGACGCGACCGTCCCGTCGGCAGGGCTGCCGGTCCGTCCGGCGCCACCGAGATGCGCGCGGAGGGGGTGAGCACGACGCGTCCGCCGCCGAGGCGTGCGCGGACACCGAGGTCGAGTCCCTCGTCCGCGCCGGCGAGCGCGGGATCGGGGCGCAGGGAATCGCGGACCTCCGACCGGATCAGGATGCCGCGGATGTCGGAGCCGAGCGCGTCGTCCCTGCCGTCGTGCTGCCCCTGGTCGAGCTCGCCGGCCGCGAGCTCGACGGAGCGGCCGAGACCGGTCATGCTCACGCCAAGGGAGACGATCTCCCGGTCGTTGTCGGTCTGCACCAGCTTGGGGGCGATGATCGCCGCGGACGGGAACCGCTCGAGGCTGCCGACGAGGCGCTCGAGAGCACGCGGATGAGGGGCGGTGTCGTGCGCGAGGAGCCAGATGGCGCTGCCGTCGGCGACGCGCGGGCGGGCGAGGTCGACGGCCTCGGCGTAGGAGGTGCCGCTGCGCGCTTCGATGATGCCCTCGACAGAGCGCTGCACGGTCTCGCTCTCGCGCGCCGACGCGGCGTCGCCGCACATGACGAGGGTGATCGCCGCAGCAGGGGTCGTCTGGGAACGGAGGGCGTCGAGAGTGCGGAGCAGCTGCGCACGGGCTGAGGATCCGGGGCGCGCGACGATGATGGCGTGAACTCGGGCTGGCATGACGTGGTCAGCCTAAGCGCGCCGGAGCAGGCCGCGGGGCAGCGGATGCGGCGTGGCCGCGAAGCTGTGCGGAATCCGGATCAGCCGGCGCGGCGCTTGAGCTTGCGGCGCTCGCGCTCGGAGAGGCCGCCCCAGATGCCGAAGCGCTCGTCGTTGTTCAGCGCGTACTCGAGGCATTCGCCGCGCACGTCGCACGAGGTGCAGATGCGTTTGGCATCGCGCGTCGAGCCGCCCTTCTCGGGGAAGAACGCCTCGGGATCGGTCTGCGCGCATAGCGCGTCGCTCTGCCAGGCGAGAGCGTTGTCATCGCCGTCGTCGACCCGACGGACCCCGGGAACGCCGAGGTTGATCGGATCGACGAACCAGTTCTCCGGTACGTCGGAACGGTAACCCGTCATGTTGATCCCTCCAACCCTCTCTGCGCCCCCCAGAGGCTGTGTGCTCAACTAATTACACCCGTGTCATTCCGATCGGTCAAGTCGCGGATAGTAAACCCTCAATCATTTCTTGAAGGTTCTTGACTGCATATCGGCGTGTCGCGCCGCGCCCCGACGAGCGTGGACTACATCGCCGCGACGGGTCAGCCGCGGTCGCCGCCTGGCGACGCGACGAACGCCTCGCCGCGGCCGGAGATCGTCAGCTCGGCCTCGTCGTCCGTGGCGAACGCCACGGTGCCGACAGGGACGATGCGTCGTTCGGCATCCGCACCCGACACCGCGACCTCGCCGCGCGTGGCGAGCACCATCGTCGGCCCGGCCACCGGCAGCCTCACCGGCTCGCCGGCGAGGGCGACCCTGCGCAGCGCGAAGTCGCGCCAAGGTGATGGTCGTGCGCAGCTCCCAACCGATCGCACCCTGGTGCCGCGCGAGCGCGAGCGATTGCATGAGGC
>JAGIAK010000126.1:0-7555 GCA_017744855.1 Microbacterium sp.
AACGACGTGCGGCGCAGCATGTTCTGCACGACCAGCTGCTCGTCGTCGAGACGGAGGAACGACGCGGCCGTGGCCTCGTAGATCACCCAGAGGCCGAGCAGCACCCACGGCGCGAGCAGCAGCATCTGCGCCCAGCTGCCGCGGACGACGGCGTCGCCGAGGAGGAACGCGGCCAGGATCACCGAGAACGCGAGTCCGGCGAGCCCGGCCGACGAGCGGAGAGCCCGTCGGCCGGACGTCGGTGCGGGTTGGGTCACGCGCCGTTCCCGCCGAGCGGGATGGACGCGCCGGGGATCGCCTGCAGCAGGCGCTCGGTGTACTCCTGCTGGGGGTTCGCGAAGATCTCGTCCACGCTCCCCTGCTCGACGACCTTCCCCTTCTCCATGACGCAGACCAGGTCGCTGGAGACGCGCACGACCGCGAGGTCGTGCGTGATGAACAGGTAGGTGAGACCGAGCTCGGACTGCAGCTCGGCGAGCAGACGCAGGATCTGCGCCTGCACGAGCACGTCGAGAGCGGAGACGGCCTCGTCGAGCACGACCACCTCGGGCTTGAGCGCGAGCGCACGCGCGATCGCGACGCGCTGACGCTGACCGCCCGACAACTCGTTCGGGTAGCGGCTGGCGACCTCGGCCGGCAGCGCCACCTGATCGAGCAGCTCGAGCACGCGGTCGCGGCGCGACGCCTGGTCGCCCACACCGTGCACGTTCAGCGGCTCGGCGATCGTGTTGCCGATGTTGCGCAGCGGGTCCATGGAGCCGTACGGGTCCTGGAACACGGGCTGCATCCGCCGCCGGAGACGGAAGGTCTGCGCGGCGGACAGGTCCGACACGTCCTCTCCCCCGACCTCGATGAGACCGGCGGTCGGCTGCTCGAGCTTGAGCACCATCCTGGCGACAGTGGTCTTGCCCGAACCCGACTCGCCGACGACCGCGAGCGTCTTGCCGCGAGGGATCTCGAAGCTGACGTCGTCGACCGCGCGGAACAGCTCGCTGCGGAAGTTGCCCTGACGGATCTTGAAGTCCTTCGTCAGGCCGGCCACGCGCACCATCGCCGAGCCGGTGAGCTCTTCGACGGTCTCGATGCCCCGGTCCTCGACGACGGCCTGGATCCGCTGCGACGCGACGCTCGGGGCCGCTGCCACGAGTCGCTGCGTGTACGGGTGCCGCGGATCCTCGAGGATCTCACGGCTCGGCCCTGCCTCGACGATCTCGCCCTGGCTCATCACGATGATCTTCGACGCACGCTCGGCGGCGAGGCCCAGGTCGTGCGTGATGAGCAGCACCGAGGTGCCGCGCTCACGCGTGAGCGACGCCATGTGATCGAGGATCACCCGCTGCACCGTCACGTCGAGAGCCGAGGTCGGCTCGTCGGCGATCAGCAGCTTCGGATCGGCGGCCAGGCCGATGCCGATCAGCGCACGCTGGCGCATGCCGCCCGAGAACTGGTGCGGGAACTGGTGCAGACGCCGCTCGGCGTCTGCGAGCCCGGCCTGCTTCAGGACGGTGATCGTGCGCTCCTTCGCCTGGGCCCTGGTCTGGGAGAGCCCGTTCGCACGGATCGCCTCCTTGACCTGGAAGCCCACGCTCCACACCGGGTTCAGGTTCGACATCGGGTCCTGCGGCACGAAGCCGATCTCGCGTCCGCGCAGACCCTCCATCTCACGGCGGCTGAGCGTCGTCAGTTCGCGCCCCTCGAGGAGGATCGACCCGCCGGTCACGGAACCGGTGCCGGGAAGGAGGTCGACGATGGCGGCTGCCGTCGTGGACTTCCCCGAACCGGACTCGCCCACGATGGCGACCGTCTCGCCGGGGAAGATGTCGAAACTGACACCGTGGAGGACCTCGCGGACTCCTCCCTGGCCTCGGAAGGCGACCTTGAGATCACGGATGCTGAGCAGCGGGATCTGCGTCTCGTTCGCGGTCATCGGGTGGCCCTCGCCCTCGGATCCATGGCGTCTCGGATGAGCTCACCGAGCATGATGAACGCCAGCACGGTGATCGTGAGGGCGATGGACGGGTAGATGAGCGACATCGGCGCGACGCGCAGCGTCTGCTGCGCCCGGCTGATGTCGGCGCCCCAGGACATGACGTCCGCGCCCATGCCGACCCCGAGGAACGACAGCGTGGACTCCGCGACGATGCCGGCGGCGAGCGACAGGGTCGCCAGCACCAGCAGCGGCGCGAGGGAGTTCGGCACCACGTGCGAGAGGAGCGTGCGGAACTTCGACAGTCCGATCGCCCTCGACGCGGTGATGAACTCCGCCTGCCTGACCCGCAGCACCTCGGCACGCACGACGCGCGCCGTGGACGCCCAGGCGAACCCGCCGATCGCGAGCGCGAGGGTGAAGACGTTACGGAACTGCGAGAACACCGTCATCACGACGACGGCCGCGAGGATGTAGGGGATCGAGAAGAACATGTCGCCGATACGGGAGAGCAGCGAGTCGAGCCAGCCTCCGTAGTATCCGGCGAACGTCCCCATGACGAACCCGACGATCGAGCCGATCAGCATCGCGAGCACACCGACGGTGACCGACGTTCGGGCCCCCCATACGATGCGCGCGTAGATGTCGCAGCCCTGGAACGTGAAGCCGAGCGGATGGCCGGCGGCCGGTCCCTGGTTGGAGTTGGACAGCTCGCAGTTGTTGTTCGGCAGCGTCTGGGTGAACAGCGTCGGCCAGACCGCCATCACCAGGATGACGAGCACGACGGCCAGCGAGATCCAGAACAGCGGACGGCGACGCAGATCGTTCCAGGCGTCGCGCCACAGGTTGGACGGCTTGCCGCTGACGCGGACCGCGTCGGTGACGGGCTGCGCGGCCGCCACGGGGGCGACGTAGCGTTCGGAAGGAGTCTCAGGCATAGCGGATCCTCGGGTCCAGCAGGCCGTAGAGCAGGTCGACGGCCAGATTCACCAGCACGTAGAGGACGACGAAGATCGTGACGAACGACACGATCGTCGGCCCCTCATGCTGCAGGGTCGCGCGGAACAGCGTGTTTCCGACCCCCGGGATGTTGAAGATGAACTCGGTGACCGTCGCGCCGACGAGCAGCACGCCGAAGTTCGTCGCGGAGTTCGTGATGACCGGGATCAGCGAGTTGCGCAGCACGTGCACGGGCAGCACGCGGTAACGCGGCAGTCCCTTGCTGTACGCGGTGCGGACCCAGTCCTGGTTGAGCGTGTCGAGCACGGAGCTGCGCATGAGGCGCATGCTCGTCGCGTACAGGCTCAACCCGAGCACGATCGCCGGCAGCCACAGATCGCCCCAGTCGTTCTGCCCGCCCACCGTCGGGCGGAACCACCCGAGTTGGATGGCGAGGAAGTACTGGGCGAGGAAGCTGACCACGAAGATCGGCATGGAGAGGAAGATCAGCGAGATGACGAGGTTGATCTGGTCGACGAACTTGCCCTTGTTCAGGGCGGAGATCGTGCCGATGATGATCGACAGCGTGAACTCGATCCCGATCGCCATCACGGCGAGACGGGCGGTGATCGGCAGTGTGCGAGCGAGCACCTCGTTCACCGGCTGACCGGAGAACGTCGTCCCCATGTCGCCGACGAAGAGGCCCTTCATGTAGTAGAAGTACTGCACGATGAACGGCTGGTCCAGGTGGTACTGGGCGCGCACCGCCTCCAGCAGCTGAGGGCTCGGTTGCTTGTCGCCGAACAGCGCCGCGATCGGGTCGCCAGGCATCGCGAAGACCATCGCGTAGATGAGCAGCGTCGAGCCGAGGAAGACCGGGATCAGTTGGAGGAGACGACGGATGATATAGGAGAGCACGGGTACTCGATTCCTGCGGACGAGACAACGCGAGAAGGGCTGTGAGGCGGCGGATGCGCCGCCTCACAGCCCGTTCCCGGATGTTACTTCGTCTTGTCCTTGGTGATCTCTTCGAACAGCGGCACGGAGTTCCAGCCGAACTTCACGTTGTGCACGCTCTCGCCGAAACCTCCGATCGAGTTCTGGTACCACAGCGGGATCGCGGGCAGGTCCTTGATCAGGATCTCCTGCGCCTCGGTGTACTTCTTGTTCGCCTCATCGACGCTGGTCGCCGCTGCACCCTCGGCGAGGAGCTTGTCCACGTCGGGGTTGGTGTAGTCGCCGTCGTTGGACGAGGCGCCCGTGGTGTACAGCGGGAACAGGAAGTTGTACACACCCGGGTAGTCGGCCTGCCAGCCCGAGCGGGCGGCCGTCTTGAAGGTGCGCTGACCGTCGGCGGTCTTGTCGTTGATCGCCGCGCGCAGCGTGGCGAAGTCGACGTACGAGACGGGACCGGCGTCGATTCCGAGGTTGTTCTTCAGCGAGTTCGCGACAGCCTCGACCCACGCCTGGTGCGGGCCGTTCGCGTTGTACGCGATCTCGAACTTGCCTTCCCACGGCGAGATCTTGTCGGCCTCGGCCCACAGCTTCTTCGCCTCGGTGGCGTCGAACTTCAGCACGTCGCCGCCCTTGAGGCTCTTCTGGTAGCCGTCGAGAGCCGGGGAGGTGAAGTCGGTCGCGGGGACGCGGGTGCCGTTGAAGATCGTCTTGGTGATCGACTCCCGGTCGATCGCCATCGAGATCGCGGCGCGGCGCAGCTCGCCCTCCTTGCCGGAGAAGTGGGGCAGCCACTCGCCGATCGTGAAGGACTGGAAGATCGCGGCGGGCTGGTTGACCGCGCGGTCACCGAGGTCGCTCTGGAAGGTCGCGATCGACGCATCCGGGATGCTGTCGATGACGTCGAGGTTGCCGCCGAGCAGGTCGGCGTAGGCCGCGTCGTACGACGTGTAGAAGACGAGGGTCAGGCCGCCGTTGGAGAGCTTGCGCGAGCCCTTGTAGTCGGGGTTCTTGACCAGGTCGATCTGGACGTCGTGCTGCCAGGCGCCTTCCTTGGCCAGCATGTACGGGCCGTTGCCGATCGGGTTCTCGCCGAACTTCGCCATGTCGTCGAACGCGACGTCGGGAAGCGGGTAGAACGCCGAGTAGCCGAGGCGGGTCGCGAAGTCCGCGGCCACCGGGCTGGTCAGCTTGATGGTGAAGGTGTAGTCGTCCTTCTTGGCGAGGCCGCTGAGCTCCGAGTCGGCGTCAGCGCTGAAGCCCTCGATGTCGGCGAACCAGGACTGGTTCAGCTGCTTGTTGGACAGCTGGGCGCCGTAGTTCCACGCCTTGATGAAGTTGTCGGCCTTGACCTCGGTGCCGTCCGTGAACTTCTGACCCTTCTTGAGGGTGATGGTCAGCTCGTCGGGACCGGTGACGTCGATCTTGTCGGCCATGTCCTTGACCAGCTTGCCGTCGCCGTCGTAGTAGGCGAGACCGGCGAAGATCGAGTCGAGGATCTTGCCGCCGCCGACCTCGTTCGTGTTGGTCGGGATCAGCGGGTTCTCAGGCTCCGAGCCGCTGGCCGAGATGATCGCGTTCGGGTCGATGTTCCCGTCCGCACTGTCGGTCGGCTCCGGGCTGGACCCCGACGAGCAGCCGGCGAGTGCGATCGCACCCGCCGCAAGGAATGCCGCACTCGCAAGTGCGATCTTGTTGCGCTTCACTTGTGTCCTCCTATGGACGTCTCAGCGAAAAATCCGTGCTCGCCACCGAGCACAGCATGCTGGTAATGATACTTGCGACTGGGACTCCCCCGAGCCAACTGTTATCCACCCTTAACCGAAATCCGCCCCGCGCGGAGGCGCGGGGCGGATTTCACGGCATCGACGTCAGGCGAACGCCTCGACGGGAGGGCAGGCGCACACGAGGTTGCGGTCGCCGTAGGCCTGGTCGATGCGGCGCACCGGCGGCCAGTATTTGCCTGCGACGAGCGAGTGCACCGGATATGCGGCCTCCTCGCGCGTGTACGGGTGCGTCCACTCCCCCGCGATGAGCGACACCGCGGTGTGCGGCGCGTTCACGAGGGGGTTGTCTGCGACGTCCCAGCGGCCGGCGGCCACGGCATCCGCCTCGGCCTTGATCATGATCATCGCCTCGATGAAGCGCTCGATCTCGCCGATGTCCTCCGACTCCGTCGGCTCGACCATGAGCGTGCCCGCGACGGGGAACGACATGGTCGGCGCGTGGAAGCCGAAGTCGATGAGGCGCTTGGCGACGTCGTCGACGCTGATGCCGGTGGCCTCCTTGAGCGGACGCAGGTCGAGGATGCACTCGTGCGCGACGCGGCCGTTCTCGCCCGTGTAGAGCACCGGGTAGTGCTCACCCAGGCGGGCGGCGATGTAGTTCGCCGAGAGCACGGCGGCTGCGGTCGCTCGGCGCAGGCCGTCTGCCCCCATCATGCGCACGTACGCCCAGGAGATCGGCAGGACGCCGGCCGATCCGTACGGGGCGCCCGAGATCGGTCCGCCCTCGAACACGAAGCCGCCCGCGTGCTCCGCGCGCTGTGCGAGCGGGTGCGAGGGCAGGAACGGCGCGAGGTGGGCCTTGGCGGCGACCGGGCCGATGCCGGGGCCTCCGCCGCCGTGCGGGATGGCGAACGTCTTGTGCAGGTTGAGGTGCGAGACGTCGCCGCCGAGGTCGCCGAAGCGGGCGTAGCCGAGCAGCGCGTTGAGGTTGGCGCCGTCGACGTACACCTGGCCGCCGGCCTCGTGCACGGCGGTGGTGATCTCCACGACGTCCTGCTCGTACACGCCGTGCGTCGACGGGTAGGTGATCATCAGCGCGGCGAGCTCGTCGTCGTGCTGGGCGATCTTGGCGCGCAGGTCGCCGAGGTCGACGTTGCCGAGCTCGTCGGTCGCGACGACGACGACCTTCATGCCGGCGAGCACGGCGGATGCCGCGTTCGTGCCGTGCGCGGACGACGGGATGAGGCACACCGTGCGGTTCGCATCGCCGTTGGCGTGGTGGTAGCCGCGGATCGCGAGCAGCCCGGCCAGCTCACCCTGCGAGCCGGCGTTCGGCTGCAGCGAGACGGCGTCGTACCCTGTGACCTCGGCGAGCCAGCCTTCGAGCTGGTCGACGAGCTCCAGGTAGCCCTGCACGTCGGATGCCGGCGCGAACGGGTGGATCCCCGCGAACTCGGGCCACGTGATCGCTGCCATCTCGGTCGCGGCGTTGAGCTTCATCGTGCACGAACCCAGCGGGATCATGCCGCGGTCGAGCGCGTAGTCGCGGTCGGCGAGGGACTTCAGGTACCGCATCATGGCGGTCTCGCTGCGGTGGGCGTGGAAGACCGGGTGCGTCAGGTACTCGTCCTGACGGAGCAGCCCATCGGGCAGCGCGTTGCGCCCGCCCATGACCGCGAAGGCGCGCTCCTGCTTGCCGTTGAACACCATGGCGACCTGGTGCAGCTCGCCGACGGTGGTGCTCTCGTCGACCGAGATGCCGACGGTGTCGGCGTCGGCGACGTGCAGGAGGATGCCGTAACCGTCGTGCGCCTGTGCGGCGTACTCGGCGGCGCGGCCGGGGACGCGCACGCGGATCGTGTCGAAGAACGCCTCGTGCACGACCTCCGCCCCCGCGTCGACCAGCCAGTCGCGCAGCAGCGCGGCCTTGGCTGCGGTCTCGGCAGCGATCGCGCGGAGTCCGTCCGGGCCGTGGTAGACCGCGTACATCGAGGCCATCACGGCGAGG
>JAGIAK010000126.1:7633-13477 GCA_017744855.1 Microbacterium sp.
GGCCATGTAGCCGGCGTGCGGGCCGCCGAAGCCCATCGGCACGCCGAAGCGCTGCGTGGTGCCGACGGCGACGTCGGCGCCCAGCGAGCCAGGCGAGGCGATCAGCGTGAGGGCGAGCAGGTCGGCCGCGACCACGGCGAGGCCGCCGGCGAGGTGCGCCGCGTCGATCACCGCTGTCGGGTCCCAGACTCGACCGGAGGCGCCGGGGTACTGCACGAACACGCCGAACAGCTCGGCCGGCAGCTCCTCCCCGTTCGCGATGTCGACCGTCACGAGCTCGATGCCCACGGCATCCGCCCGCGACTCGAGGAGCGCCCTGGTCTGCGGCAGCGCGTCGGCGTCGACCGCGAACACCGGCGATGTCGACTTCGATGCGCGGCGGGCGAGGAGCATGCCCTCCACCACGGCGGTCGACTCGTCGAGCATCGAGGCGTTGGCCGTGGTGAGCCCGGTGAGCTCGGCGACCATCGTCTGGAAGTTGATGAGCGCCTCCAGGCGGCCCTGCGAGATCTCGGGCTGGTACGGCGTGTACGCGGTGTACCAGGAGGGGTTCTCGAGCACGTTGCGCTGGATCACCTGCGGGGTGATCGTGCCGTAGTAGCCGAGGCCGATCATCGGCCGGTTCACCGCGTTGCGCGAGGCCAGGGCGCGCAGCTCGGCCAGCGCCTCCGTCTCGGTCGCTGCACGCGGGATGACCGACTCGTCGGACGCTGCGGTGTAGATGGACGCGGGAACGGCCTTGCGCATCAGCGCCTCGACCGGCTCCCAGCCCTCGAGGTCGGCGGTGACGCCCAGCGCATCGAGCATGATGCGCTGCGCGTCGGCCGTCGTTCCGATGTGACGATCGGCGAAAGAGACCACTTGTCGATCAGCCCTCCGTGAGAGCGACGTACGCGTCGCGGTCGAGCAGTCCGTCGAGCGCGCCGGCGGCGACGGAGACCTTGATCAGCCATCCGCCTTCGAAGGGCTCGGCGTTCACGAGCGAGGGGTCGTCGACCACGGCGTCGTTGATCTCGACGACGGTGCCGGCGACGGGCGCGTAGAGCTCGCCGACCGACTTCGTGGACTCGATCTCGCCGACGACGGTGCCTGCGGTGAGCGCGGTGCCGACGGCCGGCAGCTCGACGAAGACGACGTCGCCGAGCTTCTCGGCGGCGTAGTCGGTGATGCCGATGGTGACGGTGTCGCCGTCACCGGCGATCCACTCGTGCTCGTCGGTGTACTTGAGGGCGGTGAGGTCGGTCATTTGGTCCTCCGGTAGAAAGGCAGGGCGGTCACGGTCGCGGGGATCTTGGTCCCCCGCACGTCAAGGAATACAGCTGTTCCCTCTTCGGCGGAAGAAGGGGTCACGTAGGCCATCGCGATCGGGTGGCCGAGCGTCGGGCTGAGGGCCCCGCTGGTGATCTCGCCGAGCACGGTGCCGTCTTCGGCGACGACCGCGTAGCCGGCGCGGCCGGCGCGCTTGCCCTCGGCGGAGAGCCCGACGAGCACCGGGGCGTCTGCGGCGGCATCCACGGCGTCCTTGCCGACGAAGCTGTCCTTCGCGGTGACGACGACGCGACCGAGGCCGGCCTGCACGGGCTTGGTGTCGAGGCTCAGCTCGTGGCCGTAGAGCGGCATGCCCGCCTCGAGGCGGAGCGTGTCGCGGGCGGCGAGTCCTGCGGGCACGAGGCCGCGGTCGGCGCCTGCGGCGAGCACGGCGTCCCACAGCGCGGTCGCGTGGTCGGCGGCGACGAGCAGCTCGAAGCCGTCTTCGCCGGTGTAGCCGGTGCGCGCGAGCAGCAACGGCGTGCCGGCGTAGGTCGCGGACGCCCAGGCGTAGTACTTCTGCTCGGCCCAGGGGATGCTGACCTCGTCGATGCCCGCGGTCGCCGCGACGATCGCCTCGGCGTTGGGGCCCTGCACCGCGATGAGTGCGTAGTCGTCGGAGACGTCGACGACGGCCACCTCGTGTCCGTCGGTGCGGGCGAGGAGCGCCTCGCGCACCGCGTCGCGGTTGCCGGCGTTGGAGATGATGAGGAAGTCGTCGTCCTGCAGGCGGTAGACGATGACGTCGTCGATGATGCCGCCAGACTCGGCGAGCAGCAGCGAGTACTTCGCCTTGCCGACGACGAGGGCCGACAGCCGGCCCGCGAGGGCGTAGTCGAGGTAGTCGGCCGCACCGGGGCCGCGCACCGTGAACTCGGCCATATGCGAGATGTCGAAGATGCCTGCGGCCTCGCGCACGGCGTGGTGCTCGGCGAGGTCGGACGTGTAGCGCACCGGCATCTGCCAGCCGCCGAAGTCGGTGAAGGATGCTCCCAGCGCCTCGTGGCGCTCGCGGAGCGGGGTGTAGCGGGGGTCGGACATGGAGTTCTCCCGGGCTGAACGGTCGGGCGGACCGGCGACGTCGCCGGCCCTCGGAACTCCCCCTCTGTCATGGGCCTGAGAGCTTCGCCCCTGCGGGGCTTTCACCGTCGGCGGATCCGTGGGCGGACGAGGTGGAGACCTGTGGAGCGCAGGTCGCCGGGGTTTCGGCTCGGGCGCGGGGCGCCCTCGCTCAACCCGATTTCTCGCTTCGCTTGAAATCGCTTTTCAGAGTGGCCGGAACCGCGCGGTACGCGTACCTGAGAGATTGGCGGGGAGGCTTGCTCCTTCGGTGCCCGGCTGCGTTCGCCGGGGCTCTCCCGCGGGGGTCATTCGGCCCGTGTTCGATTGTGCGCCCAGTCTAGCGGCTTCCCGTGCGGTGCACGCCCTACGCCCGTTGTGCATGCCGGGTGTGCGCAGGGGGTCCGCCGGCGCCTCTCGACGCCGACGGACCCTTTGCTGCGCAGGTGGGCTCAGCCCATCCTGCGGCGGCGCCGCGCGAGCAGCACACCGCCGATCGCGAGCAGCATGGCGCCCGCTCCGATCGCCGCGATCGGCACGACAGCGCCCGTCGCGGCGAGACCCTCTCCACCAGGACGCGGAGCGGGCTGCTGCCCCGCGCCTTCGCCCGCCGGAACGTAGGCCGAGACGGCCGCGCGGAGCTCGGCGGCCGCCGCGTCGAGGTCGGCCTGCGGAACGTTCAGCCGCGCGAGGAGGGCGTCGGCCGCGGCATCCGCCGCGCGCAGACGCTGCGACGTGGCGCGCTGGTCGCCCGCCGCGGAGGCGACGGTCTTCGCTGCGGCGTCCACGGCGGCGGACAGCCCACTGCGATCGACGGAGGTGAGAGCGGCGTGGAGCAGCGCGGACAGGCGTCCGATCTCCGCGGTGGCGGCGTCCAGCTCGTCCTGCGTCGTCGCGACCCTGGCGGTGGCCGGCGCTGCGGCGAACTGCGCGCGGAGCGCCGCCACGAGATCACGTGCAGCGGCGGTGTCGGCCACCGCGAACCCGTAGTCCTCCGGCTGTGGCGGCGTGACGTCGCCGATCACCCTCTCGACGCGCGCGGCGAGCGGCTCGGCGTCCGCCACCGCGGCATCGAACGCCGAGCGGTCGAGTGCACCGGCCACGAAGCGGAACGTCCGCGGCGCGCTCGCATTGCCGTACGAGTCGTAGGCGATCAGCGTCGCCTCGTACTCCGCCCCCAGCTGGAGGGTGCGATCGATCGCCCCGCTCACCTTGTTGCCCGCACGCAGTGCGAGCGGGATCCGCAGCACCGACGGACGGGGCGTCTGCGTGTACTGCGCGTTCACGCGGTCGGCGGCGGAGAGGAAGTCGGTCGTGCTGCCGGTCGCGAGGTTGCGCATCGTCACCGCGTAGCTCTTCACGTACTGGTCGTCGGTCGCCTGCGGGAGGTTCAGCACGAGACCGGATGCCGTCGTGCGCACGGTCGGCTCAGCGGCCGCGCCCCAGGCGGGCGCGGTCTTGTTGCGGTTCGCCGCCGTGTAGGTGAATCCTGCCTTGGTCTCGGCGGGCGTCGCGCCGCGCGCGATCACCCAGGCCGGACCGGCGACCGTGCCGGTGGACGCGAAGGGCGGGTTCTTCTGGAAGCTCCAGCGCCCCTGGTCGTCGTACGTGCGCCCCTCGTCGGCCGCGTAGTTGATGCGATCGATCTCCACGCGATCGGCGTAGACCTCGACGAGCACCGACTGCGCGGACGGGATCGTGTACTCCTTGGCGAGCCCAGCGCCGAACGACTGGAACATCGTGTCGGTCTCCTCGTACGACATCGACCCGTCGTTGACCGAGGTGAAGCTCTCCTGATGGATGGAGCGCTCATCGGTGACGTTGAGGTGCGAATGGCCGGAGAAGTAGACCACCTGCGGGAAGTCAGACAGGTTCGTCTTCAGGCCAGGGTTCGACGACTGGGCGCCGTCCCAGACGGTGCCGGGCAGGGGGCGGTGTCCGAACACGAACACCGGGGATCCCTGCGTCGCCGGGTCGGCACTGAGCGCGGTCAGGCGCCCGTAGAGCCAGGTCGCCTGGGCGGTGTTCCACGCCTCGGTGTTCACCACGAACGCGGGGAACCCGCCGAGCTGCGTCTCGTAGTAGCCGGCGCCGGTGTGCGGGAACCACTCCTGCGGGTACTGCGCCGCCATGCGGTCGACGTAGTCGTCGTGGTTGCCGAAACTGAGCAGCACGCGGGTGTCGGTCATGCCGGTGCGGGCGAGGTTCTGCTCGAGCATCGCGCGGGGGAAGCGGTGGTCGGCGGCGGTGTCGTGGTTGTTGTCGTTGATCTGGTCGCCGTTCGAGATGATCGCGTCGGGGTGCGGGGCGATCTTCTGCAGGGCGTCGAAGTAGGTCTTCCACTTCGTCACGAGGTCGGGGGCGTCGGACGAGAGGTGGATGTCGCTCATCACTGCGAACTGCGCGAGCGGCTCCTCGGCGGTCTTGATCACGTAGCCGCGGCTGAGCGGGGCGCTCTCCTGGGCTCCGGAGAACGCGACGGCCGTGAGCGTCGCCGTCTTCGAGATCGTCACCGGCGCCGAGTACAGCGGGCTGGATGCCGTGGGCGTCGTGCCGTCGAGCGTGTACCGGATCTCGGCAGCGGATGCGGCCGAGAGGGTGACGACCTGTGTACCGATGTGGCGGCCGGCGGCGAGGTCGGCTGTCGGCGCGGCGACGGCCGCGGCGACGGCGGTCGCCGAGGCGGATGCCGCCCCCGTGAGCACGGGGAGACCGGCGAACAGCACGGCTCCTCCCAGTGCGAGGGCGGCGAGACGGCGGGTGGGCATGGGCGCTCCGTTCGATCGGGGGATTCACCGCTGATGCGGTTCGTCCCGACGATGTCGCGCGGAACTCAACGACTTGTATATACAGCTTGAACGGATGCTGAATACGTCGGCATACTCGTCGCCGGTCGCCCCGACCAGGGTGAACAGCAGGTCACGGCCGCGCCTGCCGGTTCGGCCCGAGACGCAGAAACGCCGCCCCGAACAGTGTCGGGACGGCGTTCACTGCGAACGGTAAGCCTCTCAGCCTTGCGCGAGTTCGGCGCGGACTTGGTCGCGGAGGTGTCCGAGGTTCTCGGGTTCGGGGGCGGCGCCGAGGAGGGTTTTGGTGTACTCGTGTTGGGGGTTGAGGATGACGTGGTCTGCGGGGCCGCGTTCGACGACATCGCCCTTGTAGAGCACCATGATCTCGTCACTGAAGTGGCGGGCGGTCGCGAGGTCGTGCGTGATGTAGAGCACGCCGAGGTTCTCCTCGCGTTGCAGGTCCGCGAGCAGGTTCAACACCCCGAGCCGGATCGAGACGTCCAACATCGACACGGGCTCGTCCGCGACGATGAACCGCGCCCCGGGCGCCAACGCCCGTGCGATCGCGACACGCTGCCGCTGCCCGCCCGACAACTCGTGCGGGCGACGTTCCGCGAACGACGCCGCCGGCGACAACCGGACCCGCTCCAACAACTCCAACGCCCGCTCCCGCACCTGCCCGCCAGAC
>JAGIAK010000127.1:0-3504 GCA_017744855.1 Microbacterium sp.
GCATGGAGAACATGACGAACCACGGCACCGGCTGGGTGCGCATGGAGTTCGTCGTCCCCTCGCGCGGTCTCATCGGCTTCCGCAGCGAGTTCCTCACCACCACCCGCGGCACCGGCATCGCGAACGCGATCTCGCACGGCTACGAGCCGTGGGCCGGCCAGATCACCACGCGCCAGAACGGCTCGATCGTCGCCGACCGTCAGGGTGTCGTCACCCCGTTCGCGATGATCGCCCTGCAGGAGCGCATGTCGTTCTTCGTGCAGCCGACGCAGGAGGTCTACGAGGGCATGGTCATCGGCGAGAACTCGCGCGCCGACGACATGGACGTGAACATCACCAAGGAGAAGAAGCTCACCAACATGCGTTCGGCCACGGCCGACAACTTCGAGTCGATGACGCCTCCGCGTCTGCTCACGCTCGAGGAGAGCCTGGAGTTCGCGCGCGACGACGAATGCGTCGAGGTGACCCCCGAGGCCGTGCGCATCCGCAAGGTGATCCTCGACCAGACGATCCGCGGACGTGAGGCCTCGCGCCTCAAGCGCCAGGACGCCAACGCCTGAGAATACGCTCCGAAGACGAGGGCCCCGTGCCGCCGAAAGGCGTGCACGGGGCCCTCTTCTCATGAAATGTCCAGGTGGGGCAGATTTTTCACTCAGGAACGTCACCGAGAGTGGATGACTTGCGCCCGGGACGCACTCCCGATGAGTCTCCTGCGTAGGGCGTACGACGACCCGAAAGTCGAACCCTCATGATCCAGAAGACCCGTGCGCTTCAGCGCGCCTCCGACGCGGCATCCGCCCGTTCGGCGATCACCGCCCGCCGTCCGATGCTCATCCTCGGCACCGCTGCGGCGGCGATCCTCGGCGTCACCCTCACCACCGGGATCGTGTCCGCCCCGTCGGCCGGTGCGGACACCGGCGAGCGGGTGACCGCCGTCGCCCAGCTGTTCTCGGCCGCCGAGCCGATCACCAAGATCGCAGACACCGCTGCGGTCACGGTCGCCGAGGCGGAGGATGCCGTGGCGGCGGCGGAGTCGCTCAACGTCGCCGTGGCATCGTCCGGCCTCCCGATCGTCGCGGAAGAGACCTCCGTCGACACCGACGCCCTCGCCAAGGACGTGCACGCGCTCGGCGAGCGTGACGTGATGCCGCTGCTGCTGCTCACTGTGCTCTCGGCCGACACCGAGAAGCAGACGCAGGCCGTCGCCGCGAAGACCGAGACCCTGCAGGCCGCCCTCACGGCGGCGCAGGAGAAGAAGGCGGCCGACGACGCCGCCGCAGCGGCGGCAGCCCAGGCTGCCGAAGCCGCGGCCGCCCTCGCGGCAGCGAACACGGTGGACGGCGCGAAGGCCACCGCTCGAGACATGGCTGCGAGCCAGTACGGCTGGGGCGAGTCGCAGTTCTCGTGCCTGAACTCGCTGTGGACCAAGGAGTCGAGCTGGAACTACCAGGCGCACAACCCCTCGGGCGCCACTGGCATCCCGCAGGCCCTCCCCGGAAGCAAGATGGCATCGGCCGGCGGCGACTGGCAGACCAACGCGGCGACGCAGATCGCGTGGGGGCTCGGCTACATCTCCTCGGTGTACGGATCTCCGTGCAGCGCGTGGTCGCACTCCCAGGCAACCAACTGGTACTGAGCGAGATCGAATCGTCGAGGACGGCGGGTGCGTCGGTGATGCACCCGCCGTCCTCGACGGTTCGGGGCGATGACCGCCGGGTCAGCGGAGCTCGGAGACGAGCACGGCCCGCGTGCCGGGTGTCAGAGCTTCGAACACGTGCGGAGCGTCGCCGGGGTAGGTGAGGTAGTCGCCGGGGTTCAGGGTGACCGGCTCGTCGGCCGGCCCGATCAGCGCACGGCCCGACATCAGCACGACGTGCTCGATCGTGCCGGGATGGTGCGGATCGGAACGGCGGGCGTCGCCGGGTTCCGCCGTGATCAGGTAGATGTCGCGTCGGGCGCCCGGCGGGCTCGCGGAGAGCAAGGTCGCGCTGTACGCCGCAGCGGCCGACGGCACCCCGGCGAGGTCCTCGGCGCGGATGAGGGTCGGCGCGTTCGCCTGTTGGTCGACGAGCACGGCGAACGGCACGTCCAGCGCGACGCCAAGGGCCCACAGCGTCTCGACGCTCGGGTTGCCCGCTCCGCTCTCGAGCTGCGACACGGTGGCCTTCGACACCCCAGCGCGTCGGGCGAGCTCGGACACAGAGAGCGACGCGGCCTCGCGCTCGCGGCGCAGTGTGCGGGCGATACGGGTTCGGAGTTCCTCCATCCGTTCATCATGTCAAACGTTCGTTCGCTTGACTATCCAGTTCCGGGTGTTCAGAATGATCGTCATGCGTTCATTCGATCGAACGATGCACCCGTGACCGCCGAGCGTGAGGTCTGGCGCGAAGCGCTCGGCGTCGTGCTCGCGACCAGCGCGTACGGCGTCTCCTTCGGGGCGCTCGCCGTCGCCGCCGGCCTCGACGTCTGGCAGACCTGCGTACTGAGCCTGCTCATGTTCACCGGCGGGTCGCAGTTCGCGTTCGTCGGCGTCTTCGCCGCCGGCGGGGTCTCCGCGCTGCCGTCGGCGATCGCCTCCGCCGTTCTGCTCGGCGTGCGCAACGTCGCATACGGCATGCGGATGTCGTCGATCATCGGCGGCAGCACCGCGCATCGGGCCGCCGCCGCGCACTTCACGATCGACGAGTCGACCGCCGTCGCGATCTCCCAGGACGACCCGCGGCTGCGCAGGGTGGGCTTCTGGGTCACCGGCATCGGCATCTTCGTCGGCTGGAACGTCACCACCCTCGTCGGCGCGCTGGTCGGCGACGTGCTCGGCGACCCGAAGGTGTGGGGTCTGGATGCTGCGGCCGCCGCCGCGTTCCTCGCGCTGCTGTGGCCGCGCCTCAAGCAGCGCCAGGCGATCGCTGTGGGCGTCGCGGCCGCCGTCGTCGCCGCCGCGCTCACCCCCGTGCTGATGCCGGGGCTTCCCGTGCTCGTCGCGGCGGTGGTCGCCATCGTCGTCGGGTGGTTCAACTGGCTCGGCGGCCCTGCAGCGCCGGCGACGGCGGGGGAGTCGGCGTCATGAGCCTGTGGTCGGCCATCCTCCTCGCGGCCGTGATCTGCCTCGCCCTGAAGGCCGTGGGGTACCTCGTCCCACCCAAGGTGCTCGAGGCGCCGCGGCCGGCGCGCATCTCCGACCTGCTCACGGTCTCGCTGCTGGCCGCGCTGGTGGCGGTGCAGACGCTGGGTGCCGGGCAGGCGATCGTCGTGGACGCGCGTGTGCCAGCGCTCCTCGTGGCCGGCGGGCTGCTGTGGCTGCGGCAGTCGTTCCTCGTCGTCGTGGTCGCGGCGGCCGCGGTCGCCGCGCTACTGCGGCTCTTCGGCCTCGCGGCCTGAGACGGCGCGCATCGCGGGCGGACCGGCGCGGTGCCGCGCTCACGGCGAGGGGACAGACGCCGCGGGTAGGATCATCTGATGCGGATGAGCTGGGTGTCGAGGGTGCTGTCGTGGGTGGCCGCCCTG
>JAGIAK010000127.1:3514-7556 GCA_017744855.1 Microbacterium sp.
GCGCACAGCCTCATGTGGGGCCCGGTGCCCGTCGGACTCGTCGTCGGCGCCATCGCGTGCGGCGCCATCCTCGTCGCGATCCGCTCGCTCACGCACGACCGCGGCGCCACTCTCGCCGCGGGCCTCGGCATGGTCGGGATGCTGCTCCTGATCTCCGGCGTCGGCCCCGGCGGCTCCGTCGTCGTGCAGGACACGCTCGCCGGCCGCATCTGGATCTATCTCGTCGCCGGTCTCGTGCTGTTGGCCGTCGCCTGGCCGTCGTTCTCCCGGTTGCCCGTGCGCACCGAGGCCGCGCCGGCGCCGTCTCCCGTCGAGGCGATCGCCCCGATCACCGAGGTGCCGGGCGTCGGGGGCGAGCGGACCTCGCGCGAGTCGTAGACTGAACTCGTGACGTATGTGATCGCCCTCCCGTGCGTCGATGTGAAGGATCGTGCCTGCATCGACGAGTGCCCCGTTGACTGCATCTACGAGGGCGAACGCTCCCTGTACATCCATCCGGACGAGTGCGTGGACTGCGGAGCCTGCGAGCCCGTCTGCCCGGTCGAGGCGATCTACTACGAGGACGATCTGCCCGAGGAGTGGCAGGACTACTACAAGGCCAACGTCGAGTTCTTCGACGAGATCGGCTCGCCCGGCGGCGCCGCCAAGGTCGGCGTCTACTCGTTCGACCATCCCATCATCGCCGCGCTCCCGCCTCAGGGCGAGTGACGCCGTGAGCGTCCACGACCTCGCCGACTACCCCTGGGACGCGGTCGTCCCGTTCCGCGAGCGTGCAGCGCAGCATCCGGGCGGGCTCGTCGACCTGTCGATCGGCTCGCCGGTCGACCCGACGCCCGACCTGATCCGCCGCGCGCTGGCCGAGGCCACCGACGCCCACGCCTACCCGCAGACCGTCGGCACGCCCTCGCTGCGCGAGGCGATCGTCGACTGGTACGCGCGTCGTCGCGGTGTGACGGACCTCACCGTCGCGAACGTGCTCCCGACCATCGGCTCCAAGGAGCTGGTGGCGTTGCTGCCGACCCTCCTCGGCCTCGGCGATGGCGACATCGTGGTGCACCCGCGTGTCGCTTACCCGACGTACGACGTCGGCGCGCGGGTGGCAGGGGCGACCCCGGTGGCGATCGACGACCCCGCGGAGTGGCCAGAGGGTGCGAAGCTCATCTGGATCAACACGCCGGGCAACCCCGACGGGCGGACCTGGACCGTCGATGAGCTCGCCGCCGCCGTGCGCAGGGCGCGCGAGCTCGGGGCGGTGCTCGCCAGTGACGAGTGCTACGCCGAGCTGGGGTGGGAGGGACGCTGGGCCTCGGAGCCGATCCCGTCGATCCTCGACCCGCGCGTCACCGACGGCAGCAGGTCCGGCCTGCTCAGCGTGTACTCGCTGAGCAAGCAGTCCAACCTCGCCGGGTACCGTGCGGCCTTCCTCGCCGGCTGCTCGCGGATCGTGGGGGAGCTGCTCACCGCGCGCAAGCACCTCGGGCTCATGCCGCCCGCTCCCGTGCAGCACGCCATGGCCGTGGCGCTCGGCGACGACGAGCACGTGCGGGTGCAGAAGGAGCTGTACCGGGCGCGGCGCGACGTGCTGCGCCCGGCGCTGGAGGCCGCGGGTTTCCGTATCGACGGCTCGGAGGCTGGGCTGTACCTCTGGGCGACCGAGGGCAGGGACGCCTGGGAGAGCATGGACAGGCTCGCCGGCCTCGGCATCCTGGCCGGGCCCGGCCCGTTCTACGGTGACCACTCCGCGGAGCACGTGCGGCTCGCGTTGACCGCCCCGAGCGAGCGGATCGACGAGGCCGCGCGGCGTCTGTCTCGCGCGGATATGTAGATATCCCCAATCAGATTTCCGTCCTTTTGGCGGATGTCACAGTATGCCGCCACGGCTACTAGGCTGTAGAGGCGATTCCATCGAGAACCGACGGGCTCGCACGACAGGGCGCTCTGCGCCGGCGACATCGCCATATCCGGCTTGATGAAGACTCTTGAGGAGGCCCGCGTGAGCGCAGCGGCAGACCAGCAGGCGACGGCGAAGCTGACGATCGGCGAGAGCACCGCCGAGTTCCCCGTGGTGCGCGGCACCGCCGGCCACGACAGCATCGACTTCTCGACGCTGACCCGCCAGACGGGCTACACCGGACTCGACTACGGCTTCGTGAACACCGCGTCGACGAAGTCCGCGATCACGTTCATCGACGGCGACGAGGGGATCCTGCGCTACCGCGGTTACCCGATCGAGCAGCTCGCCGGCACGAGCAGCTACCTCGAGGTCGCCTGGCTCCTCATCTACGGCGAGCTTCCGTCGGCCTCCGAACTCGCGGACTTCGACGAGAAGATCCGCCGCCACACGCTGCTGCACGAGGACCTCAAGCGCTTCTTCTCCGCGCTCCCGCACACCGCGCACCCGATGTCGGTGCTCTCCTCGGCCGTCGCCGCGCTGTCGACGTACTACGAGGGCCAGACCGACCCGCACAACCCCGAGCACGTCGAGCTGAACATGGTGCGCATGCTCGCCAAGCTCCCCGTGATCGCGGCGTACGCGCACAAGAAGAGCGTCGGTCAGGCGTTCCTCTACCCCGACAACTCGCTCGGGTTCGTCGAGAACTTCCTCAAGCTCAACTTCGGTGTGCACTCCGAGGAGTACGAGGTCAACCCGGTCATGTCGAAGGCGCTCGAGCTGCTCCTCATCCTCCACGAGGACCACGAGCAGAACGCGTCGACGTCCACCGTGCGTCTGGTCGGCTCCACCGGAGCCAACCAGTTCGCATCGATCTCCGCCGGCATCCAGGCCCTGTCCGGCCCGCTGCACGGCGGTGCGAACGAGGCGGTGCTCACGATGCTCGGCCAGATCCGCGAATCGGGTCAGAGCGTCTCGCGCTTCGTCGAGCGGGTGAAGAACAAGGAAGAGGGCGTGAAGCTGATGGGCTTCGGGCACCGGGTCTACAAGAACTACGACCCGCGCGCCAAGCTCGTCAAGGCCGCCGCCGACGAGGTGCTCACCTCCCTCGGCGTCTCCGACCCGCTCCTTGACCTCGCCAAGGAGCTCGAGGAGATCGCGCTCGCCGACGACTACTTCCGCGAGCGTCGTCTCTACCCGAACGTCGACTTCTACACGGGCGTCATCTACAAGGCCATGGGCTTCCCGACGCGCATGTTCACCGTGCTCTTCGCGATCGGCCGCCTCCCCGGCTGGCTCGCGCAGTGGCGCGAGCTGCAGCTCGACCCACAGACCAAGATCGGCCGCCCGCAGCAGCTGTACGTGGGAGCCCCGGAGCGCAGCGTCCCGACGCGCTGATCCGCCCATGCCCGTCGTCAGTGCGCAGGCGGTCGTGCCGGTCGACCCGGACACCGCGTTCGCGGTGTCGCAGACCTCGGGGGACATCAGGCGTCGCTGGGATCCGTTCATCAGCGAGCAGCGCTTCCTCGACGGCGCGGATGCTGCAGGCAAGGGTGTGCGCACCTACACCCGTCAGCGCCTCGGCTTCGCGATGGTGAGCCACTACGTCTCGTACGCGCCGCCCACGAACGTCGGGATGGTGATGGAGCGCGGTCCGTGGTTCTTCGAGAAGCTCGGCGGGGGCTGGCGCTTCACGCCTGCGCCCGACGGCGATGGCACCCTCGCGGTGTGGAAGTACAACTTCTCCTGCCGGCCCCGATGGCTCGCCCCCGTCGCGGAGTGGATCGGAGAGCGGGTTCTCGGCTACGAGATCCGCCGGCGCATCGCGGGGTTCGCCCGCGGGTGCGAGGACGACGCGGTCCTCGCCGCCGTGCGCGAGCGCTGACCCCACGTCGCGAGCCGGGCGCCGGGCGCCGGGCCGGTCGACGCCCCACCTGACGCACGACGCCCCACCTGGGAGACGTCCCTGAGGTGGGGCGTCGTCGCGCAGGTGGGGCGTCGTCGAATGGGTGACCGTGTGCGCTGGTCAGCGACCCTGGCCGCCACGACCGGAGCCGGGACGGCCGCCGCCCTGACGTCCCTGTCCGCCGCCCTGGCGTGCGGCGCCGGGCTGACCCTGGCGCGTGCCGCCGGTCTGCGCCTGACCAGCTC
>JAGIAK010000128.1 GCA_017744855.1 Microbacterium sp.
CCGTCGCGGTCGGAGCGGAAGACGACCTCGCGCTGCAGGACGCTCGTGGAGTTGTAGAAGTGCACGATGGCCTGCTTCGCGCCGGCGATCGCCTCGTAGGTGCGCTCGATGAGGTGCTCGCGCGCCTGCGTCAGCACCTGGATCGTGACGTCGTCGGGGATCAGGTTCTCCTCGATGAGCTGGCGCACGAAGTCGAAGTCGGTCTGGCTGGCCGAGGGGAAGCCGACCTCGATCTCCTTGTACCCCATGCTCACGAGCAGCTCGAACATGACGCGCTTGCGCTCGGGGGACATCGGATCGATGAGGGCCTGGTTGCCGTCGCGCAGGTCGACGGCGCACCAGCGAGGGGCCTGCGTGATGCGGGCGTCCGGCCAGGTGCGGTCGGGCAGGTGGACGGCGATCTGCTCGTGGAACGGCCGGTACTTGTGGATCGGCATCGCGGACGGGCGCTGGGTGTTCTGCATGATCTGGGCTTCTTCTCTTCGTCAGAATGAACGGGCCAACACAAGCGCCGCGACGAGGGAGGCCCTAGCTCTTAGGACTCGTCGCGGCAGCTAAGAAGAAGCAGACCGCCGAAAGGCATGCGGCCATGGTAGCAGGGATGCCGGCACCGGTTCGACCGACGGTGAGACGATCGGCGGTGCGGCGACACTGACCGGTATGAGCACATCGCATCGTCGCCCGCTCCTCGCCGCGGCATCCGTCGTCTGCCTCCTCGCCCTCAACGGGTGCGCGATCGCCCCCGTCGGCTCCCCGATACCGCGCAGCACGCCGCTCCGCGCCGACCAGCAGCTCGACACCGCCGATCCGACACCGCCTGTCGGCCGGGTGATCGCCCCCGGAACCGTGATCGACACCGCCGGCACCGTGCAGCTCTGTCTGGGAGCCGTCGCGGAGTCCGCTCCCCCGCAGTGCGACGGCATCCCCGTCGACGGCTGGACCTGGGACGGGCTGGACGGCAGCGAGACCTCCGGGGACACACGCTGGGGCGCCTACGCCGTGTACGGCACCTACGACGGGTCGCGGTTCACCGTCACGTCGGACCTGCCGATCATGCTCGCCCTGTACGACCCGATCCGGCCGGAGGATCCGACCGGCGGCGTCGACGGGACCGCTTCGGATGCCGACCTCGCCGGCGTGCAGGAGGATCTGTCGGGCCGCCTCGGCACCTCGGCACTGTCGCTGTACCAGGAGCGTGGGTACGTGTGGCTGCAGGTCGCCTGGGACGACGGCACGATCCAGCGCGCGGTGGACGCCGACTACGGCGCGGGAACGGTCGTGGTGACCTCCGCCATGCGCGAGGTCGGCTAGACCGGAGGGATCAGGGCGATCTTCCCACCGGGGTGTCCAGTGGCGATCAGCCGCAGCGCCTCAGGCGCTTCGGCGAGCGGCAGCGTCCGCGCCACCGGCACCACGAGGTCGCCGTTCTGCGCCAGGGCGATCAGCTCCGCCCTGACCTCGTCGCGGAAGCGCGCACTGTCTGGACGCGAACCCGCGATCGCGCGGATCCCCTCGGCCTCTGCCCGCGGCGAGGCGATCGTGACGATCCGACGGCGATCCGAGACGAGGGCGAGCGATACATCGATCGCCTCGTCGGTCCCGACGGCGTCGAGCGCGGCGACGATCGGACCGTGCGCGGCGTCGCGCACGCGCTCCTCGAGCCCCGCCCCATATCGCACGGGCTCCCCACCGAATCGACGCACCTCGTCCGCCCGAGTGTCGCTGGAGGTGCCGAGCACGCGGATGCCCCGCAGCGCCGCCTGCTGCAGCACGCTGACCCCGACCGCTCCCGACGCGCCGTGCAGGAGGATCGTCTCCCCCGGTCGCGCCCCTGACACGAACAGCATCTCCGCGGCCGTCGTCCCCGCGAGCAGGAGGTTCGCCGCCTCCGCCGCAGTGAGGGTCGACGGTTTCGCGAACACCTTCTCCGCCGGCACGGTGAGCGCAGTCGCGTAGCCGCCGACGACCCGGAAGGCGACGACCTCGTCGCCGACGCTCGCCGCGCCTGATCCGATGCGCGTATCAGGGCCGATCGCGGCAAGCACGCCCGCCACCTCGTACCCGATCGCCACGGGGAAGGTCGCCCCTGGCCGTGCGGCCGCGACGTGCTTGGCGTCGGCGGGATTGACCCCCGCCGCGAGCACGCGGATCGTGACCTCCCCTGGACCGGGGGCCGGCGGCTCGTACGCGGCGAACTCCCACGTCTCCGGGGCGCCGGGAGCCGGTGCGATCCAGTGCCTCTCCATCGGGTTCAGAAGAAGCAGAGCACGTTGTCGGGCTTGATCGGGATGCTCGCCCACCCCCCGGCCGGCGCGGACGCCAACACCGATGTGCCGGAACGCGCCTGGACGGAGCCCGTCGCGCGAGCGTCGGCGACAGATCGCGCGACGAAGGTCGCAGGGATCGCGTGGTAGCCACACGTCGTCCATCGCAGGAACGCACCGCCGGGCGACGTGTTCGCGTAGACGCACACATATCCATCCGCGCATGGCCCGACCGCGGATCTCGCCATCGCACCCGATGACCTCGGGACCACGAGCTCCATGTCGAGGCCTGGCCAGATCGCGTGATGGGAGTCGATGAGCACGCCGCCCGGAACCTCCGCCATCACCGCGGCGACCTGCGGGTCCATATCGGGCTCGCCGGTCGAGGCCGACGCAGGCCCTGCGACGACCGTCGCAAGGAGGAGTCCGATCACACCGGCGATGACGCGGCGCCTCATTGCACCAGCCCGTCGCCGATGTCGAACAGCCGATACGCGATCACCGCTCCGGCGGGATAGATCTCGTTCTCGATGATGTTCGTCGTCTCGATGCCCACGATGCGCCCTGTCGCCTGAGAGATCAGCACGGTTTCGCTCCCCTCACCACCCGGTGTGAGCACGCGGAGCCCGTAGACCTCGCGGCCCAGCCGATCGGTGGACGCGCCGAGTGCCGTGGCACCGTCGGTGCGGGAGAGGATCTCGAGGAGCGTGGACTCCTGCGCGTTCGTCAGAGTCCACTGGTCGAGGATCGTGGTGATGCCGCCCACCGTCTCGTACGCCGTCGCATGCGCCGGCACACCGAATGCGGTGAGCGCCGCCGTGAGCTCGTCCTCCGAGGCACCGGCCAGTTCGGTGACCGGAGTCCCGAAATCGCCGGGTTTCATCACCATGTCCGACGCGACGTGACCGCTGCTGGACACCTCCGCATGAGCGTTCGCCGCGGCATCGGCGGGATCGTACGCCTCGCCGTCGACGATGACGACGCGTCCCGATCCATCGGCCTCCCACTGCAGCGTGATCAGCTGGGGGACGACGAAGGACTCCTTCTTGCCGACGTCCACGTTGTACGACCACGACGCGGAACGCACGTACCGCACCGCAGCATCGGGACCAGGAGCGCTGGCGAGCGCGTCTTGAGCAGCGTCGAGGGTGCCGGCCACGGTCGCCTCCCCCGAGAAGGCGAGCGGCTGCGGGGTCTCCGCCTCCGCCTTGACGTTCGGCACCAGCACGCTCGCCCCGACGACGACGGCTGCGATCGCGGCGGCGACTCCGGAGACGGCGCCGATGACACGGTTCCGTGTGCGGTGCGGGTGCGGATCGGTCGCCATGATGCGCTCGAGCATCTCGATGGCCTCGGCATCCGGCTTGGCGTCGAGAGGCGTGCGGGCGGGCGAGGCCGCCGAGAGGAGCCGGTCCAGCTCTTCGTCAGTGATCCGCGACATCCATCGCCCCCTCCAGGCCCAGGCTGCGTCGGAGCTTCCACTGAGCCCGGCGCAGGTGCTTCTCCGCACTGGAACGGGAGATGCCCATCGACTCCGCTGCTTCCCCCACCGCGAGTCCGTCCCAGTGCGTGAGCATGATGATACGCCGTTCCCGCACGTTGAGGCCAGTGAGCGCTCCCAGGATCTGTCCGTGGCTGACGGCGCGCCCCGGCTCCACGCCTCCGACGAGGCCCGCGTGCACGGCCTCGGTCACAGCCGGACGGTCCGCCGTGCGCCCCAGTCGACGACGCAGACGGCGGTCGGCGACGTTGAGCAGCCAGCTGCGACCCATCGGATGCCGCGTGCGGAGCTTGGTCCAGGCCACGAGGAACACCTCGGAGACCAGTTCCGTCACCTCGGCATCATCGTCGACCACGCACTCGACGTGGTGACGCACAGACGCCCAGTGGACGTCGAAGACGTGGGAGAAGACCTCGTTGCGCAGCGAGTTCGGGTCTTCGCTGCGGCCTCTCATTCCGGAGCCGGAGGCGGTCCCGTCTCCGCCGTGTTCGTCGGGCTCATGTCAGAACCCGAGTCGGCCGAGCTGCTTCGGGTCGCGCTGCCACTCCTTGGCGACCTTCACGTGCAGCCCGAGGAAGACGCGGGTGCCGAGGAGCTCCTCGATGCCCGTGCGCGCGCGGGCGCCCACGTCGCGCAGCCGCGACCCCTTACGGCCGATGATGATGGCCTTCTGGCTGTCGCGCTCGACGACGATGGACGCGTGCACGTCGGTGAGATCGCTGTCCTCGCGCGGCGAGATGTCATCGATCACCACGGCGATCGAGTGCGGGAGCTCGTCGCGCACACCGTCGAGGGCGGCCTCGCGAATGATCTCCGCGATCCGATCCTCCTCGGACTCGTCTGTCGTGACACCCTCGGGGTAGAGCGCAGGGCCCGTGGGCATCAGCGCGAGGATCTCGTCGGAGAGCACGTCGAGCTGGTCGCGTGTCAGCGCCGACAGCGGGATCACGGCGGCCCAGTCCTCGCGGAGGGAGTCGACCTCCATGAGACGCTCGGTGATCTCGTCGCGTCCGGCGGCATCCGTCTTCGTCACGATCGCGATCTTCCTGGCGCGCGGGTACCCGTCGAGCGACGCCGCGATGCGGCGATCCCCCGGTCCGACCTTCTCGGTCGCCGGCACGCAGAAGCCGATCACGTCGACGTCGCCGAGCACCTGCTCGACGAGGTCGTTCAACCGCTCGCCGAGCAGCGTGCGGGGCTTGTGGATGCCAGGGGTGTCCACGATCACGAGCTGACCATCCGGGCGGTTCACGATCCCGCGGATCGCGCGCCTGGTGGTCTGCGGCTTGTCGCTGATGATCGCGATCTTCTCGCCGACCAGCGCGTTCGTCAGGGTCGACTTGCCGACGTTCGGCCGTCCGACGAACGTCACGAACCCGCTCCGCGTCTGGTCAGTCATCGTCTCGATCTCCTTCGTCTGCTGCCGTGTCGGCGGCGTGCGCCGCGCGCTCCACGAACACGGTCGCGATACCTCTGCCGCGTCCGCGCGAGGCTCCGCCTGTGAGCACGAGCCCATCGACCTGAACGGTCGCCCCGGGTTGCGGAACCTGCCCGAGCGCCTTGCCGAGCAGGCCGCCGATCGAGTCGACGTCCTCGTCTTCGAGCTCGAGCCCGAACAGGTCCCCGACATCCTCCAGGGACAGCCGGGAGCTGACGCGGTAGCGTCCGTCTCCGAGATCCACGACCTCGGCCGACACTTGATCGTACTCGTCGGCGATCTCCCCGACGAGCTCCTCGATGAGGTCCTCCAGCGTCACGAGCCCCGAGATGCCGCCGTGTTCGTCGATCACGATGCACACGTGCACGGCGTCGCGCTTCATCTGCTGCAGCAGCGTCTCGGCCCTCATCGATTCGGGAACGAAGGTCGCCGGCCGTGAGATCGGTCGGATCGGCGCCGCGCGCCAGGCGTTCTCGTCGCGGAAGGCGAACTGCACGAGGTCCTTCAGGTACAGCACGCCGACCACGTCGTCAGCCTCGTCGTCGACGACGGGCATGCGCGACACGCCCCTGTGCAGGAACAGCTCCATCGCCTCGCTCGTCGTCGCGGTGGCGTCGAGCGTGACCATCTCCGTGCGCGGCACCATCACGGCGCGGACGAACTGGTCGGTGAAGTCGAACACCGAGTGGATGAGATCGCGGTCGTCCGCCTCGATGAGGTCGTTGGACGCCGCCTCGTCGACCATGCTGAGCAGCTGCTCCTCCGAGGTGAACGAGCTGCGTCCGGCGCCGGGGGTCACGCGGTTGCCCAGCACGACCAGCCCCTGTGCGAGCGGACCCAGGATGATGCGGAGCGCACGCACCACGGGGGCGTTCGCTCGCAGCAGGCCGTCGGCGTGATGACGGCCGAACGAGCGGGGGCTGGCCCCGACGAGCACGAACGTGATGCCGGTCATGAGCACGGCGGCGGCGAGCATCGCCCACCAGATGTTGCCGAACAGCAGCGTGAACGCGACGGTGACGAGCACGGCGGCCGTCGTCTCCGCGAGCACGCGGATGAACGCGACGGCGTTGACGTGCGCATCGGGGTCGGCGGCGATCCTGGCGAGCTCGCGGGCGTTGCGCCCCTCCGCGCCCATCTCCTCGAGATCGGCGCGAGACGTGACGGCGAAGGCCGCGTCGATGGCCGCCATCAGGCCCCCGAAGGCGACCAGCAGCACCGCCCCGGCGAGCAGGAAGGCGGCGGTCATCGTCGGCGTTCGGCGGCGGCGAAGCCCTGGATGAGCTCCTTCTGCAGCCCGAACATCTCGCGCTCCTCGTCGGGCTCGGCGTGGTCGAACCCGAGCAGGTGCAACAGCCCGTGCGTGGTGAGCAGGATGAGCTCGTCCATCAGGGAGTGGCCGGCGGCCTGCGCCTGCGTCTCGGCGACCTGCGGACACAGCACGATGTCGCCGAGCAGGCCGGGGGCCGTCGGGCGGTCCTCGGTGCCTGGACGCAGCTCGTCCATGGGGAAGCTGAGCACGTCGGTGGGGCCCGGTTCGTCCATCCACTGCACGTGGAGGGCCTCCATCGCCCCCTCGTCGACGAGCACGATGGCGACCTCGGCGTCGGGGCTGACATGCAGCTGCGCGAGGTTGAAGTCAGTGAGCCGCTGGAGCACGGTCTCGTCGACCGCGATCGCCGACTCGTTGTTGATCTCGATCATGCCTGTGCTCGTTTCATCAGGAGAGGCCTCGTTTCGGCATCCGGTCTCGGGGTCCGGGGCGCTGCGCCCCGCGGCGCTCGGCGCGGTTGGCGAACTCCGCCGCCTGCTCACGCTCGAAGCGCTGAGCGGTGCGCTTCTCGTCGTACTCGCTGTACGCATCGACGATGCGTCCGACGAGCGTGTGGCGCACGACGTCGTCGCTCGTGAGCCGGGAGAAGTGGATGTCGTCGATGCCGTCCAGCACGCGGGTCACCAGCCGCAGACCGGAGGATCCCTGCGGGAGGTCGACCTGGGTGATGTCGCCGGTGACAACCATCTTGGTGCCGAATCCGAGCCGGGTGAGGAACATCTTCATCTGCTCCGGCGTGGTGTTCTGCGCCTCGTCGAGCACGACGAAGGAGTCGTTCAGGGTGCGCCCGCGCATGTAGGCGAGGGGCGCGACCTCGATGGTGCCCGTCGCCATCAGCCGAGGCACGATCTCCGGGTCCATCATCTCGTTCAGCGCGTCGTACAGCGGGCGCAGATACGGATCGATCTTGTCGGTGAGGGTTCCGGGCAGGAAGCCCAGCCG
>JAGIAK010000129.1 GCA_017744855.1 Microbacterium sp.
GAGCTCGGCGGCGGCGGAGGCGGATGCAGCGGTGAGGAGCACTGCGGTGGCGGCATCCGCGTCGCGCAGTCGGGCGGCGACCTGGTCGCGTGCCGCGGGGGCGAGCCGGTCGGCGCCGTCGATCACGACGAGCGCAGGGCGGCCGCGCAGGGCCTCCGCGAGGTCGGCGGCGGTGGGGCCGGCATCCGTCACGATCACCGCGCCGACGTGCGACCGCACCCAGGCCGCGCGCCCGGGGAGCAGATGCCCCGCCACGCGCAGACGGCCGCCGTCCGGCGTGACGCGACCGGCCACCGCGAGAGCGAGGGCGCGCAGCGCGCTGGGGGCGGCGCCGGTGAGGACGGCTGCGCCGCCGGGGGCGAGTCGCAGACGCAGTCCTTCGATCCCGGCATCCGAGAGCACGAGGTCGTCGGCGGCGACCACCGAGTCGTCGCCTGGCCACTCGGCCAGATGACGCTCGCGCTCGACGGCCTCGCCCTCGATGTCGACGCTGGGGAGGATGCGCTCCAACCACGCCGGGATGCTCCAGGCACGTTCGCCGAGGATCGCCATGAGCGCGGGGATCAGCGTCATCCGCACGAGGAAGGCGTCGATCGCGATGCCGGCGGCGAGCCCGAGCGCGATCGGCTTGAGCGAGGAGTCGCCCTCAGGCACGAAGGCCACGAACACGGCGAACATGATGAGCCCGGCCGCGGTGACGACCTTCGCCGATCCGGTGAACCCGCTCTGCACGGCGCGGAGTGCGGCGGCCCTGCGCGCGGACCGGTCGGTGCTCTTGGAGTCGGGGTCGTGCACGTAGTCCTCCCGCATGCGCGAGACGAGGAACACCTGGTAGTCCATGGCGAGGCCGAACAGCACGCCCATGAGGATGATCGGCATGAAGCTGATGATCGGGCCGACCTTCGCCACGTGCAGCAGATCGGCGAACCAGCCCCACTCGAACACGGCACCGACGATGCCGAATGCGGCGACGATCGAGAGCAGATAGCCGAGGGCGGCGGTGACCGGCACCCAGATCGAGCGGAACACGATCGTCAGCAGGATCAGGGAGAGTCCGATCACGAACACGCCGAACGGGAGCAGCGCGTTGCCGAGCTGGTCGGAGATGTCGATGGCGACGGCCGTGAACCCGGTGACCTTCAGGTCGATGCCGAACTCCTTCAGCCACTCGTCGTGGTGGGAGCGCAGCTCGCGCACGAGGTCGGCGGTGGCGGGGTCGTCTGGCGCCGTCTCCGGCACGATCTGCACGATGCCGGTGTCGGCGGTCTCGTTGGGGGTGGAGAGAGCGACCTCCTTGACGCCGGGGACCTTCTCGACGGCCTTCGCGAGGTCGTCCATGAGCCCGAGCGGATCGGTGGAGGTGACGATGGTTCCGGTGAGGATCAGCGGGCCGTTGAAGCCGGGGCCGAACTCCTCGCCGACGAGGTCGTAGCTCTCGCGGGCCTGGGAGTCCTTCGACAGCACTCCCGCGTTCGGCAGGGCGAGGTTGAGGCTGAGCGCGGGCACGGCCACGATGCCGAGGCCGACGACGACCGCGAGCGACACGAGGATCGGGCGCTTCGTGACGCCGGACACCCAGCGCTGGCTGAACGAGCGGCGGGGCGCAGCGGCCTTGGCCTTGCCCTTGCGCGGGGTGCGCTCGCGGCGAGGCCAGCCGATCACGCGGCCCTTGACGAACCCGAGCACGGCGGGCGTGAGGGTCACGGCGATCGCCACCGCCACGGCCACGGCGACGGATGCTGCGACGCCCATCGTGGTGAGGAAGGGGATGCCGGCGAAGCTGAGGCCGATCAGGGCGATGAGCACGGTGACGCCGGCGAACACCACCGCGGAGCCGGCGGTGCCGACGGCGCGTGACGCGGACTCCTCGGGGTCGACGCCGTCGCGCACCTGGTCCTGGTGCCTGGCCATGATGAACAGCGCGTAGTCGATGCCGACCGCGAGCCCGAGCATCAGGGCGAGCAGCGGCGTGGTCGAGGAGACCGTCGCGAACGCGGTGGCGGCGAAGATGCCCGCGATGGAGATGCCGACGCCGAGCACGGCGGTGAGCAGCGGGAGCCCGGCGACGACGAATGAGCGGAACGTCACGATGAGCACGAGCAGGGCGATGAGCAGGCCGACGGCCTCGGTGAGCGTGACGCCCGGGATCGACATGGCGAAGAGGTCGCCGCCGAGGGAGGTCTGCGAGCCCTTCGGGAGCTCGGCGGCGAGGCCGTCGACGACGTCGGAGAGCTTCTGCTTCGTCTCGGGGGAGACCGACGTGGACTGTCCTTCGAACTGCAGGCGCACGATGGCGGCGGTCTCGTCATCGTTGATCATGCCCTTGACGGTGTCGTCGTAGGGGGAACTGACCGCGAGCACGCCCTTGAGGTCTGAGAGCTCGTCGACGGCATCCTCGATGTCGGTGCGGTAGGTCTCGTCGGTGACGTGCTCGCCGTCGGCCGCCACCACGATGAACTGGGCGTTGGTGCCGCTCACCTGGGGGAACGAGCGGGAGAGCTGCTCGAGGCCGGCCTGCGACTCGGTGCCGGGGATGGAGAACGTGTTGTCCGTGCCCTGACCGAGCGTGAGCGCACCGGCTCCGGCGATGCCGAGGATGATCAGCCAGGAGGCGAGCACGCGCCAGGGGTGCCGGAACGACCACCGGCCGAGCGAGGACAGGAGAGTGGACACGAGGCCTCCGAGATTCCCAGTTGGATACACGGATGTATCCGATACATAGATGTATCGTAAGGGTGTCCACCCCCGGAAGTCTGTGTACGGGGTGTGAGAATGGACGAGGGGGCAGGAGGATTCCGATGACGACACCCGCAACGACGCGCAGTCGCGAGAACACGCGCGCCCGGTTGCTCGACGCCGCGGCGCAGGTCTTCGCCGAAGTGGGGCTCGACGGGGCGTCCGTGGAGGTCGTGTGCGAACGCGCCGGCTTCACCAGGGGCGCCTTCTACTCGAACTTCGAGTCGAAGGACGAGCTGTTCCTCACCCTCGCCGCGCGCGTGGGAGAGGTGCGGGTGACGGCCGTCCGTGCGCGCGTCGAGGAGATGGCGGCGGCGGGAGCGCTCGCCGAGGGATGCGACCCCGTCATGCTCGTGCGCGAGGTCATGGACTCCGGTGAAGACGACCGGCTCGGCGTCATGCTGATGAGCGAGATCCGCATCAGGGCGCTCCGCGACGAGGCGTTCGGGGCCGCCTACCTCGCCCAGGAGCGCGAGATGGTGCGCAGCATCGCGAAGATCATCACCGACATCGCCGCGGTCGGGCTGCTGGAACTGCGCCTGCCCGCCGAGACCGCAGCCCGCATGCTCATGATCGTGTGGGAGGGCATGACCGTGCGCGGGGCGATGGACGGGCAGGATGCCGCGCAGCTGCGTCACGCAGGCGGCGAGGAGCTCGGCCGACTCGTGCAGCTGCTGATCGTGCAGTAGCGCTCAGGATGCGGCGCGCGCCGCCTTCTTCTGCTGCTGGAAGACGCGGATCGCCTCGTAGCGGTCGGCCGAACGGGCCTGCCGTTTGGCGGCCTCCTCGTCGCGGTTCTTCGGCGGCGCTGTCGTGACGAGCCCGTCGAGGAGATGCCGTGTCGCGTGCGCGATCTCCGCGACCGCGCGGTCGAACACGTCCTGGTTGACGCGCGACGGCTTGGTGGTGCCGGCGATCTTGCGCACGAACTGCAACGCGGCGTCGTAGCACTCGTCGTCGGTGGCGGCGGGTTCGAGGTTGTTCAGGGGGACGATGTTGCGGCACATGCCGCCAGGCTAGGCCGCATCGGCTCCGCGGCCAAGGGCCTCGTGGCAGCGCGAGAGCCGGTCGAGCCACCAGTCGCGGCGATCGTCGGATGCCGCGAGCCGGTCGAGGGCCGCGGCATCCGGTGCCACCCGCCCCACGGGGATCGCGCCGTCGACCGGGCGCAGGTCGGCGACGTCGTCGAGGAAGAGGGAGGCGGTGCCGAGGCCGCAGTCGTAGTCGAGCGTCGGGAGCGCGGCGGCCAGCGCCGCGCCCTGGGAGAGTCCGATCGCCGTGTCCAGCGCGCTGGAGACCACGACGGGGAGCCCGGCCGCCGTCACGATCTGCAGCGCATGGGTGACACCACCCAGTGGCTGCGCCTTCACGACGAGGAGGTCGGCCGCCTTCGCCCTGGCCACGGCGAGCGGGTCTGACGACTTGCGCACGCTCTCGTCGGCCGCGACGGGGATGCCCATGTACTTCACCCGTCGGCGCAGGTCGGAGAGCTCGTCGACGGTCGCGCACGGCTGCTCCACGTACTCCAGGTCGCAGTCCGCGAGCGCGTGCACGGCGTGCTCAGCCTCGTCCACGTTCCACAGTCCGTTCGCATCGACGCGGATCCGCCCCTCGGGCCCCATCGCCTCGCGCACCGCCCGCACCCTTGCGACATCGTCCGCCAGCGTCTGGCCGGGCTCGGCGACCTTCACCTTGGCGGTACGGCATCCCGCGAACCGCGCGAGCACGTCGGCGACCCGCTCCGCCGCCACGGCGGGGACGGTGGCGTTCACCGGGATGCGGTCGCGCAGCGCCGTCGGCTGCGGGTTCCACGCGAAGTCGATCGCCGCCGCGAGCCACGTCGACGCCTCGGCATCCGCGTACTCCACGAAGGGCGAGAACTCCGCCCACCCCTCCGGTCCTTCGAACAGCAGCGCCTCCCTCGTGTCGACTCCGCGGAACCGGGTGTGCATCGGGAGGGCGACGACCCGGGCCGTGGCGAGCAGGTCGGCGAGAGGGGGCAGGCTCATGGGTCCATCTTGCTCCGTCGCACACCGAAACACGTCGGAACGCGCCCCTAGGCTGGAGGGATGTCGCACCCTCGCCACCCCCTCGACATCGAGGCCTTCGACCGTCCGGCCCGCTCGCAGGCGCTGCTCGACGCCGTGCAGTCGAGGGTGGTCATCGCCGACGGGGCGATGGGCACCATGCTGCAGCAGCACGACCTGTCGATCGACACGGACTTCCAGGGGCTTGAGGGATGCAACGAGATCCTCAACGTCACGCGCCCCGACGTGATCTCCGGCATCCACGACGCGTACTTCGCCACCGGCATCGACGCCGTCGAGACGAACACCTTCGGCGCCAACTGGTCGAATCTCTCGGACTACGGCATCGACGACCGCATCCACGAGCTCGCCCAGCGCGGGGCGCGCATCGCCCGTGACAGTGCCGAGGCCGCGGAGGCGGTCGACGGCCGGGTGCGTTGGGTGCTCGGATCGATGGGGCCTGGCACCAAGCTGCCGAGCCTCGGCCACACCACCTACGACCACCTCAAGCAGACCTTCGCGCTGCAGGCCGAGGGGCTCATCGACGGCGGCGCAGACGCCTTCCTCGTCGAGACCAGCCAGGACCTGCTGCAGACCAAGGCCGCGGTGAACGGATGCCGGCAGGCGATCGTGGCGCGCGGCATCCGCCTCCCGATCTTCGTCGAGGTTACCGTCGAGACCACAGGCACCATGCTGATGGGTTCGGAGATCGGCGCCGCGCTGACCGCGCTCGAACCGCTCGGCGTCGATGCGATCGGCCTGAACTGCGCGACCGGTCCCGCCGAGATGAGCGAGCACCTGCGGCACCTGTCGAAGCACTCCACGGTGCCGATCGCCTGCATGCCCAACGCCGGCCTGCCGGTGCTCGGCGCGAACGGGGCGCACTACCCGCTCACCCCGGTCGAGCTCGCCACGGCGCACGAGCAGTTCGTGCGCGAGTTCGGGCTCGGGCTCGTCGGCGGATGCTGCGGCACGACGCCGGAGCACCTCGCCGCGGTCGTCGAGCGGCTGGAGCCGTACCGTGCCGAGGTCGCGGAGGGCGTTTCGTCTCGGTCGCTGGCGCTCCCTCGCTCAACGACCGGTGTGGATGAGGTCTCCGGGTCGTTGAGCGAGCGGAGCGAGTCGAAACGTGGTGAGGTCGCGGACGGCGTTTCGTCTCGGTCTCGCTCAACGACCAGGGTCGTCGAGGTGGACGCCGGCGTCGCCTCCCTGTACCAGCACGTGTCGTTCGACCAGGACGCCTCCTACCTCGCGATCGGCGAGCGCACCAACGCCAACGGCTCGAAGGCGTTCCGCGAGGCGATGCTCGAGGAGCGTTGGGACGACTGCGTCGAGATCGCCCGCAACCAGATCCGCGTCGGCGCGCACCTGCTCGACGTGTGCGTGGACTACGTGGGGCGCGACGGGGTCGCTGACATCCGCGAGGTCGTGTCGCGCTTCGCCTCGCAGTCCACGCTGCCGCTCGTGATCGACTCGACAGAACCCCCGGTGATCCAGGCGGGGCTCGAGCTGATCGGCGGCCGCCCGGTCGTCAACTCCGTGAACTACGAGGACGGCGACGGGCCGGACAGCCGGTTCGGCCGCATCATGCCGCTCGTCAAGGAGCACGGCACCGCGGTGGTGGCCCTCACGATCGACGAGCAGGGCCAGGCGCGCACCACGGAAGGCAAGGTCGAGATCGCCTCGCGGCTGATCGACTCGCTGGTCGGCGAGTGGGGGATGCGCGTCGAGGACATCATCGTCGACTGTCTCACGTTCCCCATCGCCACCGGCCAGGAAGAGACGCGGCGCGACGGCATCGAGACGATCGAGGCGATCCGTCGGATCACGCAGAAGTATCCCGGCATCCACACCACCCTCGGCGTCTCGAACGTGTCGTTCGGGCTCAACCCCGCCGCGCGCATCGTGCTGAACTCGGTGTTCCTGCACGAGGCCACCGAGGCCGGGCTGTCGAGCGGGATCATCGATGCCGCCAAGATCGTGCCGCTTGCCTCGCTGCCGGAGGAGCAGCGCAAGGTCGCGCTCGACCTCGTCTGGGACCGCCGCGAGTACGACGCCGACGGCGCGGTCACCTACGACCCGCTGTCGACGATGCTCGACCTGTTCGCCGGCGTCGACACCGCCGCACTCCGCGACCAGCGCGCCGCCGAGCTCGCCGCGCTCCCGGTCGGCGAGCGCCTGCAGCGCCGCATCATCGACGGCGAGGGCAAGGGGCTCGAGGCCGACCTCGACCTCGCGCGCGGCGAGGGCATGACCGCGCTCGGCATCATCAACGACCACCTCCTGGAGGGCATGAAGGTCGTCGGGGAGCGGTTCGGCGCAGGCGAGATGCAGCTGCCGTTCGTGCTGCAGTCGGCCGAGGTCATGAAGAACGCCGTGGCCCTGCTCGAACCGCACATGGAGAAGTCGGAGTCCTCGGGCAAGGGCACCATGGTGATCGCCACCGTCCGGGGCGACGTGCACGACATCGGCAAGAACCTCGTCGACATCATCCTCACCAACAACGGCTACCGGGTGATCAACCTCGGCATCAAGCAGCCGATCGCCGACATCATCGCTGCGGCGGAGGAGCACGACGCCGACGTGATCGGCATGTCCGGTT
>JAGIAK010000012.1:0-23079 GCA_017744855.1 Microbacterium sp.
TCGTTGCGCAGGCCGTCGACGAACGACGGACGCAGCGGACGGTCGATCAGACGGCAGACGAGGATCGCCTCGGTGGACGGACGGCCCTCACGACGGAAGAACGAGCCGGGGATCTTGCCCGCGGCGTACGAGCGCTCCTCGACGTCGACCGTCAGCGGGAAGAAGTCGAAGCCTTCGCGCGGGTGCTTGCCTGCGCTGGTGGCCGAGAGGAGCATGGTCTCGCCGTCGAGGTAGGCGGCGACTGCGCCCTGAGCCTGCTGCGCGAGGCGGCCGGTCTCGAAGCGGATCGTGCGGGTGCCGAAGCGGCCGTTGTCGAGAACGGCCTCGGTGGCGGTGATTTCAGGACCTTCCAAGAGGTCTCTCCTTCTTTGTTTAAGCTCGCTCGTCCGTGTGACGCGCGAGCGTGTTCATGAAGGAGCGCAGGGCGGGGTTCGGGCGCGCGGGAGACCCGCGGGAAATCGCCTGCGCTGGCCACCAGTAGAAAGCCACCCGGCACGCGCCGAGGAACCCACCACAGGGGACCAGCTTCTCCGCCGATCGCTCCATGAATCGATGTGAACTTGTGCGTCGGCAGACGCCGACTCGTCCACACTACCAGCGGCACCCCCGGATCCCGCGTGAGCCGGTTGAAACCGCAGACGTCACACGCCGGACACGTGCCGTTCAGCCGACGGCCCCCGACGCGTGTCCGGCATCCGCTGTCGTGAGGTCATGCGCATGTCAGTGATCGGCTGCGGCTACCTCGGTGCCGTGCACGCCGCCGCGATGGCCTCGATCGGACACGACGTCATCGGCATCGACGTCGACGAGCGGAAGGCGGCCGCCCTCGCCGACGGCATCGCCCCGTTCTTCGAACCGCGGCTCGAGGAGCTGCTGCGCGAGGGGATCGCCGCCGGCCGGCTGCGCTTCAGCACCCGCATGGCGGACGCCGAGGGCGCGACGGTGCACTTCCTCGCCGTCGGCACCCCGCAGCAGCCAGGGGCGCACGCCGCGGACCTCCGCTTCGTGGACGCCGCAGTGGAGGCGCTGCTCCCCCACCTGCGCGCGGACGACGTGCTGGCCGGCAAGTCGACGGTGCCGGTCGGCACCGCCGCCAGGCTCGCGGACCGGGTTGCAGCGGCGGGAGCCACACTGGTGTGGAACCCGGAGTTCCTGCGCGAGGGCTGGGCCGTGCACGACACCCTCACCCCCGATCGCATCGTGGTCGGCGCGACGGAGGGCGACGCGGGCGCCCGCGCGGTCGATGTGCTCCGCGACGTGTACCGCCCTGCGGTCGACGCCGGCACGCCGTTCCTCGTCACCGACCTCGCCACGGCCGAGCTCGTCAAGGGCGCGGCCAATGCGTTCCTCGCCACGAAGATCTCCTTCATCAATGCGATGGCGGAGATCGCCGAGGCCGCGGGGGCCGACGTCAGACTGCTCGCCGACGCGATCGGCCACGACACGCGCATCGGACGCCGCTACCTCGGCTCCGGCATCGGCTTCGGCGGCGGCTGCCTCCCCAAGGACATCAGGGCCTTCGCCGCGCGCGCCGAGGAGCTGGGCCGCGGAGAGGCCGTCGGCTTCCTCCACGAGGTCGACGCCATCAACCTCCGTCGCCGCGACCGTGCGGTGCAGCTCGTGGTCGACGCCCTCGGCGGGCGCGTGTTCGGGCGCAGGGTGGCCGTTCTCGGCGCCGCGTTCAAACCGTTCAGCGACGACATCCGCGACTCCCCCGCCCTCGACGTCGCCGTGCGTCTGCGCGGCCTCGGCGCCGACGTCGTGGTGACGGATCCGGCGGCGATCGACAACGCGTCAGCCGCCCACCCCCAACTCGGGTACGCCAGGGACCGCGACGACGCGCTGCGCGACGCCGACGCCGTCGTGATCGTCACGGAATGGGACGAGTACCGGCGGCACCTCTCCCCCGAGCACGCGGGAGCGCTCGTGCGCGGCCGCGTGGTCATCGACGGTCGGAACTGCCTCGACGCGGGCGCCTGGCGCGCCGCGGGGTGGACCTACCACGGCATGGGCACGCGCTGAGGCCGCTCAGCCGACGGTGACACCCCGCTCTGCGGCGGATCGGCCGAGGTAGACGTAGTCGTCGTGCTTGGCCGCACGCCCGTCGCCCGCGGCCCGGCCGTGCAGCCGCCGCCACACCCACGGCAGCGCGTGCCGCCGCCACCACAGCCCCGCGCCGATCGCCTCGTTCTCGTGCAGCGCCGCGTCGAGGGCGCCGAGCGCGTCGGCGTGCGGGACGCCGAGAACCTCGCCGACCCGGTACGCGAGGAACCGGTGGCCCCTGCTGCCGAGGTGCACGAGGTCCTCTCCCCAGTTCTCCCGCTCGCGCAGGGTCGGATGCAGATCGGTGTCGATCAGGATCGCCCCCGTGCGGGCGGCGATGCCGCACAGCGCGGTCGCGAAGGCGGCGAAGCGCCGCGTGTACAGCGCGGCCGCACGGTTCCCGGGCAGGAACGGAGTCACCAGCACGACGTCGGCGCCCTGCGCCCGCAGCTCCCTGACGGCGCCTTCGACACGGAGCGCCAGGGCGGCCACGTCGACGCGCGGTTTCACGAGGTCGTTCGCGCCGACGAGGATCGAGACCAGATCGGGGCGCAGCCGCAGCGCCCGCTCGAGCTGCGGTCCGCAGACGTCCGCCACACGCTTCGAACGGATCGCGAGGTTCGCATAGTGCAATCCGCCTCGCGCCGCGAGGAGCAGCGCGAGCCGGTCGGCCCATCCGCGCAGCGCGCCGTCGGGCGCAGGATCGCAGAGGCCTTCGGTGAGGGAGTCACCCAGCGCGACGTATCGCCGCCACTGCGCCGGCAGCGCGGCGGTCGACGGCTCGGGGCGGACGAGCCGACGGGCCCGTAGGCCCCGGTCGACGGCGCGGAGCTGCACGGCCTCGTCGAAGTGCCCCAGCAGTTGATCGCAGACGCTCGCCCAGCTGCGACCCTGGACCGCGTCCCTGCCCGCCTCGCCGAACGCGCGGCGCTTGCGGGCGTCACCGGCGAGATCGGCCACCCGCATCCGCAGGTCGTCGAGGTCGCCGGGACGGTACAGCCATCCGTCGATCCCCATCCGTACGAGGTCGAGGGGCCCGCCCCGCCCGGTCGCGATCACGGGGACGCCGCTCGCATGCGCCTCCTGCAGCGTCTGACCGAACGTCTCGCTCTCCCCTGGGTGCACGAAGAGGTCGAAAGACGCGACGGCCGCAGCCAGGGCGTCGCCGTCGAGGTGGCCGAGGAAGAGCGCGTCGGGCAGCAACGCCTCCAGCCGCGCCCTGCTCGGCCCGTCGCCGACGATCACGAGGCGTGCACCGGGGACGCCTCGCAGGGCGGCGAGATCCTCCACCTGCTTCTCCGGCGCGAGTCGACCGACGTACCCGATGACGACGTCGGCTCCCCAGGACGCACGCAGCCGCTCATCGCGACGCGTGGGCTGGAAGCGCTCCGCATCCACGCCTCTCCCCCAGCGGCGCACGCGATCGACGCCGAGCGCCGCGAGCTGATGGGCCGACTCCGCAGAGGGCGCCAGCGTGAGCGTCGCCCGACGGTGCAGACGCGCGATGTGCGTCTGGGCGATTCCCGTCGTCGCGGCGACCCGGTACCGCTCCGTGTAGGCGGCGACATCCGTCTGATACGCGGCGACCGCGGCGACGCCGAGCCGGTCTGCGGCGAGCGCGCCGCGCCAGCCGAGCGCGAAGGGTGAGGCGAGGTGGACGACGTCGGGACCGAAGGCGCGCAGAGACGAGGCGACGCGATACGCAGGCGAGGTGCCGACGCGCACGGTGCGATACCCGGGCAGCGGCAGGCTGGGGATGGCCTCCACCTCGGCGCCGTGGGCCGAGAGCGGAATGCCGACGGCATCCGGAGCGATCACGTGCGCCTCGTGCCCTGTGCGCTCGAGGTGCCGGAGGATCTGCAGCACCGACCCGGTCACACCGTTCATGTGCGGGAGGAAGGACTCTGTCACGATCGCGACTCTCACACCCTCAGGATGCCGCCGCGATCCGGTGCGCGATCGCGTAACCGGCCCTGCGCACCAGATGTTCACCGGATGCTGGATCGCCGGTCACCGGCTATCCGTTCGTCGGTTCCCGTTCACCTCCGCGGCGCACCCTGGGGGCGTGCCGACGGACCTGCTCACCACCCCCTGGGCCCTGCTCGTGATGTGCCTCCTCGTTCTGGGCGACGCCTTCCTCGTCGTGATCCCTGGAGAGGTCGCGGTCACCGCGCTCGGCGCGATCGCCGCCTCCGCCGGCACGCCGCCGCTGTGGGCCGTCATCGTGTGCGCCGCGGTCGCGGCCGCGCTGGGAGACGCGGCCTGCTATCTCATCGGACGCACCGTCGGCACCGAACGCTGGCGCTGGATGCGCGCACCGCGGGTGCGACGGGCGCTGGACTGGGCGCGGAGCCGGCTGGATCGCGGCACGGCCACCGTGCTCTTCACTGCGCGGTTCGTGCCGTTCGCTCGTCTCGCCATCAACCTCGTGGCCGGCGCCTCGCGGATCCATCCGCCGCGCTACCTCGGGCTGGTCCTGCTCGCCGCGACCGGGTGGGCCGTGTACCAGGCATCGGTCGGCGCGATCGTCGCGACGATCGTCCCCGGCGGACCCGTGGTGGCGGTGATCGTGTCGATCGTCGTCGCGATCGGTCTCGGCGTGGTGATCGACCTGATCACCACGAGGGTGCGCCGCTGAGGCGTCCGACGAGACGGCGGTGCCCTAGGCTGACGGACATGAGCACCGAAGAAGGCGCCTCCTCCTCCGAGGAGATGAAGCGCAAGTTCAAGGAAGCGCTCGAGAAGAAGAACGCGCACCACCGGCAGGGCGAAGCCCACCTCGACGGCGACTCCGCCGTCCACGGCGCGCACGCACCGCAGACGCGGCGCGAGTTCCGACGCAAGAGCGGTTGACCGCACGGATGCGGGAGCCCGGTCGGACCCGGCTCCCGCATCCCTCACCGCTCGCGCGTCCTCACCGCCCTGCGCGCTCGCTCGCCCTGCGCTCCTTCGCCGACATCTCTGTGACGGCGGCGTCGTGGAGCTCGTGCAGATCGCCCGCTGCGCCCTCGGACGTCGCGGCGTGACCGTCCACTCCGTCGAGCACCGATTCGTCGAAGGGCAGCGCCCCGCTGAGCACCTGCCGCACCCGCTCCCGGTCGATCTGTCGGGTCCAGGTGCCGATGAGCAGCGTCGCGACGGCGTTGCCCGTGAAGTTCGTCAGCGCACGCCCCTCCGACATGAACCTGTCGATACCGACGATCACGCCCACACCGTCGACGAGGTCGGGCCGATACGCCTGGAGACCGCCGGCGAGCGTCGCGAGACCGGCGCCGGTGACTCCCGCCGCGCCCTTGCTGGCGATGATCATGAACACCAGCAGGCCGATCTGCTCGCCGAGGGACATCGGCTGCCCCATCCCGGTGGCGATGAACAGCGATGCCATCGTGAGGTAGATCGCCGTGCCGTCGAGGTTGAACGAGTAGCCGGTGGGCACGGTGATCCCGACGACCGGCTTGGAGACGCCGACGTGCTCCATCTTGGCTATGAGGCGGGGAAGGGCCGACTCCGACGATGACGTGCCGACGATGAGCAGGTACTCACGGCCCAGGTACCGCATCAGGCTGAGGATGTTGACGCGGGTCACCACCCACAGCAGAGTGCCGAGGACCACCACGATGAACAGGATGCACGTGATGTAGAACGCCACCATGAGGATGCCGAGACTCCAGATCGCCGCGGCCCCGGTCTTGCCGACGACCGCGGCGATGGCGCCGAACGCTCCGAGCGGCGCGAGCCACAGGATCATCCCGAGGATGCGGAACACGAGCTTCTGCAGCTGCTTGACCGCCTCCATGATGCCGGCCCCGCGCTCGCCGAGCCCCTGGAGGGCGAATCCGGACAGCAGGGCGATGAACAGCACCTGCAGCACGCTCTCCCCCGTGAACGCCGCGAAGAACGTGGGCGGGATGATTCCCAGCACGAACTCCTGGGTGCTCGTAGCCTCCGTGGTTCCGGCGTCGTAGCTGGCCCCCGACATGTTCAGCCCCTCGCCGGGGTGGATGACGTTGCCGACCACGAGCCCGATGGCGAGCGCGAACGTGGACATCACCAGGAAGTAGATCAGCGCGAGCCCGCCGATGCGGCCGACCGTCGCGGCCTTGGCGATGGAGCCGACCCCGATGACGATCGTGCAGAAGATGATCGGGGCGATCATCATCTTGATCAGCGCCACGAACGCCTTGCCGAGCGGTTCGAGGCTCTGTCCGGCCTCGGGCCAGACGAGTCCGACCACCGCACCCAGCACGACGGCGATGATCACCGACACGTACAGCCAGGTATGCCGGTCCCAGGACTGCTTGCTTCGTCGCCAGTGGAATCCCGGCAGTGAGAATCCGGTCGTGATGGCCATGGTGTCCTCCTCGATCATGAACGTCGTCGTCGCATGTCCGGCCGCGTCGTCGCGACCGGTGCACCCACCGTCTCCGACTACGCACACCGGGACCATTTGTGGTCGTATTGGTCACTGACAGGACCGACGACGATGCGGAGGAGCGCTGATGGCCCGTCCCCGCACCGCACGAAGCGCGGCTTCCCGCGTGTTCCTGGTGCTGATCGCGGCCGCCGCGGTGGTCGGCGCCCTCGTCGCCGGGTTCCTCGTGGTCGAGACCCAGCGCGCCGTGCAGGCCGAGGCGGAGCGCGTCACCGCGGCGACGGCCTCCACCGTGGCCGTCTCGCCCCCGGTGATCGCCGCGCTGGACGGTGGCGACGCGCAGGCCGCCACCGATGCGCTCGAGCCGTTCGCCGTCGCCGTCGTCGGCGACGCGGGACTCGACTTCGTGACGATCATGACCCCGGACGGCATCCGCGTCACTCACCCCGACATCGACGAGATCGGCGGCAGGTATCTCGGCACCATCCCCGAGGACCCCCGTCCCCTGACTGAGACCTTCACCGGCACGCTCGGGCCATCGGTGCGCACCATCGTGCCCGTCCTCGGTTCGGACCGCTCCCTCGTCGGGTGGGTCTCCGCCGGGGTGACGACGGAGAGCATCTCCGACACCCTGGTGCGCCGGCTGCCCCTGTCGCTCGCCATCACGGTCGTGCTCGTCGCCGTCGGGGCTCTCGGCGCGTGGTTCGCCCGCCGCGTCACCCGACGTATCGCCGGGGATCTGCCTCCGGGTTCCGTCCGCGACGCCGTGTCGTCGTACGAGTCGATCCGCACACTCGGCGAGGCGCTGCGCGCGCAGACCCACGAGCACGGCAACCGGATGCACACGGCCGTCGCCCTGCTGGAGCTCGGGCGTACGGGCGAGGCCCTCGACATCCTCACCGAGACGTCACGGCAGAGCCAGTCGCTCGTCGATCAGGTGACAGCGCGGCGACACGGCGACCCGGCCATCGGCGCCCTCCTCCTCGGGAAGGCCTCGCAGGCGAAGGAGCGCGGAATCGACTGGAGGGTGCGGATCGAACCAGACACGCCCCGCTCGACGCTGTCCACCGTCGACAGCGTGTCGGTGCTCGGCAATCTCATCGACAACGCGATGGATGCCGCGGCCGGATCCGTCGACCGGTGGGTCGCGGTGACCCTGCGCCCGTCCGCGTCCGGCGAGGTCGTCGTGGAGGTGTCAGACAGCGGGGCGGGCGTTCCGGCCGAGCTGCGTGAGCGGATCTTCGAGCACGGATTCTCCACCAAGCCCGCAGACGCGCAGGGTCGTGGAGTCGGACTCGCGCTCGTCCGATCCGTCGTCGGCGAGGCGGGCGGCACCGTCGAGCTCACCGACGCCCCGACGACCTTCCGCGTCGTGCTCCCGGTGTCGGGACGGAGACGGTCGTGATCCGCACGCTCCTCGTCGACGACGACGCCCTCACGCTGGAGCTCCACCGTACGTATCTGGAGCGTCTCGACGGATTCGAGGTCGGCGGCGAGTGCACGGGAGCGCGGGCGGCGGTCGCCGCGGTGCTCTCTCCATCGGGCGGACGGCCGTTCGACCTGGTGCTCCTCGACATCACGATGCCGGACGGCACAGGGCTCGATGTGCTGCGCACGCTGCGGGCCAGAGCCTCCGACGTCGACGTCATCGCGATCACCGGCGTCCGCGACGCCGACACGGTGCGGCAGATGGCCGCGCTCGGCGTCTACCAGTACCTGGTCAAGCCCTTCGGCTTCGCGCTCTTCCACGACCGGCTCACGGCGTATCGCGAGCATCGAGCGCAGGTGCGGTCGACCGACGGGGAGACCACGCAGGCCGAGATCGACGCACTGCTCGTCCGTCCGGCCGGACGGATGCCGCTCCCGAAGGGCCTGTCGGCGGAGACCCTCGATCGCGTGATCTCCCTGGTGCGATCCGACGGTCCGGTCTCCGCGCGGGAGGCCGCTGACGGCCTCGGGATGTCGCGCGTCGCGATCCGCCGCTACCTGGAGCACCTGGTCGCCGACGGGGTCATCGCACGGTCGGCGAGATACGGCACACCGGGGCGTCCGGAGACCGAGTACACCTGGCTCCGCGGAGACGGGCGCTGAGCGGAATCGCGGGGCCGGTACGGCTCCGCGAGGCCGCGGCGTGGCGGGTCCACGGCTCCGCCACTCGGGAGCCGGTCGTCAGCCGCGCGGCTGTGCGCGGAGCCAGTCCTCGAAGGAGACGGTGCCGAGGTCCGCATCATCGCCGGGAAGGATGCTGCCGTCGCGCAGCGCCCTCCCGAAGGCGCCCGGCAGTCCCATCTCCGGCATCCATCCGCGCCGCCCGGTGTGCGCGGCCCAGGCGCGCATCATCTCGGACATCTGCTCCTCCCTCGGGCCCGCGATGTCCCTGGCCCTTCCGGTCGGCCCCGCCTCGGCGAGGTCCACGAGGCGGGTCGCGACCTCGACCACGGCGATCGGCTGGGTGAGCATGCGCACGGCGAGATGCAGCGGACCCACCGATGCGTTGCGGTACAGCTGCGACGCGAAATCGTGGAACTGCGTCGCCCGCTGCACGGTCCACGGGACCTGACCGGACTGGACAGCCTGCTCCTGGGCCAGCTTGCCCGCGTAGTAGCCGTGCGGCGCCCTGTCCACTCCGACGATCGAGAGCGCGACGTGGTGCCGCACCCCGGCCCGCAAACCGGCGGCGAGCAGGTGCGAGGTGGTGCCGGTGAAGAACTCGGTGGACACCCTGGCGCTCTGCGTCGAGGTGCTGAGCGCGTCGACGACCACCTCGACCCCGTCGAGCAGCGCGTCGAGACCGTCACCGGAGCGCACGTCCACGCCGTTGCCGCGCGTGAGCACGCGCACCCGGTGACCGCGCTGCTGGGCGATCCTGACGACCTCGGAACCGGCGATCCCGGTTCCGCCTGCGACTGCGATCTCCATGGCTCTCCCTCTGCGGTTCCTCTGCGGTCTGAGCGGCTCGGCCGCGACCCTGTCCTCCGTCGGAGCCGAGTGTGCGGATCCGTCGGACGTATCCGGCGCGTACTGCCATCGCCGGTTGTCGACAGCGGAGCTGCCACTCCGACGCTATCGCGCCGGGGTCCGTCTCAGCGGCTCAGTCGGCCTTCGTGCAGGATTCCCTCAGGATCTGCGGCGTCGCGCAGGGCGCGCAGCCGTCGCAGGTCGTCGACCGAACCGCACAGGTCGAGCCCCTGCCCCGGCGTGAGGAAGGTCGTGACGGTCTGCGGGGCCCGCACGGATGCGAGCAGTGCGCGCAGGCCGTCGAGGCTCGCCGCCCCCGGTTCGGCGGGGACTCCTGGGATCACCGGCACGAGAGCGTGCACCAACCAGTCGGCCGCCGCGAGGGAAGCCAGCCCCGAGCGCCGCGGAGTGCGCAATGCCCCTCCGAGCATGCGGATGTCGATGCCCATGATCGGCCACTGCTCAGGCTGCTCGCGGAAGTCGATCAGCGCGGCGATGGTCGCATCGTCGAGCGCCGCCAACGCGAACGACGCCCCCGCCCCCGGCGTGGGATCGGTCGGCTCCGCGGACGCTGCGGCCAGAGCGGCCGGCGACGTGGGGCCGACGATCTCGCGTTGCACGGTGCCGGCGCGACGGATCCCGTCGATCAGGGATTCGGCCGCGCCGTCGACCGACAGGGCCTGCACGGAGAGGAAGTGGCGTCCGCGGATCTCAGGAGGCAGCTGCGGCGCGTCGGGCATGCGCATCGAGTTCGTGAACACGTTCAGCGTCGGCGGCGCATCGACCGCGAGGTCGCGCACGGCCCTCAGCACCGTGACGGCGTCTGCCACGTCGAACGTGAGGCCGGCGCCCCACAGCGCCGGAGTGCGAACGAGATCGATCTCGAGCTCGGTGACGACCCCCATCGTGCCGCCGGCACCGCGCAGCGCCCACATGGTCTCGGGGTCGCTGTCGTCGTCGATGCGCTCATGTGTGCCGTCTGGGCGCAGGATCTGCACCGCGCGGAGTGCGTCGGACCCGAGGCCGGCCGTGCGGCTGAACCAGGAGTGACCGCCGCCGAGCGTGTAGCCGGCGACGCTGACCACGGGACTGCTGCCGGCAGGAGCCGCCCAGCCCGTACCCTCCAACGCCTCGACGACCGCACCCCAGCGCACGCCGCTGCCGATGCGGGCGACGCCGGAGACGAGGTCGATGTCGAGCCCGTCGAAGGCGCGCATGCGCACGATGATCGCTCCGGCGAGATCGCCGGAGGCGCCGTGTCCGCTGGGCTGAACCGCCAGCGGGGCACCCGATCCGCGGGCGACGTCGAGGAGGGCGCGCAGGTCGTCGACGTCGGTCGGTGACACGACCGCAGCCGGGCGCTGGTCGATCGCCAGGTTCCAGGGCGAGCGCGCGGCGTCGAAGTCGGCGTCGCCGGGGAGGAGGACGGCGCCGCGAAGGGCCGTGCGGAGGGCGGTGAGTTCTGTGGAAGAGGGCACGTCGCCACCGTACGATGCCCCACGGACATTGTCGATGACGGCGTGCCCTCTCAGCGGGTGCGCCCGGTCACTCGCCGGCGAGACCCCCGAGCAGGTGCCCGAACGACTTGCCCTTGCCGAGGTAGGTGTCTGGATCGAACGGATCGGCGTCCGACACCGCCTCCCTGCGCGCGACAGCGTCGGCGAGCTCCCTGGCGCCACGCTCCACGCGCGAGCTCAGCGGAGCCACGTCGTCGGCGTTCGAGCCCCAATCGCTGGAGGCCGCGAACACGCCGGTGGACACCGGCTCGGCGTGCAGGTAGGTGAACAGCGGACGGATCGCGTAGTCGATCGCGAGGGAGTGCCGTGCGGTACCGGCGTTCGCCCCGATCAGCACGGGCTTGCCGCTGAGCGCGTCGGGGTCGAGCACGTCGATGAAGGACTTGAACAGGCCGGAGTAGCTCGTCGAGAAGATCGGCGTGACGGCGATGATCGCGTCGGCTGACACCACGCGGTTGATGGCCTCCTCCAGCGGCGCAGGGGCGAAGCCGGTGAGCAGGTTGTTGGTGATGTCGTGCGCGAGGTCACGCAACTCGATCACGTCGGCCTGCACGCGGATCCCCTGGGCCAGCAGCGCTTTCGCGGTCTCCGCGACGAGCCGGTCGGCCAGCATCCGCGTCGACGACGGGTTCGAGAGGCCGGCCGAGATCACGGCGATGCGACGCTCGCTCATCTCACGCCTCCGTCCGGCCGATACCGAACGCCGCACCGGCCGGAGCCGGCGCGTCCTGGTACGGCGAGCCCGCGGTGAGGTTGTCCCCGCGGTTGGCGCCGGGGCGGGCGTCGCGCGCCGGTCCGTCGCCGTAGACCGCCTTCACCCGTGCGGCGTGCGTGGGGCCGTCAGGCACGTTGGCCGGGCGGTCCTTCGCGAGCTCCTTGCGCAGCACGGGGACGACCTCGCCGCCGAGGATGTCGAGCTGCTCGAGCACCGTCTTCAGCGGCAGGCCCGCGTGGTCGATGAGGAAGAGCTGGCGCTGGAAGTCGCCGAAGGTGTCGCGCATCGAGGCGTAGCGGTCGATCACCTGCTGCGGCGAACCGACGGTGAGCGGGGTCATCTCGGCGAAGTCCTCCATGCTCGGCCCGTGGCCGTAGACCGGCGCGTTGTCGAAGTACGGGCGGAACTGCGCGACGGCGTCCTGCGACTTCGCCGCCATGAACACCTGGCCGCCGATGCCCACGATGGCCTCCTCAGGCGTGCCGTGCCCGTAGTGCGCGTAGCGCTGGCGGTACAGCTCGATGAGCCGCTGGTAGTGCTCCTTGGGCCAGAAGATGTTGTTCGCGAAGAAGCCGTCGCCGTAGTACGCGGCCTGCTCGGCGATCTCCGGGGTGCGGATCGAGCCGTGCCATACGAACGGCGCGATGCCGTCGAGCGGACGCGGGGTGGCGGTGAACCCCTGGAGCGGGGTGCGGAACTTGCCCTCCCAGTCGACGACGTCCTCGGTCCAGAGCTTGCGCAGCAGGGCGTAGTTCTCGATGGCGAGCGGGAGGCCCTGGCGGATGTCCTGGCCGAACCAGGGGTACACCGGACCGGTGTTGCCTCGGCCGAGCATGAGGTCCATGCGGCCGCCGGAGACGTGCTGCAGCATCGCGTACTCCTCCGCGATGCGCACCGGGTCGTTGGTGGTGATCAGTGTCGTGGAGGTGGAGACGATCAGACGCTCGGTCTGCGCCGCGACGTGCGCGAGGAAGGTGGTGGGGCTGGATGACCAGAACGGAGGGTTGTGGTGCTCGCCGATGGCGAAGACGTCGAGACCGACCTCTTCGGCGTGCTTGGCGATCTCGGCCGTGGCCTGGATGCGCTCGCGCTCGCTGGGGGTGATGCCCGTCGTCGGGTCCTGCGTGATGTCGCTGACCGACATGATCCCGAACTGGATGGCCGGGGCGGCCGACTGCTCGCTCATGATTCTCCGTGCTCTCCGAAGCGGATGGATCGGCATCCGTTTCTATTCATTTGAATGTATCTGAGTCAACGCGACCGCACCAACTTTATTCCCCGACGGTAGCCTCGGAGGATGAGCAGTGCCGCCGCCGACCCGATCGGCCCCGTCACGGGGGCCGTCTCCAAGCCCCGGAGACGGGTGCCGTTCTGGGACAACGCCCGCTACGCCTGCATCGTGCTCGTCGTGCTCGGGCACGCGACCCAGCGCCTCATCTACGATTCCGACATCACGATGGCTGGCTACCTGGCGCTCTACGCGTTCCACATGCCGGCATTCGCGATCATCTCCGGGTACTTCTCCAAGTCCGGATCGCCCACCCGCGTGCAGATGGCCCGTGTCATCACCGACATCCTGCTCCCCTACGTCATCTTCGAGACGCTGTGGACGCTGACGAAGTGGTTCGTCGAGGGGCAGGCCAACCCGAATCCGACCCGCCCGTCGTGGACGCTGTGGTTCCTCCTCGCGCTGGGCATCTTCCGCCTCATCCTCCCCTACCTCGCCCTGCTGCGCTGGCCCCTGCTGTGGACGGTCCTCGTCTCCATCGGCGTCGGCTACCTGCCGAACATCGACAGCACGTTCTCCCTGTCCCGCACGCTGGGGCTGCTGCCGTTCTTCACGCTCGGGTGGTGGATGCGCGAGCACGACGTCGTGAACCGGCTGAGGCTGCTGGAGCGCCGCCCGTGGTGGCTGCGCGCCGCAGCGGTCGCCGTTCTCGCCACGGCCGGGTTCGCCGCGTGGCGCTGGATCGACGTGTGGCAGGCGATCGACCTGCGCCACTGGCTGTTCTACGAGGACTCCTATGCCGATCTCGGCGGCGAGCAGTGGTGGGCGGGAGGGATGCGCATCGTGCTCATGGTGGTCGCCGTCGTGCTGAGCGCCGCGTTCTTCACTCTCGTCCCCCGGGGCACGTACTGGTGGACGACATTCGGCCAGTACACGATGTACGTCTTCCTGCTGCACTCCTTCGTGCTCTACCCGTTCCGCGAGACCGGTGTGCTGCGGGACCTGGAGCCGACCTGGCTCTGGCTGCCGCTCGTGACCATCGCCTCCGTGCTGTTGGCTCTCGCCCTCGCGACGGCGCCGGTGCGGCGGATCTTCCGCCCGCTCGTGGAACCGCGTCCGACCTGGCTGTTCGCCGATCCGGGCCTCGCCTCACGCGAAGGACACCGCAGCGACCCGACGGGATCCCGGCGACCGCGCTGAGCTGCGCGCGTCAGGCGAAGAGCTCGGCGCCGACGTACGAACCGGGCTTCACTCCGCCCGGGATCGCCCAGATCCCCGAGCCGACGTGCTTGATGTACTCGTTCATGAGGTCCGTCGACAGGGCGCGCTGCAGCGTGATGAACTGTGCGGGATCACGCTGGTACGAGAGGAAGAAGAGTCCGGCGTCCAAGCGCCCGAGCGCGTTGTTGCCGTCGACGTAGTTGAACCCCCGACGGAGGATGCGGATGCCGTCGTTCTGCTCAGGGTGCGCGAGCCGCACGTGCGAGTGCGCATCGATGGCCTTCGTGCCGAACTTCGGGGCGGTGAACTCGTCGCCGCCGGACAGCGGGGCGCCTGAGCCCTTCTCGCGGCCGATGATCGTGTCCTGCTCGGCCAGACGCACGCGGTCCCATGTCTCGATCAGCATCGCGATCTTGCGCGCCACGAGGTAGGAGCCGCCGGCCATCCAGGCCGGCTCGGTCGAGGCCGGCACCCAGACGTGATCGGCGAGCGCCTTCGCGTCGTCGGCGAGGATGTTCGCCGTGCCGTCCTTGAAGCCGAACAGGTTGCGCGGAGTGGCCTGGCCCGACGTCGTGCGGGACGTCTTGCCGAAACCGAGCTGCGACCAGCGCAGCTTCGCGCGACCGAAGGCGATCCGGCTGAGGTTGCGGATCGCGTGCACGGCGACCTGCGGGTCGTCCGCACAGGCCTGGATGCACAGGTCGCCCTGGGAGTGCGCGGGGTCGAGGTCGTCGCCGAGGAAGGCCGGAAGGCGCTCCAGCCCCGCCGGGCGGAGGGATGCGATGCCGTAGCGGTCGCCGTCCTCGTTCTCGAACAGCGTCGGACCGAACCCGATGGTGATCGTGAGCCCCGCCGCGAGAAGGCCGAGCGCCTCGCCTGTGTCGTCCGGCGGCTGCTGCGCGTCGCCGCCGACCGCCCCCGTCGCGCTCACGTCGAGCCCCTGGGTGATCCGCGACGCCGCGTACGACCAGTCCTGCAGCAGCGAGATCAGGTCGTCGCGGTCGGTCCTCGGCATCATGTCGAAGGAGGCGAAGTGCAGGTGCTCCTGCACAGGGGTGGTGATGCCGGCCTGGTGCTCGCCGAAGAAGTCGTAGACGACCCGCGCGTCGCCGGTCGCCCGCTCCCTTCCGAGCGCCACGCCGCCCGCGAGGCCGGCGCCCGCACCGACGGCGAGACCGGCCACGCCGCCGCCGATGGCGAGTCCGAGCAGACCGCGTCTGCTGAGGCCACGGGGCTCGACGGGCGACGCCGCGACCCCCGTCTCCTCATCGGGAGCGGGGGTCACGGCGTCTGCGGAGCTTTCGGTCACCTCGGGATCGTACCTGTCGCGCTGATCAGTCGAGGACGGTGCCGGTCAACTGCGAGACCGGCTCGGCGAGGGCGTTGATCAGATCGGTGAACTCGCGCTTGTCGGCGTCGGTGATCTGCGTGTAGCTCACGAAGCCCGAGGTCAGCGAGCCGTGCTTCGCGAGCGCGGCGTCGAGAGCGGCATAGCCGTCCTCGATCTCGGACACGAGCTTCTTGCCGTCGGCGCCCTTCGCCGCGGCGAAGTCCTGCACGAGCGAGAACGCCATCTTCGAGCCCTCGACGTTCGCCGCGAAGTCGTAGAGGTCGGTGTGCGACCACCAGTCCTCCTCGCCGGAGATCTTGCCGTTCGCCACCTCGTCAAGCAGCGCGATCGCGCCGTTCGAGATGCCCGCGATGCCCTGGTCGTCGAGGGCCTTCGTGAAGTCGTCGGAGTGAACGTAGTCGTAGAGCTCCTGCACGTCGGCGATCAGCTGATCGCCGTAGCCCGCGCGCTCCTCGGGCGTCGACGGCGCCCAGTCCTTCCACGCCGGCGTCTCGCCGTCGGAGTTCAGCGCGTCCTGCGCGGGGACCCAGAGATCCTTCTCGATGCGGTGGAAGCCGGTCCAGTCGAGGCCCTCTGCGACGGCGTCGACCTCGCGGTAGTCGATCCGCGGGTCGAGGTCGCCGAGCTTGTCAGCCACCGGCTCGATGCGCTCGTAGAACGCGCGCGTCTGCGGGAACAGAGCGCGGGCCGTCTCGTCGTCCCCTGACTCGTAGGCGGACACGAGCTTGTCAACGGCGGGGACGAGCTGGCCGACCTGGTCCTTGACGAACGCGGCGTAGAGGTCGACGGCCTTCTGCTTCTGCTCGGCATCCGCCCCCGTGACGGCGACGCGGTCGCCGGTAACGGTGAACGCGGTCTTGCCCACACCGTCGCCGAGCATGCCCGGCTTGCAGAGCGTGTAGTACGTGCCCGGCTGTGCGGTGACGGTGAGGGTGCGCGACGCTGCGGGCGCGATGTTCTCGACCTCGCCGACGATGCGCAGGCCGTCCTCCGCGAGCAGGTAGAACTCCGTGGTCTGCCCGCTGTCGTTCTTGACGTCGAAGGTCAGCGTGCCGCTCTTCGCGGTCGCCCCGGAGACGGCGCACTCCGTGTCGGTCGAGGAGACCGTGAACGCGCCCCCTGCGGCGATGTCGCTCTTGGCGACGCAGCCAGTCAGGACGAGAGCCGCGGCGCCGGCGGCGGCGATGGCTCCGAGGATCCGGCGGGAGGTGGTCATGCTGCTCCTTGCTGGGTGAGGGAGGGGGCCGCCGCCTCGGTCGACGCTGCGACGGAGGGGCGGGCGGGCCGGCGCGAGCGGATGCCGCGCAGGAAGAAGAATCCGACGACGAGGATGTAGACGACCCACACGACGACCTGCAGCCAGCTCATCTGCGGACGGAAGCCGATCGTCGCCTGGAGCAGGGTCGCCAGGGTGCTGCCTGGCGCGATCGCCGAGCTGACGTCGAACGCCCAGCCGAACGGGAACGCCGCCCAGCCGATCGCGACGGCGCCGGCGGCATCGAGGGGCGCGGCGGTGCTGAACGGACCGGGCAGGGCGCCGGCCTCCTGCAGGTCCATCACCGCGTATGCGAGAACGCCGGCGGCCACGATCACCAGGAAGCCGCCGGTCCAGGCGAAGAAGCGGCGGGTGTCGAGCCGGACGGCGCCGCGGGCGATCAGCCAGCCCACGACGACGGCGACGGCGAGTCCGAGGAGCGCACCCGTGAGCGCGAGGGGCGCATTGCCGAAGGACTGCAGCATCGACCACAGGAGCAGCGTCGTCTCGATGCCCTCGCGGGCCACGGACACGAAGCCGATCGCGACGAGCGCCCAGAGTCCGCCGATGGTGAGGGCGCGATCGAGTCCGCCCTCGAGGGTGGCCTTCATGGCGCGCCCGGCCTTCTGCATCCAGAAGATCATCCAGGTGACCATCGCGACGGCGAGCAGCGACATGAGCCCGCCGATCAGCTCCTGCGCCCCCGGGGCCAACGCGTAGGAGCCGAAGGTGAGCACCGCGCCGAAGATCACGGCCAGCACGACGGCGAGGCCGATGCCGATCCAGAGCTTGGGCAGTGCGTCACGACGATCCAGGCGGCGGAGGTAGGCGACGAGGATGCCGACGACGAGCGCGGCTTCGAGACCTTCGCGGAGGCCGATCAGGAAACTGGCGAGCACAGAAAGAGGCTTTCTCGGGAGGTGCTTGCGGTAAGGGATGCCTTACCTGACCACTGTAACACCTGAGTCTCCGGCGCCCCACACGCCGCCGTCGGGGTAATGCTCCGCAACACTCGCCCTCGGCGTCGATTCGTCGATCTACTCTCGGGTCATGGCAGAACTCTCGCTCCCGATCCTCGACCTCTCCCAGCTCGACGCCGGCCCCGAGGCGGCCGCGCAGTTCCGCGACGAGCTGCGCGCGGCGACGCACGACGTCGGCTTCTTCTATCTCACGGGGACCGGCATCTCCCCCGAGCTCGAGGAGCGCCTGCACCGCGCGGCGCTCGACTTCTTCGCGCTCCCCGAGGCCGACAAGCTGGCGATCGAGAACGTGAACAGCCCGCACTTCCGCGGCTACACCCGCATCGGCGGCGAGCGCACGCAGGGCAAGGTCGACTGGCGCGAGCAGATCGACATCGGACCGGAGCGCGAGGCGGTCGAGGGCGGGCCCGCGTTCAACCGCCTGATCGGCCCGAACCTGTGGCCGGCGGCGCAGCCCGAGCTGCAGGACGTCGTTGCCGAGTGGCACGAGACCCTCTCCGAGGTCGCCCGCCGCCTGCTGCGGGCCTGGGCGCAGACGCTCGGCGCCGACGAGACCTACTTCGACGAGCACTTCGGGGAGCCGTCGACCCTGATCAAGATCGTCCGCTACCCCGGCACGCACGAGCCGGAACCGCAGCAGGGGGTCGGCGCGCACAAGGACTCAGGCGTGCTGACGCTGCTGTGGGTCGAGCCGGGCAAGGGCGGCCTCCAGGTCGAGCGCGATGGCGCCTGGGTCGACGCCCCGCCCGTCCCCGGCGCCTTCGTCGTGAACATCGGCGAGCTGCTGGAGTACGCCACCGGCGGCTACCTCAAGGCGACGAACCACCGCGTCGTGTCCCCGCGCGCGCCGGAGGAGCGGATCTCGATCCCGTTCTTCTTCAACCCCGCGCTCGACAAGCGGCTGCCGCTGATCGACCTGCCCGCCGACCTCGCCGCCGAGGCCACCGGCGTCACGGACGACCCGAGCAACCCGATCCACGCCCTCTACGGCGAGAACGCGCTGAAGTCGCGGCTGCGCGCGCACCCCGACGTGGCCGCGATCCACCACGCCGACCTCGTCACGGCATCCGCCTGAGCCCCTGAGGGCGCGTCGGGTCTCACGCCAGACGCGCCCTCACCACTCGAACGGGGTGGAGAGCGCCTCGAGGATCGGTCCCTTGGCCTGCTCGATGTGCGCGTAGGACTGCGCGGCCGCCACATCGCCGCGGCCTGCGAGGATCGCGTCGAGCAGCTGTTCGTGCTCGACGGCGTGCTCGTGCACCCTCGTCGTGTGGGTGAGGCGGAAGATCCACTCCATGCGGCCCAGCATCGGCTTGAGACTGCGTTCCAGGATGCGGTTTCCGGAGAGGTGCACGATCTCCAGGTGGAAAGCCAGGTTCGATGCCCCGAGCTCGCCGTCCTCCTGCGGATCGAGGACTCGCCCCAGCAGTTCGCGCAGCCGATCGGGGCTCTCCAGACCGGCGTGCACGCGCACGGCGGCGTGCCGGGTGGCGTAGGGCTCGATGCACAGGCGCGCGTCGAAGAGCTCCTCGACGTCCTCTCTCGTGATCGCCGTGAGCCGGGCGCCCCTGTTGCGGGACATCACGACGAAGCCCTCGCTCTCGAGCCGCTGCAGGGCCTGGCGCACCGGCACCCGCGACACGTCGAAGCGTTCGGAGAGGTCACGCTCCTTCAACCAGGCGCCCGGCCGCAGCTCGCCGTCGATGATCGCCCTGAGAAGGTCGCGGTAGACGCGCTCGGCCAGCGCCGATCCGTCGGACGCCACCGTCTGCATGCTCATCACGTCACCTCTCTTCCCGCTCAGGACCGCACGGGGAAGACCGGCGGGAACAGCTCGTCGGCGGTTGCCGTGCGGTGCGAACGGTCAGCGTACGCCGCGCGCATCTTCGCGAAGATCGCCTGCATGTCCGACCTGACCGCATCGAGGTCGACGCCGTCGATCCGCCCATCGCGCATCACGACCCGACCAGCGACCATCGTAAGGCAGGCGTCTCGCGCCGTGCCGTTCAGCACGAGGGTGCGCAGCGGGTCGTCGACGGCGCCCATCCGCACGTCGTCGAGTCGGAAGGCCGTGAGGTCGGCCTGCGCACCCACGCTGATCCGCCCGAGATCCTCACGGTGGAGCGCGGTCGCACCGCCGAGGGTGGCCGCCTCGACGTAGCCGGCGAGGTCGCCGGCGGAGAGGTCGCGGTTCTGCACCTTGGCCACGGAGACACCGGTGTCGATGCCGCGGACGAGGTCGGGCGGGAAGGAGTCGGTGCCGAGCGAGATCGTCAGCCCCGCGTCGCGGTAGAGGCGGAAGGTCTCCAACTCGGAGCCGTACCTGGCGTTGGTGAGCGGGCAGTGCACGATCGACACACCAGCGGCGACGAGCGTGCCGAGGTCTCCTCGGTCCTCACCGTGCACGCGGGGGTTCACGTCGAGGAAGACGCCGTGCGGCACGATGAGGCGGTCGTTCAGGAGCCCCTGCGAGGCGATGAGCTCGAGCGGGGTACGGCCGTGCTCGGCGAGGATGTAGTCGCGCTCGAAGTCCCCCTGCAGCGCGTGCAGCCGCACGAGCGCTCCCCGTTCCCGCGCCGCATCGGCCGTGGCGGCGAGCAGCGCGGGCGTGAGGGTCTCGATGCGGCACGGGAGGAACACCGGCGTGAGCAGCGGGTCTCCGAGGACGGCGATCTCGTCGAAGAAGCGGATGGCATCGGCGAGCCCCTGCTCCCCGCGCTCCTCCGCGAAACGGATGCCGCGCTCCCCCGCGGCGGTCACCACGTTTACCCCTGAACGGTAGGAGGGCCCGAGGAAGCCGCGCAGGCCGATACGGCTGGAGAACTCCGCCATCCGGAGGAAGTCGTCGGCGGACTCCGCCCACTCCGAGTGCACCTCCGAGGCGATCGGCATGTAACTGGTGATGCCGTGCAGGGCGAGCTGCACGAGGGAGATCTCCCTGATGCGGGCACGCTCGTCCGCCGTGAACACGTGCGCGCTGCGGTCGAAGTACTCCTCGGACCACTGCAGACGCCTGCTCTGCTCGCCGGTCCCCCACGAGTCGAGGATGAGGTGGTCGACGTCGGTGAGGGCGTCGAGATCGATGAGCCCGGGCATGAGCAGGCTCGCGCCGAGCTCGATCCGCTCGTCGACATCCGCCGGCGCGTCGGACGCGGGGCCGACGTAGGCGATGACGTCGTCGTCGACGAGGACCGCGGCATCCCTCAGTTCGATGTGCGTCGTGCCGTCGAAGGCGAGGACGTGGTCGGCGGTGAGCAGTGTGCGCAAGAGAGCCTCGATGATCTCGGAGTGATTTGGTATCCAAAATGTAACGGTGCCTTCCAGATTCGGCAACCACGATCTCGGCCGCAGAAGCCTTCGCTCCCTTGTTGGCAGACCGATCTCAAATTCGGTATTCCATTTGACCCACGTTGGTATACAATTCTGAGCACCTGCCGACCCGAACCATCAAGGAAGATCGTGACGGACACCCAGACGCTCCCGCCGAAGACCGAGGCGCTGCTCACCGCCGCTCCGAAGATCGCCACCGGGCGCTCCCTGCTCGGGACCGCCTGGCTGCGGATCAAGAAGAGCCCTGTCGCGCTGATCTCGTTCGGCGTCGTCGTGGCGATCATCCTCTTCGCTCTGCTCGCGCCGGTGCTGGTGGCGATCGAGGGCCAGGATCCCTACACGACCCACACCGGTCCAGAGGTGCTCGACAACTTCATGACGCCCGGCCTCCCATTGCCGGTGTACATGTACCCCTCGCAGGAGCACTGGCTCGGCGTCGAGCCGGGGCTCGGCCGCGACATCTTCGCCCGCATCGCGTACGGAGCCCAGGTCTCGCTGCTGATCGCCCTGCTCTCCACCGTGGTCTCCGTCGTGCTCGGCACGGTGCTCGGTGCGGCCGCAGGCTACTTCGGCGGCAAGGTCGACATGATCATCAGCCGCATCATCGACCTGTTCCTCGCGTTCCCGCACCTGCTGCTGGTGCTCTCGCTCACGCCGATCCTGCAGTCCCGCCTGCGGGACACCCCGCTCGGGCAGGGCAGTTTCGTCCCCATCGCCTCGCTCGTGCTGATCCTCGGCTTCTTCGGCTGGGCGTACCTCGCCCGCGTCGTGCGCGGACAGGTGCTCAGCATCCGCGAGCAGGAGTACATCGAGGCCGCGAAGTCGTACGGCGCCTCGCACCGCACCATCATCTTCCGCCAGGTCATCCCCAACGTGCTCGGCGTCGTGCTCGTCTACGGCACCATGATGATCCCCGCGAACATCTCCGCCGAGGCCGCGCTCTCCTTCCTCGGTGTCGGCGTCAAGGACCCGACCCCGTCCTGGGGCCAGATGCTCAACGCCGCGCAGGCCGGCAACTGGTACCTCAGCGACCCGTGGTTCCTGATCGTGCCTGGCACCGCCCTCATCATCACCGTGCTCGCCTTCAACCTCCTCGGCGACGCCGTCCGCGATGCGCTCGACCCCAAGGCCTCGCGCCACTGATCCCTCCCGACCCCAACCCTCCACCGAAAGAGAACGAGTAATGAGACACCGCAGTCCCCTGCTCGCCGCTGCGACCGTGGCATTCGCCCTGGTCGTCACCGGCTGCGCGAGCACAGCATCGGCACCGGACGGCTCCGCACCGAAGCCCTCCAACGACCCGTACGCCGCGCACGTCGTCAAGCCCGACTTCGACACCAAGGGCGGTAAAGTCAACGTCCTGATGTCGAGCGACTTCCAGACCCTCGACCCCGGCAACAGCAACTACGTGCAGACCGCCAACGTCGGTCAGCTCTACTACCGCACGCTGACCATGGCGAAGGAGACCGCAGGCCAGCCGCCCACGATCGTCCCCGACCTCGCCACCGACACAGGCAAGGTCTCCGAAGACGGACTGACCTGGACGTACACGCTCAAGGACGGCCTGAAGTACGAGGACGGCTCGCCCATCACGGCTGCCGACATCAAGTACGGCATCGAGCGCACGTTCGCCCGCGACGTCTACACCCAGGCTCCTCAGGAGCTGAACGCGGTGCTGGACGCCGACACCTACAAGGGCCCGTACGCGGGCGGTGAGCTGAGCGCGGTGGAGACGCCGGACGACAAGACCGTCGTCTTCCACCTGAAGCAGCCCTACCCCGACTTCCCCGCCCTCGCCTCGCGGTCCAACTCGGCGCCGGTGCCGGCTGCGAAGGACACGAAGCTCGACTACACGAACCACCCGATCTCGTCTGGTCCGTACATGATCGAGAGCTACGAGCGCGGCCGCGAGCTCAAGCTCGTGCGCAACCCCAACTGGGACGCCGCCTCCGACGAGAACCGCACGGCCCTGCCCGACACGTTCACGTTCTCGCTGTCGACCGCGCAGGCGACGATCTCCCAGCAGCTGCTGAGCGACGCCGACCCCACCGCGATCACGCTCGACTCGAACGGCGCACTCCAGGCCTCCGACACGGCTCGGCTCACGGA
>JAGIAK010000012.1:23089-42738 GCA_017744855.1 Microbacterium sp.
GATCGCCGACCGCACCGCCTCCGGCCTGCTCGGCTGCACCGACGTGCTGAACTTCAACACCCAGACGATCACCGACCCCGACGTGCGCCACGCCCTCGCGCTGGCCATCGATCGTGCGGCGATCCAGGTGCAGTACGGCGGGCAGCGCTTCGGCAAGCTCACCAACTCGTACCTGAACGACCAGCAGGTCGGCTGGATCGAGCCGAGCATCGACCTCGACCCCGCCGGCGCCGCCAAGCTGGACGAGGCCAAGAAGCTCCTCGAGGGCAAGGACGTCCCGGCGACCCTGACCTACGGCTACTCCAACGCGACCGAGCGCTACAAGAACCTCGGCACCGTGCTGCAGCAGAACTTCAAGGAGCTCGGCATCGACCTGCAGATGGTCGCGATCCCCGCGCCGAACTACTACACGACGCTCGCCGGCGACCAGATGCCCGACATCGCCCGCGCCGGCTGGTGCGGCGGCGCCGCCTCCGGCTCGACCCGCACGACCGTCGACCCGAACCTCGGCCCGAGCCTCGACGGCACGACCTACGGGTTCAGCAACATCTCCCGCTTCTACGACGACAAGATCTCGGGCGAGATGTACAAGCTGCGCGACACGAACGGCACGTCCGAGGAACTCAACACCCAGTGGACCGAGCTCTACAACGAGGCGATGGAGCAGTACCCCATCGTCCCGCTGATCCGCACCTTCACCAACAGCGTCGTGGGCTCCAAGGTCCACAACGCCCAGGTGGGGTACTTCTTCGGAAGCATCGATCTGTCCACCGTCGGCGTCGAGAAGTAACGACACCGACCCAGGCCTGAAAGGACGGGGCCGGCCCATCGAGGCCGGCCCCGTACGGGACAGCAATGTTCGGATTCATCGTCCGCCGGGTGGCCGCACTGGTCATCCTCCTGCTCGTCGTCAGCTTCGTGACGTTCGCGCTCTTCCAGATCGGGCCGGCCGATCCCGCCGCCGCGGCGTGCGGACAGGAGTGCACCCCGGAGCGCATCGCCGAGGCGCGCGTCGCCCTCGGCATGGACAAGCCCTTCCTGGTGCAGTACTTCACCTACCTGTCCGGCTTCTTCGGCTCGCGTCTCATCGGCGCCCCCGGAGCCGAGCAGCTGTGCGCCTGGCCGTGCCTCGGCAAGTCCTTCCAGACCAACGAGAACGTCACCGACGTCATCGCCCGCGCCCTCCCCTACACTCTCTCGATCGCCGTCGGCGCCGTGGTGCTGTGGACGATCGCCGGTGTGGGCCTCGGACTCATCGCCGCGCTGCGCAAGGGCAAGGCGGCGGACAAGCTCATCGTCGGCGCCGCCTCGGTCGGCGTCTCCCTCCCCGTGCCCGTCACCGGCCTCCTGCTGCTGCTCATCTTCGTGAGCACCCTGCACTGGCTGCCGTTCACGAGCAACCAGATCTACTCGCCGTTCGGCGACGCCGGTCTCGGCGCCTGGTTCGTCAACTACCTGCTGCCGTGGGTCGCGCTCGCCATCCTGTTCAGCGCCCAGTACATCCGCATCACGCGGAACAACATGATCGAGACCTTCGGCGAGGACTTCATGCGCACCGCCCGCGCGAAGGGCCTCGGTCCCCGTCAGATCACGTTCACGCACGGCGTGCGCGCCGGCATCACCCCGATCATCACGATGCTCGGCCTCGACATCGGCGCCCTGCTCGGCGGCGCGGTGCTCACGGAGCAGATCTTCTCCGTGCCGGGGCTCGGCTTCACGGCCGTGCGCGCCGCGACCTCGGGGGATCTGCCGGTGACGATGGCGATCACCATGCTCGCCGCCTTCTTCATCATCACCGCGAACGTCGTCGTCGATCTCGTCTACGCGACCGTCGACCCGAGAGTGAGGGTCCACTGATGACCACCCCGATCCTCGACATCCGTGACCTGCGGGTCACCTTCCCGACCGACGACGGCCTCGTGCACGCGGTCAACGGCATGGACCTCACCGTGCAGCGCGGAGAGACCGTCGGCATCGTCGGCGAGTCCGGCTCGGGCAAGACCGTCACCAGCCAGACGCTGATGGGCCTGCTCAAGGGCACGAGCGCTCGCGTCTCCGGTCAGATCCTCTTCGAGGGAACCGACCTCGTGCCGCTCAGCGAGAGCGAGATGCGCCCGTACCGCGGCCGGAGGATCGGCATGATCTTCCAGGACCCGCTGTCGGCGATGCACCCGTTCTACACCGTCGGCCGGCAGATCGCCGAGGCCTACCGCGTGCACAACAGCGTGAGCGCGAAAGCCGCGAAAGCGCAGGCGATCGACATGCTGAACCGGGTCGGCATCCCCGACCCCGTGTCGCGTTTCGACGCCTACCCGCACGAGTTCTCCGGCGGCATGCGACAGCGTGCCATGATCGCGATGGCCCTCATCTGCGAGCCGGAGCTGCTCATCGCCGACGAGCCGACCACCGCCCTCGACGTGACGGTGCAGGCGCAGATCCTCGACCTGATCTCCTCGCTGCAGGCGGAGACCGGGTCGGCGGTGATCTTCGTCACGCACGACCTCGGTGTGGTCGCCGAGGTGTGCCAGCGTGTGGTCGTGATGTACGGAGGGCAGTGCGTGGAGGAGGCCGACGTCGAGGACGCGTTCTTCCGCACCGCGCACCCGTACACGAAGGGGCTGCTGGCATCGATGCCCTCGATGGCCGACGACGCGGGTCGGCTCACGCCGATCCCCGGTTTCCCGCCGTCGCTGCTCGACCTCCCCCAGGGGTGCCTGTTCGCCGAGCGCTGCCCGGTCGCCCACCTCGTGCCGGGAGACCGCTGCCGCACCGAGCGGCCTGAGCTGCACACCATCGGCTCTCACCGCTCCCGCTGCCATCTCACCGAGCTCCCCGCCGACACCCTGGAGGCCGTCCGATGAGCACGCCGCTGCTGAGCGTCCAGGACCTCACCAAGCACTTCGCCGTCAGCAAGGGATTCCTGCGCGGCACCTCGCACGTGAAGGCCGTCGACGGTGTTTCCTTCACCCTGGAGAAGGGCTCGACCCTCGGCCTCGTCGGCGAGTCCGGATGCGGCAAGTCGACCACCGGCCGGCTGCTGATGCGCCTGCTGCAGCCGACGTCTGGGCGGATCCTCCTCGACGGAGCCGATGTGTCGACCCTGCGCGGCGGCGACCTGCAGGACTTCCGTCGCCGCGTGCAAATGGTGTTCCAGAACCCGGCCTCCTCCCTCAACCCCCGCCAGAGCGTCGGCGCGGCGATCGCAGCGCCGCTGCAGGCGCAGGGCATCGTGCCGAAGGAGGGCATGAAGAACCGCGTGGCCTCCCTGATGGATCGCGTCGGTCTGCGCCCCGAGCACTACAACCGCTTCCCACACGAGTTCTCCGGCGGCCAGAAGCAGCGCGTGGGGATCGCACGGGCGCTCGCGCTCGAGCCGGACGTCGTCATCTGCGACGAGCCGGTCTCCGCGCTCGACGTGTCGGTGCAGGCCCAGGTGATCAACCTGCTGCAGGACATCCAGTCCGACACCGGGATCTCCTACGTCTTCATCGCGCACGACCTGTCGGTCGTGAAGCACTTCGCCGACGAGGTCGCCGTGATGTACCTCGGCAAGATCATGGAGCAGGGCCCGAGCGCCGAGGTGTTCGGCACGCCGCGGCATCCTTACACGCAGTCGCTGCTGTCGTCTGTGCCGTCACCCGACCCGACGGCCGACCGTTCGCGCCGCATCCGCCTCACCGGGGATCTGCCCCACCCGTCCAACCCGCCCAGCGGCTGCGTCTTCCGCACCCGCTGCCCGATCTTCGCCGGGCTCGACGACGAGCAGCGTGCGATGTGCACCGACCTGATCCCGACCGGAGCCGTCGCCTGCCATCACCCGGGCGACGCCGCGAACCTCGTCGCCCGCCTCGGCTCCGGCGCCCAGACCCCCGAAGAAAGGACTGTCCATGCTGATTCGTAACGCTCGCCCGTGGGGGGCCGCCGCATCCGATGTCGTCGTCGAGGAGGGCCGCATCACCGCCATCCGCCCGCACGACGCCTCCGCTCCCGCTGCCGACGGCGACGTCGACGGCCGGGGTCGTCTGCTCCTCCCCTCGTTCAGCGACGTGCACGTGCACCTGGACTCCTCCCGCATCGGCCTCCCGTTCCGCGAGCACACCGGGTCTCCCGGCGTGTGGGGCATGATGATGAACGACCGGCTCAACTGGCGGAACACCGACATCTCGCACGCCGAGATCGTCGCGGGGACTCTCGAGCGGATGATCGCCAACGGCACGACCAGGGTGCGCTCGTACGCGCAGGTCGACGTCGACTGCCGCCTGGAGAAGTTCGACTCCGTGATGGCGGCGAAGGAGCGGTTCGCCGCGCACGCCGACGTGCAGGTGATGACCTTCCCGCAGGCGGGCATCCTCCGCGAGGAGGGCACCGTCGAGCTGCTGGAGGAGTCGCTCAAGCAGGGCGCCGACGTGATGGGCGGCATCGACCCGTGCCAGCTCGACCGCGACCCGGCGAAGCACCTCGACATCGTCTTCGGTCTCGCCGAGAAGTACCAGGTCGAGGTGGACATCCACCTGCACGAGCCCGGCGCGCTGGGCGTCTTCAGCACCGACCTCGTGATCGAGCGCACGCGCGCGCTCGGGATGCAGGGCAAGGTGACCATGTCGCACGCCTACGACCTCGGAGCCGTGAACGAGGCGACGAGCCGTCGCCTCATCGACGAGTTCGCCGAACTGGACATCTCGATGGCCACCGTGGCTCCGTCGGTGTCCAACCAGCTGTCGCTGGTCGCCCTCGTGGAGGCGGGCGTGCGCGTCGGACTCGGCGAGGACGGTCAGCGCGACTACTGGAGCCCCTACGGCAACTGCGACATGCTCGATCGCACGTGGCAACTCGCGTTCACGAACGGGTTCCGCCGCGACGACCTCATCGAGCTCGCCCTCGCGGTCGGCACGATGGGCGGCGCGAGCATCATGTCGCACACCTCCCCCCGCCCGACCGGCGTCGGCGACCGCCCCGGCGTCGCCGTCGGCGACCGCGCCGACCTGCTCCTCGTCGACGGCGAGACGCCGACCAGCGCCGTGATGGACCGCGGCGTCGACCGCACCGTCATCCACGACGGGCGGGTCGTCGCCGACGGGCTCCGTGTCGTCGGCCTCTGATCCCCTCGGGGGCGCCGCCCGCGTGTTCGCGCTCGCGGCGGCGCTCCTCGTCGGCATCAACCTGCGTCCGGCGATCACCTCCGTCGCTGCGCTGCTCGACCAGGCGACGGAGACGTTCGCCCTCGACGGGGTGCAGCGCAGTCTGCTCGCCACGCTGCCCGTCATCGCCTTCGGCCTCACGGCGCCGCTCGGTCCGCTGCTCGCCAGGCGGTTCGGCACGGCCCGCGCGCTCGTCATCGCGATGGCCGCGCTCGCGGCGTCGCTCGTGCTCCGGGTGCTCGACGGATGGCTGCTGCTGCCTGGAACCTTCCTCAGCGGGGCGGCGATCATGGTCGGTGCGACGCTGCTGCCTCCCTACCTGAAGTCGCTGAACGCCGGCGGCCTCTGGGTGGGGTTGAGCAGCATGTCCTTCGGCGTCGGCGCCGCGCTCGGAGCCGGTCTGGCCGTGCCGTTGGACGTGACGCTCGGCGGCGTCGCCCCCGCCCTCGCCGCCTGGGCTCTGCTCGCCGCGCTGGCGGGGCTGACGATGGCGCTCGTGTCCGGTCGGGGAGCCGTCTCCGCCGCCGCCTCTCGGCCGCCGCTCGCCCTCGCAGCCGAGGTGCGCCCGACGGTCATCCTGATGACCGCGGTCTTCTCCCTGCAGGCGCTGCTGTACTTCGCGGTGACCACCTGGCTGCCGCTGATGCTCGCCTCGCACGGCGAGGACAGGGCGACGGCGGGATGGCTGCTCGGCTGGTTCAGCCTCATCGGCCTGATCCCCTCCCTGCTCGCCCCCGTGATCGCCCGTCGGCGCCGCCTGCTCGTCTGGTTCGGACCGGGCCTCGGTCTCGTGATGGCGGCGGGATTCGTCTGGTTCGCGCTCGATGCGGGATCGGATGCCGCCGTCGTCACCGTGCTCGGCGTCGTCCAGAACGCGGGATTCGGCCTGGCGATGGGCCTGCTCGTGAGCCTGTCGGCCGACGAGTCCTCCGCCGGCATCCTGTCGGCGATCGCCCAGGGAATCGGCTACGCGGTCGCCGGCGGCGCGAGCCTGCTGCTGGGGATCGCGCACGACCTCACGGGAGAGTGGACGGTGAGCCTCGTCGTGATGGCGCTGCTCGCGGTGATGCTCAGCGCCGCGGTCGCGCTGGCGATCCGGCGCCGTCCCGTGTCTCTGGTCGCCGCCCCCGTGCGCTGAGGCGAGCGCCGCCTGGCGACTCAGAGTGCGCCGGTCCCGCCGATCTCGACGATCTCGCGCAGGGCGCTGAGGTGGGCGGCGAAGGCCGCGCGGCCTGCCGCCGTCGAGCGCACCCACGTGCGCGACCGGTTTCCCACCGTGCCCTTCCGGGCGCGGAGGTAGCCCGTGCTGTCGAGGTATGCGATCGCCTTGCTGAGAGCGGAGTCCCCCACCTCCAGAATCTCGGCCAGGGTCGCGAAGTCGAGCTCCACCCCGGCGCCGAGCGACGCCATGAGCGAGAACCGGATGGGGCTCGCGAAGCTGTCGTCGAGCCGAGTGCGCGGGTGCGGTCTCCGCTGCTCGCCCTGCGCCGTCACGACGCCGGCCGTTCGGGGGCGCTGCCCGGACGCAGAGCGGCGCCCACGTAAGCCAGCAGCACGACCGCGGCGCACACGACGGTCGCGAGGGGGGTGATGAGGTCGGTGTGCGCGACCAGAACGGCCAGTCCGCCAATGAGCACCGCGCTCCCGAGGAAGATGGCGTGCTGCACCGGCCCCCACAGCAGCCCCATCGACGCCGGTCCTCCCCCAGAGCGCCAGGCGAACAGCCATGCGATGAAGATCAGCAGGATCACGACGGAGAAGAACGCAGAGAGCCCCCGATCCGGTATGCCGATGGCGACCGCGGTGAAGGCGAGCAGCAGCCCCAGACACAGGGTCGCGACTCTGGTCGATGTCGGAAGCGGGGCGGAGCGGTGCGGCCGCGCCGTCGCCGGTCCTCGACTCAGGGCGACGGCGGCGGGGAGCGCGAGGCCGAGCACGATGACGGCTCCGGGGATCGCGTATGCGGCGACGGGGACTGCCCGCGGGGAGAGCAGGAGCAGCGCGAGCGAACCGAGCATCGCCACGGCGAAGAGCGAGAGCACGACGATTCGACGGCGGCGGCCCCGCGGGTCCTGCCACCGGACGCCTCCGCGCTCCCCCGCCCCCGTGCTGATCTGCGCGGCGACGAGGAAGAAGAAGATCATGGGCTGGACGGCGGCCGCGCCGACCTCGCGGGCGGCCATCAGGTACGAGGTCACCAGGATCGCGAGCGTGAGATCCCCCGTCAGCTCATGCCACGTCTTGTCACGGCGGTCGATCAGGGACTCCCGCCTCGCGTCGACGGCCTGCGCCTCATCGAGGTAGCGGCGCGCGATCTCCGGCGTCGGTGCATCCAGCGGCCTCCGGCCTCGGATCGGCTCCTGCTCCATGTCTCCCCCGCATCCGCTTTCCACGAGGAAAGCTCTCTCGACTTTCCTATCGGAAAGCGTACGGAGAGGCAAGGGGGTACGGCGAAGGCCGCCCCACACCGTGGGGCGGCCTTCTCAAGAATGTTCTGCGCGATTGAACGCTGGTCGGTGCCTTATCGGCGAAGACCCAGGCGCTCGATCAGCGAACGGTAACGCTCGATGTCGATGTCCTGGAGGTAGCCGAGCAGACGACGGCGCTGACCGACGAGCAGGAACAGCCCACGACGCGAGTGGTGGTCGTGCTTGTGCTCCTTGAGGTGCTCGGTGAGGTCCTTGATGCGCTGCGTCAGCATCGCGACCTGCACCTCGGGGGATCCGGTGTCACCGGGGTGCGTCGCGTACTCTTCGATGATCGCCTTCTTGACGTCTGCTTCCAGTGCCATAGATTCGATCCCCTCTCTGCTTGTTGCGCGGTGCCCGGCACCTGATGTGCGAGCTCTCTTTATCCGCGGCCGATCGAACGGCAACCTGACGAGTCTACCAGTCTTCCGCAGCCCCGACGACCGGGGCCGGGCCGGCGCTCCGATACGCTCGAAGGATGCAGGACCGAGCTGAACAGTGAGCGCCACCCGAGGACATCTCATCGACCTGACGCCGCTGCGCGAGAGCCCGGCCTTCGCCAGGATGTGGATCGGCTCCACCCTCTCCGGCATCGGAGGGCAGCTCACGATCGTCACCGTGATGCTGCACGTGTTCGCCCTCACCCAGAGCACCTTCGCCGTGTCGATGATCGCCGTAGCCGGTCTCGTGCCCATGATCCTCGCCGGGCTCTACGGCGGCATGCTGGCCGACGCGTTCGACCGACGGCACGTGGCGCTGATCGCCGCCACCGTGACGTTCGCCTCCACCGCGCTGCTGGCGGCGCTCACCTGGACGGGCACCGAGACGATCTGGTGGCTGTACGCGCTGAGCATGATCAACTCCGCGGCGAACTCGGTCGGGATGGCGACGCGCACCGCCATCGTGCCGCGTCTGATCCCCCGGGACATGCTCGCTGCAGCCTCCGCCTTGAACGGCGTCGCCTTCGGCCTCACCGTGATGGCCGGCCCCGCCCTGGCCGGCATGCTCGTGTTCCTGACGGGGTACGGCTGGACCTACACGATCGACGTCGTGCTCATGCTCTCGATGTTCCTCGGGCTGTGGACGCTGCCGACGCTGCGACCAGAGGGCGAGATCGTGCGCCCCGGCCTGGAGTCGCTCAAGGACGGCTGGCGCTTCCTGCGCAGGGCGGGCAACATCCGGATGCAGTACATCCTCGACATCATCGCGATGACCTTCGGACAGCCCCTCGCGCTGTTCCCCGCTCTCGGCACGGTGATCCTCGGAGGCGGCGCCGTGACGACGGGTCTGCTCACGGCGGCGGTCGCCGTCGGCACTTTCGCGTCGAGCCTTCTCTCCGGCCGGGTCGTGCAGTACCGCTGGCACGGCCGCGGCATCGCGAGGGCCGTGCAGGCGTACGGGGCCTCCATCGCCCTCTTCGGCGGCGTGCTGCTGATCGGTTTCCTCACGAGCTCGGCGACGGAGCGGACGCCCGATGTCGCCCTCATCGTCGCTGCGTGCGTCGCCCTCGCCCTGTCCGGCGCGGCGGACAACGTCAGCTCGATCTACCGGAACACGATGATGCAGGCCGCAGTGCCCGACGCGATGCGCGGACGTCTGCAGGGCGTGTTCATCATCGTCGTCGCCGGAGGACCACGGATCGGCGCCCTCTACGCAGGCACCCTCGCCACCCTCACGGCGCTGTGGTTCCCTCCCCTGCTCGGCGGGTTCCTCGTGATCGCGCTGGTCGCGCTCCTCGCCAGGCGGAACCCGCGCTTCCACGCTTACGACGCCGAGCACCCCGAACCCTGAGCCGTCGGCACCGCGCGGCCGCGGCGCCTCCCGTGCGACCTCGATGTCGGATGCCGGAGGCATAGTGTGCGTATGAGCACCACCACCCGCACGACCATGCTGCCCCTCACCGGGCCGTACGACCTCCGCGAGGTCGCACTCATGGGCTTCGGCCATCGCGACGAGTCGGCGTTCGACGGCGTCATGAGGCTCGCGTTCTGCACAGACCGGCTCGACGGGCAGGTCGGCGTCGAGGTGCGTCAGCGTTCCGGCGCCCTCGACCTGACCATCCACGGCGACGGCGACCTCGACGAGATCGCCGCGCAGGTCGCACGCGTCGTCTCCGCCGACCACGACGGCGACGCCTGGGCCGCGGTATGCGCGTCCGACCCCGTTCTCGCGCGCGTGCATGCGGCCGCGCCGGGGTTCCGCCCGTCCAACTTCTACAGCCCGTACGAGGCAGCGGTCTGGGCGACGCTGTCGGCCAGACGCTCCCGCAGACAGGGCATCGGGCTGCGCCAGCGGCTGTCCCTCGCCCACGGCGCCGCCTTCGAGCTCGCCGGCCGCACGGAGGCCGCACTGCCGCTGCCCGATCAGCTCCTCGCGCTCGACGCCGTCCCCGGGCTCCCCGCCGACCGCGTCCCCCGGTTGCACGCCATCGCACGGGCCGCACTGGACGGCCTGCTCGACGTGTCTCGGCTCACCGCCCTGTCACCCGAGGAGGCGATGGCCGAGGTGCAGCGGCTGCCAGGCATCGGTCCGTTCTACAGCGCGCTCATCGTGATCCGTGCCTGCGGCCTGACCGACGTGCTGTCCACCCAGGAAGACCACTCCCGGGCAGCGGTCGAGGCGCTCTACGGCCTCGACCACACGCCAGACGACGCCGAGCTGGCGCGCATCGCCGAGGGATGGCGGCCGTTCCGCACCTGGGCTGCCGTGTCGCTGCGTGCCGTCGGATCGCGACTCGACCCGGCGATCACGACCGCCTGAGAGCACTGGCCTGAGAACGCTCGCCTGAGAACGCTCGCCTGAGAACGCTCGCCGCTCGAGGCGCGACACCGTCGCGTGCGCACGCGGCCCGAGGCGCCGCACTCACCCCTGACATGCCGATGGCGGACGCCGAGTGGATCGGCGCCCGCCGTCGGTGGGGCATGGAGGAGTTTTCAGTCCTGCTGCAGAGCGCCCTGCAGGTCGAGGTTGATCGTGATGTCCTTGCCGACCAGCACACCGCCGGTCTCGAGGGCGGCGTTCCAGGTGAGGCCGAACTCCTCGCGGTTGATGACGGCGGTCGCCGAGGCCCCGGCCTTGTAGTTGCCGTACGGGTCCTGACCGAAGCCGCCGAAGTCGAACTCGAAGCTCACCGGCTTGGTGATGCCGCGGATCGTGAGGTCGCCGTCGACGTAGAAGTCGCCGCCCTCGACGCGGGCGCCGGTGGAGACGAACTCCATGCTCGGGAAGTTCTCGGTGTCGAAGAAGTCGGCGGAGCGCAGGTGCGCGTCGCGGTTCTCGTCGTTGGTGTCGATCGAGGTGACGTCGACGGAGGCCGTCACCGATGCCTCGAGCGGGTTCTCAGGGGCGACAAGCGTGGCGTTCTTGATGCCGAAGGATCCACGGACCTTCGAGATCATCATGTGGCGGACGCTGAACGTGACCTCGCTGTGCGCGGGGTCGAGCACCCAGGTGCCTGCACGGTAGCCGGGAATGTCGATGCTGGTCATGATTTCTCCTCTGGATCAGCGGGCCGCTCGTGCGGCAAGTCGTCGCCGCGGGTGCGGCATCACGTGATCCAACTTACATTCACGCGCATGTATTCCTGATCTTCCGGAATTCTTCGGATAAAAGACGAAGGCGCCCCGCTCCGAGGAGCGAGGCGCATTCGTTCAGATCAGGGTCTCAGCCGACGGCGACGAGATCGATGATGAAGATCAGCGTCTTGCCGGAGAGGAAGTGACCTCCGCCGACGGGGCCGTAGGCCAGGTGCGGCGGGATCACGAGCTCGCGACGGCCGCCGACCTTCATTCCGGGGATGCCGTCCTGCCAGCCCTGGATCAGGCCGCGCAGCGGGAACTGGATGGTCTCGCCACGGCCCCAGGAGGAGTCGAACTCCTCGCCGGACTCGAACTCGACGCCGGCGTCGTGCACGGTGACGGTGTCGCCGGGCTTCGCCTCAGCGCCGTCGCCGACGATGATGTCGCGGATGACGAGTTCGGTGGGGGCGGGCCCGGTGGGGGCGTCGAATTCAGGCTTCGTGCGATCAGTCATGTCTCCATCCAACCCGAGCCGCGACGCCACGGTCAACGCGACCGCACCTGCTCACAGCGAACACGCGGGCGGACGCCGGCCCTGTCAGTCCCGATCGGCGAGGTCGCGACCGAGACGCTGCGACACCCACACCGGGATGAACGAGGCGAGGATGATGATCGTCGCGACGACGTTCACGACGTTGGCCTCGTTCGGCCGCGTCATCTGGTTCATGATCCACAGCGGCAGCGTGTCGACGCCGGGCGGCGCGGTGAAGATCGTCACGTACACCTCGTCGAAGCTGAGCGCGAAGGCGAGGATGCCGCCGGCGATGAAAGCGCTGCGGAACTGCGGGAAGGTCACCAACCGGAACGTCTGCCACGGCGACGCGCCGAGGTCGCGCGACGCCTCCTCGATCGACGGGTTCAGCCGTCGCAGCCGGGCGAGCACGTTGTTGAAGACCATCACGATGCAGAAGGTGCCGTGCGCGACGATCATGCCCATGAACCCGATCTGGATGCCTGCCGGCTCCAGGATCTGGTTGTAGGTGTTGCTGAGGGCGACACCGGTGACGATGCCAGGCAGCGCGATCGGGAGCACCACGAGGAGGTTCACCGCCCGCTGGCCGAAGAACCGGTACCGCTGCAGCGCGAAGGCGACGAGGGTGCCGAGCACGAGAGCGATCGTCGTGGCTCCGGCGGCGACGAGCAGCGAGTTCAGCAGGGCGGCGCGCACAGCGTCGCTCGAGAACGCGGCGTGCCACCAGTCGACCGAGAACGACGTCACCGGCCAGCTCGCGATCCGCGCGGAGTTGAACGAGTTCGCCACCACCAGCATCAACGGCAGGTACAGGAACACGAGGATCGCGGCCACGACGAGCCCGAGGACGATCTTGGAGGTGCGAGAGAGTCTCAGCATCCGACTCACATCCTTTCCAGTGCGCCGGTGCGCTGTACGCCCACCAGGTAGATGACCACGAAGGCGATGGGTACGAGCGCGAAGGCGGCGGCGATCGGAGGGTTGAGGGTGATGTTCGCGGCGATGACCGAGCCGATCATCTGCGTGGACTTGCCGACGAACTTCGCGACCAGGTAGTCGCCGAGGCTCAGGGAGAAGGTGAACACGGAGCCCGCGATGATCGCCGGCTTGATCAGGGGCAGCACGACAGTGCGGATGGTGCGCCAGGACCCGGCGCCGAGGTCGGCCGAGGCGTCGAAGAGGTTCGGCGGCAGCTGGCGGATCGCCGTGTACACGGGGACCGCCATATAGGGCAGCCAGAGATAGGTGAGGGTGAGGATGACGGTGAACACGCCGAAACCGGGCCCGGTGCCGCCGAACGGCGCGAGCACCCAGTTCACGAACCCGTCCTCGGTGAATGCGATCCGCATCGCCAGCACCTTGACGAGATAGCCCGCCCACAGCGGGAGCGTGATCGATGCGGCGAGCAGGCCCCTCGCCCACGGCGAGGCGACCTTCGCCATGAAGATCCCCAGCGGCACCGAGATCAGGATGCAGACGGCGGTGACGGCGAGGGCGATGCCCAGGGTCCGGAGGGAGGTGGACAGATAGGCGGGGTTGCTCACCAGCTGCTGGAAGTTCTGCAGAGTGAAGGCGGGGCTCACCTTGCCGGTGAACGAGTCGATCTTCCAGAACGCCGTGATCAGCAGCATCACCAGCGAGAAGATGTAGATCCCGATGAGCCAGACCATCGGCAGGGCGAGGAGCCCTGCGATCCGTGCGCGTCGCTTCATTGTCGATCCTGTCGAGAGAGTGCGGATGGATGCCGGGGCGGAGCGCATTCGGCTCCGCCCCGGCGGTTGATCAGCCCTTGACCGTGAGCCAGGCGTCTGTCCACTGCTGGAAGTTCGTGCACGTCACGTCCGTGCGTCCGTCCAGGCAGGTCTCGACGGGCGTGGTCCAGAACCAGACGTTCTTGAAGTACGCCTCGTCCTTGGCGTGGTAGTCCTCGCAGTGGGCCTTGGCTTCGTCGTTCAGGTCGCAGAACGCGGTGTTCGCCGGCGCCATGCCGAAGTTCATCGCGATCGCGCCGTTGACCTCCGGCGAGGACGCGTAGTCCATCCACGCGTAGGCGCAGTTCGGGTTCTTGGACTTCGCGGCCATCATCCACGCGTCCGCCCAGCCCGTCGCGCCCTCCTCCGGCACGACGCCCTTGAACTTGTCGTCCTCGGTGAACTTGCGCAGCACCTCCCACGACGTGCCGACGACGCTCGTGCCGCCGGTGAACGAGGTGATCTGCGCCGAGGCGTCCGACCAGTACTCGGACACGATGCCGTTCTGCTTCTTGAGCAGGTCGATGGCGGCGGCGAGCTGATCCTCATCGAGCGCATACGGGTTCTTGATGCCGAGGTCGGGCTTGTGCGCCATCAGGTAGACCGCGGCGTCGGCGATGTAGATCGGGGCGTCGTAGGCGATGATCTTGCCCGCATACGGGCTGTCGGTCTCCCACGTGATGTCCCAGCTGGTGGGAGCCTCCGTCACGACGTCGCTGTTGTACTGCAGGATGTTCGCACCGCGGCCCAGCGGGATCCCGTAGGTCTTGCCGTTGATCCAGCTGTAGGTCTGCTGCTTGATGCCCTCGGCGATGTCGTCGCCGAAGTTGGGCACGAGCTTCGTGTTCAGCGGCTGCACGTCGCCGCCGGCGATCAGGCGCAGGCTGGCGTCGCCTGATGCCGAGAGCACGTCGTAGTCGCCGGTGCGCACGAGCTGCACCATCTCGTCGCTGGTGCCTGCCACGCGGCGGTTGACCACGCATCCGGTGTCGGCCGTGAACTTCTCGGTCCACGCATCCTCGACGTAGCCGGCCCACGCGACGATGTTGACCTCGCCCTCGTAGTCGCCCAGTTTGTCCTGGATCGGCAGATCCGGGGCGTCGATCTTGACGCCTCCCGACCCCGCTCCGGCGGGGGTCTCGGCGGCGCTCGAACAGCCGGCGAGGGCGAGGGCGGCGACGGCCGCCATCGCGGAGGCGGTGATGATCTTCTTCTTGTGCATGGATCGCTCCTTCGTGATCGGTGCTTCAGGTGTGGTGGTGGGGGTTCAGGGAAGCCGGGCCGCGTGGTCGGCGGTCCAGACGACGCGCACGCGGTCGCCACGGGTCGCGGCGGCGTGCGCGGAGGGGTGGTGCGCATTGGGGCGTTCGGCGATCACGTCGACGCCGGCGTCTGTGCGCACGAGGTAACGCGTCGCCGGTCCGGTGTAGACCACCTCGCGCACCTCCCCCGCCAGGGCGACGTCACCGCCGGCCAACGGCTCGTCCACTCCGGCGAGCCGGACACGTTCAGGGCGGATGCTCATGGTGCGGCGATCGCCAGTGAGCTCCTCCGCCACGTCGCCCGAGATGAGGTTGGAGAGGCCGAGGAAGCGTGCGACGAACTCCGTCTGCGGGAACTCGTACACGTCGCGGGCGGTCCCGATCTGCTCGATCCTGCCGTTGTTGAACACGGCGACGCGATCGCTGAGGGTGAGCGCCTCCTCCTGATCGTGCGTGACGAACACGAAGGTGATGCCGACCTCTCGCTGGATCTGCTTAAGCTCGATCTGCATCTGCTCCCGCAGCTGCTTGTCGAGCGCCCCGAGCGGCTCGTCGAGCAGGAGCACCTGCGGACGGAGGATGAGCGCCCTGGCGAGGGCGATGCGCTGGCGCTGGCCTCCGGAGAGCTGGTGCGGAAGCCGGGACGCGACGTGGTCGAGACGGACCTGCTCGAGCGAGCGGGCGACGCGTTCCTGACGCGACGCCTTGCCTTCGCCGCGCACGCGCAGACCGTAGCCCACGTTCTCCGCGATCGTGAGATGCGGGAACAGCGCGTAGTCCTGGAACACGGTGTTCACCTGCCTGGCGTGCGGGGGCACACGCGTCACATCGACGCCGGAGAGCCGGATGGTGCCGCTGGTCGCCTCCTCGAATCCGGCGATCATGCGCAGCACGGTGGTCTTGCCGGAGCCGGACGGTCCCAGCATCGAGAGGAACTCCCCCGGTGCGACGTCGAGCTCCAGGTCGCGCACGGCGGTGAACTCGCCGAACGACTTCGTGACGCCGCTCAGCGACACGGCGCCTCGGACGGATGCCTCGTCGGCATCGGGGGCGGTCGCGGGTGCGGTGGCGATCATTTCGCTCTCCTCGGATCTTCGTCGAACTCGGAAGGTGGACTAAACATATAAACCTAGAGGTAATATTTCAAGCACGAGTTTTGCCGGTCCCCGAGCAGAGGTGGAGAATCGCAGAATGGAACCGCCGTCGACGACGTCCCGCCCTGCGGATGCCGTCGACGCGGCCTCGAGGACCCGCGGCCGCCGCCACCCCCACCGTCTGCAGGGCTCGCTCTTCCAGCCGATCGGCGACGAAGGGCGCGCCGAGCTCGTGGAGAGGCGCCTCGTCGACGCGATCACACGCGGCCACCTCAGCGCCGGAGAGCGCCTCCCCTCAGAGGCCGATCTGGCGCGGAGCCTCGGTGTCGCACCCGTCACGGTGCGCGAGGCGCTGCTCGCTCTGCGCGGCCGTGGACTCGTCGTCACCCGTCGCGGACGCAACGGCGGCAGCTTCGTCGCCGATCACGCCGACCCGCTGTCGTTCACGAGGGAGGCTGTGCGCGAGACCTCGCGACTCGCGCTCCGCGATCTCGGGGCTCACTACGCGGCCATCACCGGCGCCTGCATCCGACTCGCGGCACGACGCGCCGATCCGAGCGAGGCGCAGCAGATCCGCCGCCGCCTGGAGCGTCTCGACCAGCTCGACACCGAGCAGCGCCGACGACTGCTCGACGACGTGCAGATCGAGCTCGTCGCCCTCAGCCAATCGGCGCGGCTCACCAGGGAGCAGATGAAGCTCCAGGCCGAGCTGTCGCCCTACCTCCGCCTCGTCGCACAGGAGAGCGCAGACGCGCTGCGGCAGGCCGAGCATCTGACTGCCGTCGCGGAGGCCGTCGAGGCCGCCGACGAAGACACCGCCGTGGCTCGCACCGAGCTCATGGTGAACGAGACCGTCGACGCGTTGATCGCGCTGCAGGTGAGACTCGCCTGACAGGGCAGACGTCGACGTCCATGGGAGGACACGGAAAGATGGCACACACCGATGACGCTGTGCGCGCCGCAGCGGCGATCGTCGAGGACTACTTCTCGACGCCGACGCGGACGCTGCTGGACTGGGTCCAGCCGTTCGCGACGCAGGTCGCCGAGCTCAGGAGATCGGGTCCGCTGACCACGACGAAGCTCGATCCGCTGGTCGAGCCGCACGCGCTGCGCACCCTCGACCTCGAAGGGGTGCCCGTGTACGGCGCGGGATTCATCGCGGCGATCGATCTGCTCGCCGACGCGCACAGCCACCTCGCGTGGTGGCAGGGCGCCGACCGGACGCAGCTCGTCCTCGCCTCGCAGACCGTGAACAAGGAGGACATCGACTACAGCGCCCTGGAGTGGTACCGCGTGCCGATGACCAGCGGCGAGCCGCACGTCGCCGGCCCCTACGTCGACTACCTCTGCAGCGACGAGTACACGATCACCATCGCGGTGCCGGCCGACATCGACGGCGAACGGATCGGCGTCGCCGGCCTCGACCTGCTCGTCGCGGCGGTGGAGAAGGAGCTCACCCCTCGATTCGCCGCACTCGGCCATCAGGTCACGCTGACGAACGGAGTGGGCCGCGTCGTCGTGTCCACCGATCCCCGCTGCGCCACCGGCGACTCCGTGCGCGGAAGCCGGTTGGCGGCCCTCCCCCGCATCGCGTGCGAGGGCGTGGCGCTCGACGTGATCGTCGAGGAGATCTGACTCCCGCCGGGCGGGGCATCGCCAAGAAAGCCTTGACACCCGCAGACACCGGGTGCACCCTGAGTACAGATCAACTCAGCGCCCGGGAGACATGCAGGCATCGCCGCAGCACCGGGCGCTGAGTCTGTCTGCAGGCCCCGTCAGCCGGCGCCGCGACGCTCCGCCGCTGCCTCGTCCGCATACTGCTCGAGCAGCGCCGCGATCTCGACGGGACGGCTGAGCGGCGCGCAATGGCTTCCGTCGATGTCGTCCGCGATGACGCCCAGACGGGAGAGGGCGAGCGCGCGGAGGAACTCCGCAGGGAAGAACCTGTCCTGCGTGCACACGATGACCCTGGTGGATGCCGACGGCCATGCGGCGAGCGGCCAGGGCTCCGACCACGCCGCCGACGACGGGTGCGCGCGCTCCTTGCTCAGCGCCTGTTCGGCGAGGGCACGCGGCACGTCGTGGTAGAAGCTCACGAACGGGTCGGAGTTGCCCGTGAGGCCGCCGTCGGCGGCGGCCTGCGCCGCCACCGCCGCCTCGCACCCCGTGCTCTCCCACCACTGCGCTGGCGACTCGCCAGGCGCGGGAATCATGCCGGCCAGCAGCACGAGCACCCCGGCGCCCAGACGCTCGGCGACGAGCGGAGCGGTGAACGCCCCCATCGAGTGCCCGACGACGGTCACCTCGCCGCCGCGTCCCTCTCCCACGCGAGAGGCGACCTCGCCGACGACGGCATCCGCGTAATCCTCGAAGGTCAGCGCGTCATCGTCACCGGGGAGGTCGGGGGCGATCGCCTGGTGTCCCCGACGCTCCAGCTCCTCCACGACGAGATGCCACGACCAGCCGACGTCGGACGCGCCGTGGATCAGGACGAAGATGCTCATGGCGTCAGTACGCGAGCAGCGCTGCCCTGGTCGCGCGGGTGCGCACGAGGAGCGCGTGCTCCTCGGCCGGCGCGAGGGGGTCTCGACCGGTGATGGAGCGCTGTCGCACGGCCGCGAGCTTCGTGGCGTCCTTGATGAACTCGCGCATCAGCGGACGACGGTCGCCGCGCAGCTGACGCGCCCAGCCCAGACCGCTCTTGCGACCGGCCGGCGTGGCGAGCATGGTGACCTCCTCCGGGGTGAACCACCCCGCCGAGGCGTAGTCGCCGAGGCGCGCCCTGGTGAGTCTCGCCTCCTCCCGCCGCAGCGCGAGGACGCCGAAGATGAAGCCGACGAACAGCGGCACCTGCAGCACGAAGTACAGCAGGAAGAAGTTCACGAACGACGAGCCGTTCCACAGCCCGTGCAGGAACATCGCGCCGAGGAGGCCGACGAGCCCGTAGCCGATCGCCGCACCGGCGGACGCCTGCCGTCGCGCGGCGAGACCGATGGCCAGACCGGTGAGGGAGGTGAACATGGCGTGGGCGAACGGCGACATCAGGCCGCGCAGCACGAAGGTCACCGTGAGCTGGCCCCCTCCGCCCTCGATCAGGCTGATGGCGAAGTACTGGATGTTCTCGGTGAACGCGAACCCTGCGCCCACGAGTGCACCGTACACGACGCCGTCGACGGGGCCGTCGAAGGATCGACGCGCGATGAGGAAGACGAGGAACACGCCGAGGCCCTTGAAGAACTCCTCCACGATGGGCGCCTGCACGACGGCGCCGGCGAACTCGCCCAGCGGTCCGAACAGGGCCTGGATGCCGAGATCGACGAGCAGCGTGAGGCCGACCGCCGCGACCGCGCCCCAGGCGATGGCGAAGAACACGAGCGTCTTGGGTTCGGGCTCCCAGCGGTCGATCATCCAGACGACGACGAACACGATGGACAGCGGCACGAGCGCGAGGATCAGTCCGACGATGGACGCACCGGGGCCGAGGAACAGCCCGAAGTACCCGACCAGGGCCAGCAGGAGCAGTCCCAGGAAGCCGAACAGCACACCCAGCGCCACGCGGCCACCCTGGCGCGCAGGAGCCAGCGCGGGAAGGCCCTGCGCGGGAGAGGGCGCGACGGGGGCCGGCGGCGAGTAGGGAGTGGGCTGCGCCAGCACCGACGCATAGGTCGGCTGCTGCGTGAACGGCGCCGGCGTGTAGCTCGACCGTGCGAACTGCTGCGCGGAGTACTGCTGAGGTGCAGGGTACGGCGGCTGCTGCGGCGCGTGAGCGGGCGGCGCGTTGTACACGGGCTGCGGTGCGGGCTGCGCCTGCGGGTAGCCGGGCTGCGGCGCGGGCGCGGCCTGCGGGTAGCCGGGCTGCGGCGCGGGCGCGGCCTGCGGGTAGCCG
>JAGIAK010000130.1 GCA_017744855.1 Microbacterium sp.
GTCCTCTCCTTGCCAATGCGCACGACGGCCGGTGACGGCGAGACGCTCGTGTCGCTTCGCCGCCACCGGGCGGGGATCGCCGCGTACTAGTTTCCGGCGCCGTAGATCTCTTCGGCGAGGGCGTCGAGCTCCGCCCTGGCCGGACCGCACACCGGCGATCCGAGGTCGACGACCGGCTCGCCGTTGAACTGGAACACCTCGTTGTCGGTGACGCTCTTGTGCACGGTCTCCACGACGTGCTGCTGCGCCTCGTCGGTCAGGAGGTAGTCGAGGAACAGGTCCGCGTTCGCCCCGTTCGGCGCGTTCTTCGCCTTGGCCGCCCAGCCGACGAGCGTGGGCGCACCCTCCTCCGGGATGATGACCTGGACCGGAAGGCCGGCGTAGTCGGGCGCGTAGGTGATGAGGAACGGGAAGTACATGGAGTACTCGCCCTGGGCGACCTGGCGCGCCGCGACCTCGTAGCGCTGGTTGATGGCCGCCTGCTGCTGGGCGAGCTCCTCGTGGAAGTCCCGACCGAGCACCTGGGCGCTGGCCTCGAAGAAGGTGAGGCCGGTGCCGGCGAGCGTCATCGCGTTGCGGGACATCGTGCCCGACCACTTCGGATCGGTCAGGTCCCACCAGGACTCGATCGAGCCCTCCGGCACCTGGTCGGTGTTCACGAGGAGCGCGTACGAGCTGATCTGCCACGGCACTCCGACCCCGATCTCGGGGATGAGCTCGGCGTACTCCGGCTCGAGGTTGCCGATGTTCTCCAGCTCGGGCTGCTCCTCGTCGAGCCAGTCGGCGTGATCGAGGATGCCGCAGCTGGTGGACAGGATGATGTCGTGCAGGTACTTCCCGGCGGACTGCTCGGCCTCGATGCGCGCGTTCATCTCGGTCGCGGGCGTCACCGGCGAGAAGATCGCGTCGATGCCGGTCTTCGCCGCGAAGTCCTTGACGATGAGCTCCATCGCCGGCGCGGCGGGGCCGATGATCAGCAGCTGACCGCCGCCCGCGGGAGCGGGCTCGTCGCTGGAGGTCGGGGAGGGCCCGCCGCCGGCGCAGGCGGCCAGGAGCAGGGCGGACGCCGTCGTGGCCGCGACCACGGCGCCCGTCCGGCGGGGGAACGTATTCATCTTCATTGCATACCTCTCTGTATTGCGAAGCGAATGTGGTGGGGATGATGGCAGTGGGTCCAGGCGCCGGCGTTCGAGCCGGAGGGCGTCTCGGTCATCGGGCGCGCCCGCCGCGAGCCGCGCGGGACGCCTCGGCGCCGCCGTCGAGCCGGCGCAGCACCGCCTCGGTGTGCTCGCCGAGCAGCGGAGGGCGCAGACGTGGCCCGAGATCCGCGGACCGCATCCTGATCGGGATGCCGATCTGCGGCACCGTGCCGGCGGTCGGGTGCGCCAGCTCGGTGACGACGCCGTTGTGGATCACCTGCGGATCGGCGAAGACCTCGTCGATCGAGTTGATCGGGGCACAGGGCACGCCGCTCGCGCTGAGCGCTTCGACCCAGCGCCCGCGGTCCGCCTGGCGCAGCCGGTCGGCGAGGAGGGAGCGCAGCCGATCGGCGTTCTGCACGCGTTCGCTGTTCCGAGCGAACTGCTCGCTCTCGGCGATCCCCTCGAGGCCGAGCACCGCGCAGAGCGCGGCGAACTGGGCGTCGGTCCCGACGGCGATCGCGATGTCGCCGTCCCGGCAGGGGAAGACGTCCTGCGGCTGAATGCTCGGATGGCGGTTGCCGGTGCGTCCCGGGACCTTCCCCGAGATCAGGTAGCTCATGGCCTGGTTGCTCAGCAGCGCCACCTCCACGTCCAGCATGGAGACCGCGACCCAGTCGCCGCGACCGGTCGCATGGCGGCGCTCGAGCGCCCCGAGTATGCCGATGACGGCGTACATCCCGGTCGTCATGTCGATGATCGGCACGCCGACCTTCTGCGGGCCGCCGGCGAGCCCGTCCTGCTCCCCCGTGATGCTCATCAGGCCTCCCATGGCCTGGATGGCGAAGTCGTACGCCGGCTGGACGCTGCGCGGACCCGACTGGCCGAACCCGCTGATCGAGCAGTACACGAGATGCGGGTGGGTCTGCGCGAGATCGTCGTAGCCCAAGCCCATGGCGGCGAGCGCCCCGGCCTTGAAGTTCTCGATGAGGATGTCCGCCTCGGCGGCCAGCTCGCGCACCACGCGCTGCCCGTCGGCGGTCTTGACGTCGAGCTCGATCGACTGCTTGCCGCGGTTCGCGCCGAGGAAGTACGCCGACTCGCCGGACGCGAGGAACGGCGGCCCCCAGCCACGAGTGTCGTCGCCGGTCCCGGGCCGCTCCACCTTGATCACCTCGGCGCCGAGATCCGCGAGCATCTGACCGGCCCACGGGGCGGCGAGCGCCCGTCCGAGCTCGACGACCCGGCGGCCCGAGAGCGGTCCTGAACCCGTGGCTGCCACGCACCTGCTCCTTCGCTTCGTTGCGCTACGAGCCGATCCTACGTCTGTGCACAGAACGCGTCAATAACTGTATGCAGAAATTGTCGTCACGTGACCGGCCGACCGCCCCGACGTTCGCCCCGTCTGACCAATCGCACCGCGTGCGAAGGTGCGTGTTCGACAAAGGCTTCATCAAGAACTCCCTGAATATCAGGAGAGTCCGACCCGTCACCGACTCGTGATCCCGCCTCGACGGGGCCTCGACCGGGAAGCCCCGATGCCTACGCGTCGTAGAAGTTGCATCCACGATGCGATGCCGAAGAGACGATTCTGATCACATCGCACACGGCATTCGAAATGACAGCATCGCTCCTGCATCCCGAATGCACCGCAGCACCTATGCTGGCGACGTGGAAACGAGCGGCGATCTCGCCCAGGGAGACGGCACCGAGAGCCCCAAACCGGCCGACAGCCAGCGCCGGGCTCACGAGAAGGTCCGCGAGCTGATCCTCCTCGGCGAGCTGACCCCGGGTGCGTGGGTCTCCCAGGTCGAGCTGGCCGCGAGACTCGAGCTGAGCCGGACCCCGCTGCGCGAGGCGCTTCGGCGCCTCGAGGCCGAGGGCCTGATCCAGCTCGACTTCAACCGCCGCCTGCGAGTCGCACCCCTGTCCGTGGACGACCTCGAATCCATGTACGCCATGCGCATCACGGCGGAGCCCCTCGCGGTCCGACTGTCCGTGCCCCTGCTCAGCGACGATGAGCTCGAGGCTGCGGCGGACGCGCTGCATCGACTCGTCGAGGCCGGCGAGCAGGGCCGGGAGGAGGAGGTCTTCCGGTATCACCGAGACTTCCACCTGCAGCTGATCTCGCACGCCGAGACGCGCCTGAGGGGGCACGTCGAGAGCCTTTGGGAGTACTCGGTCCGGTACATCCGGATCTACCAGCCGACGCCGCGCTACCGCGTCTCGCTGATCCTGATGAGCCAGGCCGAGCACGAGGACATCCTCGCCGCCGCGATGAAGCGCGATGCACGGCTCGCCTCCCGCCTGGTGGCCGAGCATCTCGCGCGCACCGCGCTCACGGTCCTCGCCACGGTCGCCGGAGCGCACGATCCGCGCTCCGTGCGCGAAGCGCTGCGCTTCGTGCTCGAGGAGGCGCCGCCGAGGTGATCGGGCGCCCGCCGCGCCCGTCGATCACATCAGCCGCCCGCCCGTCACCTCCGCCACGGTCCCGGTCATGTACGAGGCGAGCTCCGAGGCGTAGAACAAGGCGACGGACGCCACCTCATCCGGCTCCCCCGCCCGGCCCATCGGGATCTCCGCGACCTTCTGGTCCCAGATCGGCTGCGGCAGCGCCTCGGTCATCGCCGATCGGATCAGGCCCGGCTGGATCGCGTTCACGCGCACCCCGTGGTGCGCCAGCTCCTTCGCCGCCGCCTTCGTCAGCCCGACGATCCCGGCCTTCGCCGCGGAGTAGTTCGTCTGACCCGCCATGCCCGCCTTGCCCGAGATGGAGGAGAGGTTGATGATGGAGCCCGATCGCTGCTCGCGCATGGCCGCCGCAGCGAGGCGGGTGCCGTTCCAGCAGCCCTTGAGGTGCACCGCGATGACCTCGTCGAACTGCTCCTCGGTCATCGTCCGCATCGTCGCATCGCGGGTGATCCCCGCGTTGTTGACCATCACGTCGAGTCGTCCGAAGCGCCCGGTCGCGACCTCGATCAGCCGCCCGACCTCCGATGCCGACGCGACGTCGCACGGGACCGCGATCGCGACGGACTCCCCGCCCAGCGCTTCGGCCGCGGCGCGCCCGCCCTCGACGGACAGGTCCCCGATCACCACCCGGGCGCCCTCGCGCGCGAACGCGCGCGCGATCGCGAAGCCGATGCCCTGCGCCCCGCCGGTGACGATCGCGGTGCGCCCGGCGAGCAATGTCACGGTCGCGCCGGCGCGTCGAGGCCGAGGACCCGCACGATCGTCTCTCCGGCGACCTTGCGCTTGGCCTCCTCCGAGATGGGCGCCTCTCGGATCGCCGTCAGCACCGCGGCCTGTCGATGCGATTGGCGGGGGGTGTAGAGGTCGCTCCCGTAGACCAGACGGTCGGGGCCGAACTCCGCGATCCAGGCGGCGATGAAGTCGACGTCCTTCGCCAGCCCGGTGTCGAACACGAGGTTGGGCGCGGCCCGCGCGACCTCGAGGCATTCGGCCACGCGATGCATGCAGCTGAATCCGTCGTAGACGAGCATCTCGGTGTCGGCGAAGGTGGGGGCGAGCGCGAGCACCCGCCACAGCGCTTCATCCGGATGATCCGCGATCGCATGGAGGACAGGCACCATCCCGAGCTCGACGATCCGTGCGATGTAGCGCTCGACCCAGGGACTCGTGAGCGTGACGCCCTGGAACCGGGTGTGGAAGCTCACCGCCACCATGCCGAGCTCCTCCTTCATCCGATCGATCTCCGCGAGCCCGCGTTCTCCGTAAAGCGGCTCGACGATCCCACCGGCCCCGATGAAGCGATCCGGGGCGGCGTCGCGGTACGCCGCGATCGAATCGTTGACCCTCCGGGTGTCGGCGATCCCGTCCGCGCGCAGATAGGAGTGCGACGGGAAGAGGACCGTCGCCCGGACACCGCAGTCGTCCATGACGCCCAGCCGGGTGTCGCTGTCCGCCTGCGCATCCCACGGAGCCTCGGTGAGCGCCCCCGAGAACGAGTTGGTGAGCGTGCCCACGTGCTGGTGGGCGTCCACGACCTGCATCCGTCTCCTTCCGTCGGTATGACTGGTGGTGTCGAGCGCCGGCGGGATCCCCGGCCGGCCGGGCATTCAGCCGCGGAGCTCCTGCACGACGGCGACGAGCTCGTCGAGCTTGCGCAGCACCTCGTCGCGCGTCGTGGGCTCGACCGTCAGTGTCACGAACTCGAGGCCCTGCGAGGCCTGGAACTCCAGGTTCTCCGCAGTCGGCGCGGTCCGGTGAGCCGCGAGTCGGATCGTGCCGGGATCCCGCCCGACCTCCTCCGCCTTCTGCCGCATGCGGGCGAGCGCCTCGACGTCGACGCCGTAGCGCATGAGCCAGCCGTCGCCGAACTCGACGAGGTGGCTCAGCGAGAGCGGTGTGGCGCCGGCGCCGATGAAGACGGGCGGGTGAGGCGACTGGTAGACCTTGGGACCGAAGTAGCTCGGCACGAAGTTCACGTACTTGCCGGAGAAGGAGGCGATCTCGGCGGTCCAGATCTCCTTGATCGCGAGTGTCTTCTCCCTGGCGACGCCCCAGCGCTTCCTCGGGTCGACGCCGTGGTCGGCGATCTCCTCCTCCAGCCAGCCGTATCCGATGGCGAAGAGGACCCGCCCGTGCGAGAGCCGGTCCATCGTGGCGATCTCGCGGGCGAGATCGATCGGATCGTGCTGCGCGACCATGCAGGCGCCGGGACCGACGATGAGCTTCGAGGTCGCCGAGGCGGCCGCGCTCAGCCAGAGGTTCTGATGATAGAGATTGCGGTGGTGCTCCGGCGGCGCGGCACGCCCGGTCGGCATCTTGCTGTTGATCTCGACCGGGATGTGCGTGTGCTCGGTCGCCACCAGGATGTCGAACCCGCGGTCCTCGACGGCGCGCCCCAGCTCGTCCGGCATGATCGAAAAGTCCGCGGGCGAGAAGGCGATCCCGATCTTCATTGCGGTGCTCCTTGATTCTGCCGACGTCCATGTCGGCGACTCGCTGTCCAGCATCCTTGCTCGAAACTGTATACATGAATCCCGGTCTATGGTCAAACACCCGTATGCAGTTACACTGACGCCGTACCGTTCCTGAGCCGACGAAATCGGAGTGCCGATGCCTGACGCCCTGCTGGGAGATCTCCGCCTCCACTACGAGAAGAGCGGCAGCGACGGCGCGCCCTGGCTGGTCCTGAGCGGCTCCGTGGCGACCGATCTGCACATGTGGGATGCGCTTGCGGCACGACTGGGCGGCGCGTACCGGATCCTCCGCTACGACCAGCGAGGGCATGGAGGGAGCTCATCCGACGATACGAGGCTGACCTTCTCCCTGCTCGCAGGAGACCTGGCGGCCCTCATGGACGACCGCGGCGCGACCTCCGCCATCGTCGTCGGCGCCTCGATGGGCGGCACGACGGCGCTCGTCCTCGCCGCGGAGCGACCCGATCTCGTGTCGCGGCTCGTCGTCGCCGGCTCCCGCCCGGCCTCCACCCCGGCCTCCGAGGCGTACTGGGCGGCGCAGTCGGAGATCCTGCGCCGGCAGGGCGCGGGCGAGATCGCGTCCCGCATCGTCGAGCGCTGGTTCACCCCCGCCTCCGTCGCCGCCTCGACGGAGGCGGTCCGCACGATCCGCGCGACGGTCGAGCGGATGTCGCCAAGCGTCCTGCAGGCGGCGTTCGCGCTGCTCGGCGCCTACGACATCCGCGACGCGCTGCCGCAGGTCCGCTGTCCCGTGCTCCTCGCCTACGGCGACCACGATCCGGTGCCGCGGGAGGCCGTCGACGAGCTGGCCGGCCTGCTGCCGGACGTCGCCTTCGAGACGATCCCGGACGCCGGCCACCTCCCCGCGATGGAGCGTCCCGACCGCTTCGCCGAGGCGGCCCGGCTCGACCGGGCCTGGACGGAGGCCGGATGACGGACGACAGGATCCGCCCGGCCGATCCCGAGGATCCGGCGCTCCAGGACCTTGTCGCGCTGATCCTTCGCGAGCGCGGCCAGCTCGGGGAGCTCTACCCCGTCCTGCTGCGAAGTCCGGCCATCGCGAGCGGCATGATCGAGCTCGGCAACGGCGTTCGCCGCGATGCGACGCTTCCCGCTCGGGTGCGCGAGCTCATGATCTGCCGCGTGGGACTGCTGAAC
>JAGIAK010000131.1 GCA_017744855.1 Microbacterium sp.
GATCAGATCATGCGCCGAGGTCTGGTCGGTGACCAGGTCGGGCTTGAGGCCACCGGCCTTGGCGCGCTTCACGAGTTCCGGAAGGATCTCTGCGGCGTTGCCCAGCAGCGCGATCGACACGGCTTCCTTGGCCTGGGTGTGCTGCTTGAGCAGTTCGAAGGCGTGGTCGATGTCGCGCGCCTGCTTGTCCACGTAGCGGGTGCGAAGGCGGAAGTCGATGCTGCTCTGCTGGCACTCGATGTTGAGCGAACAGGCCCCCGCCAGCGTGGCGGCCAGCGGTTGCGCGCCACCCATGCCGCCCAGGCCGGCGGTCAGGATCCACTTGCCGCTCAGGTCGTTGTTGTAGTGCTGGCGGCCGGCCTCTACGAAGGTCTCGAAGGTGCCCTGCACGATGCCCTGGCTGCCGATGTAGATCCAGCTGCCGGCGGTCATCTGGCCGTACATGAAGAGGCCCTTGCGGTCCAGCTCGTGGAAGTGCTCCCAGTTGCCCCACTTGGGCACGAGGTTGGAGTTGGCGATGAGCACCCGCGGCGCGTCCGCATGGGTCTTGAACACGCCCACCGGCTTGCCGGACTGCACCAGCAGCGTCTCGTCGCCGGCGAGCGTCTCCAGCGTGCGCACGATCGCGTCGTACGCCTCCCAGCTGCGGGCGGCGCGTCCGGTGCCGCCGTAGACGACGAGGTCCTCTGGGTGCTCGGCGACCTCGGGGTCGAGGTTGTTCATCAGCATCCGCTTCGCGGCCTCGGCGCCCCAGCTCTTGGCCGTGCGCTGGTTGCCGCGGGGCGCGCGGATCGATCGGGTCGGGTCCGACAGCGTCGGGCCGGTGGTCGTGGTGTCAGTCATTCGCGTGCTCCTTCGCAATCGCAGCGATCTGGCCGGACTGCACGAGCGCAGCGACGGCCTCCATGTCAGGGCTGAGGAATCGGTCGGGGCCTGGACCACCCGCGACGGTGCGGACGAGGTCGCGCACGGCGCCGGTGGCTGGTCCTGCCTGCAGGGGCGCGCGCAGGTCGAGAGCGCGGGCGCCCGTGAGGATCTCGATCGCGAGCACGCGGCCGAGGCCGTCGATGGCGCGGCGGAGCTTGCGGGCCGCCGCCCATCCCATCGATACGTGGTCCTCCTGCATCGCCGACGACGGGATGGAGTCGACGGATGCCGGCACGGCGAGGCGCTTGAGCTCAGACACGATGCCCGCCGAGGCGTACTGCGCGATCATGAGACCGGAGTCCACGCCGACCTCGTCGGCGAGGAACGGCGGAAGGCCGTGGTTGCGCGCGGGGTCGAGTGCCCGGTCGGTGCGGCGCTCCGAGACGGAGGCCACGTCGGCGACGGAGATCGCGAGGAAGTCGAGCACCGCCGCGACGGGGGCGCCGTGGAAGTTGCCGTTGGACTCGATGCGCCCGTCGACCGTGATGATCGGGTTGTCGATGACGCTCGCGAGCTCGCGGCCCGCGATCGTCGCCGCGTACTCGGCGGTGTCGCGGGCGGTGCCGTGCACCTGCGGGGTGCAGCGCAGCGAGTAGGCGTCCTGCACGCGGCCGTCCTCCGGCCCCTTGTGGCTGTGCACGATCGGCGAGTCGCCGAGGAAGGCCCGCAGGTTCGCGGCGCTGGTCGACTGGCCCACCTGGGGGCGCAGCGCCATGAGGTCGGCGGCGAACACGGCGTCGGTGCCGAGCTGTGACTCGATCGACATGGCCGCGGCGATGTCGGCGGTGATCAGCAGCTGGTCGAGGTCGTGCAGGGCGAGCACGAGAGTCGTGAGCATGCCGTCGGTGCCGTTGATGAGGGCGAGTCCCTCCTTCTCGACGAGCGTGAGCGGCTCGATGCCGACGGCGGCGAGGGCGTCGGCGGCTGGCACGAGCTCGCCGGCAGCATTGCGCACCTCGCCCTCGCCCATGGTGGCCAGCGCGATGTGCGCGAGCGGGGCGAGGTCGCCGGAGCAGCCGAGGGAGCCGTACTCGCGCACGACGGGGGTGATGCCCTCGTTGAGCAGCGCGGCGTAGGTCTCGACGACGACGGGGCGCACGCCGGTGCGGCCTGACGCCAGGGTCTGCAGGCGGAGCAGCTGGAGGCCGCGGGTGACCTCGCGCTCGATCTCCGGGCCGGTGCCGGCGGCGTGGGAGCGGATGAGGCTCGCCTGGAGCTGCAGGCGCCGGTCGGGGGCGATGAAGGTGGTGGCCAGGGCGCCGAAGCCGGTGGAGACGCCGTAGTGCGGGTTCGGGTCGGCGGCGAGCCCGTCGATCACGTTGCGGGTCTCGGCCACGCGGGCGAGCGCCTCGGGGGCGATCACGACGCGGGCGCCGTGCCGCGCGACGGCGACGACGTCGGAGGGGCGCAGGGTCTCGGCGCCGACGAGGACGGAGGGCTGTTCACTCATGACTCGATTCCACACCCTGGCGGTCGCGCCCGGCAGGGGAACCTGGCATCCTGTGTCTGTGATCCCAGACAAAGCGGATGCCGTAGGCGGCCAGGTCCCCGCGGCCGAGAACACGCTCCGCATCCTCAGCTATCTCGCCGGCCGACCGGCGCCGGTCGCGGCATCCGCCATCGCCAGAGAGCTCGCGCTCCCCCGTTCCACCGTCTACCACCTGCTCGCCACGCTCGCTGCCCACGGCTTCGTGCTGCACCTGCGCGAGGACCGACGGTGGAGCCTGGGGACCTCGGCCTTCGAGCTCGCCGGCGGCTATGCGCGGCAGCAGCCGTTGGCGCGGCTCGGACGCCCTCTCGTCGCCGCGCTGTCCGACCGGCTCGGCGAGTCCGCGCACCTCGCCGTGATGAGCGGTGGGGACGTGCTGTACATCGTCGAGGAGCGCGCCCCGAGACGACCGGCGCTGATCACCGACGTGGGCGTGCGGCTTCCGGCGCACCTCACCGCGTCTGGCAGAGCCATGCTCGCCGCTCTCCCCCGCGAGCAGGTGCGCGCCCTCTACCCCAGCGCCTCGGCCTTCCCCGACCGCACGGGCCTCGGCCCCCGCACCCCGCGGGAGCTGCGGGAGCTGCTGCGCGAGGTCCGCGTCCGCGGATACGCCGTGGAGGACAGCGAGATCTCCGACGGTCTGCGCTCGGTCGGCGCCGCCGTGCGCGACAGATCGGGCTGGCCGGTCGCCGCCGTCGCCGTCACCTGGGCGGCCGGCGAGCTCGACGAGGAGCGGCTCGCCGACGCCGTGCACGCGACGGCGACGACCCTGGAGACGCGCCTGGCGCGCTGAGACAGCGTGTCGCAGAACTGCGACACTCCCGCGACAGCCTCGACACACCGGCTGGATAGTCTCGAAGCATGACCTCGTCGACACGCTCCGCCCGTCGCTCCGCGCTCCGTCGCCACGGCATCGCCCTCGGCGTCACCGCGACCCTGCTCGTCACCGGCTGCGCGGCCGAGTCCGCGCCGGGCGACACGAAGAAGCCCTCCTCCCCGAAGCCGACCGCGCAGGCCGTCGCGCACACCGTGCCCGGCTACGACGTTGGCCAGTTCCCGCCCGTCCCGCTCTTCGTGCTGCCCGATCTGTCGCTGCTCGACTCCTCGTCATCCGCCTTCACCATCGAGGTGAACGCGGCGGTCGCCGACATCCCCGGCGTCACGGCGACGCCCGCCCACTGCGACGCCGGCGGCAGCGTGATCTCCGGCAACGGCACGGCCTTCCTCTACGGAGACGGGTCGGGCGCGTTCACCGGCCCAGACGGCACAGTGCAGAACTTCGGCGACGGGTCGGGGGTCTCCACGATCAACGGCGTCACCATCCAGAACTTCGGCGACGGGTCTGGCACCTACGACGACGGCACCGTGCGCATCCAGAACTTCGGCGACGGCTCCGGCAACTACACCGACGCGACGCACACCGTGCAGATCTTCGGCGACGGATCCGGCAACTACGACGAGGGCGCGGTCCGCATCCAGAACTTCGGCGACGGATCCGGTCAGTACGACAACGGCACGATCACCATCCAGAACTTCGGCGACGGGTCCGGCACCTACGACGACGGCACGATCAGCATCCACAACTGGGGAGACGGCACCGCTCTGGTCGACGGCAAGACGGTCAAGGCCGACAAGCTGCCCCCGGTCCCCCGCCTCGGCGACTTCCCCCCGCTCACCGCCCTCGCCCCGCTCGAGTCGTGCGGCACCACCCTCACGTTCGAGGACGGCGTCCTGTTCGACTTCGATCGCAGCGAGATCAGGGCGGACGCCGCGGCGACGCTGGATGCCGTCGCCCAGGCGTTCACGAGCCTCGACATCGCCCAGGCGCAGGTCTCGGGGCACACCGACTCGATCGGGTCGGACGACTACAACCAGACCCTGTCGGAGAAGCGCGCGGAGTCGGTCGTGGCCGGCCTGAAGGATCGCGGCATCAGCACCGCGCTCACGGCCGAAGGCTTCGGCGAGTCGCGACCCGTCGCCGCCAACGAGATCGACGGCGCGGACAACCCCGCCGGACGTCAGCTGAACAGGCGGGTCGAGATCTTCATCCCCGCCACGTTCTGATCGCGCGACCGCCGAGGACACGAGAGGATGGACAGCATGCGCCTGACCACGCACGTACGGATCGCCACCGCCCTGATGCTGACGGTCGCAGCGGGCACGACGCTCAGCGCCTGCGCGGTGAGCATCGACGAGCCGGCGGCAACGGGAGGCTCCGACCGCGGGGACGCCCCCGGAACGGACTCGGCGCAGGGCGAGCAGTCGCCGGCGACGACCGGGGCCGATACGAAGACCGACGCACCGGCGGGCTTCACCGCCGACGCGCAGGAGCGCAGGGACATCCTCGTGGAGGCCGCGACCACGACCATGCCGTGCCCCGACGGGCCGCTCACCACCGACGGCGCCGTCGTGCGCGTCGAGGGCCCGTGCCCCGACCTCGTCATCGAGATTGACGCGGGAGCCGTGATCGCTGACGACGTCGACACTCTCACGCTCTCGGGCAGCGGCACCACCGTCTACGTCGACCGCGTGAAGAGCCTCACCGTCACGGGGAGCGCGAGCTCGGTCTTCTGGGCCGGAGAGACCCCGACGGTCACCGACCGCGGAGCGGCGAACGTGCTGCGGCGGGGCTGACCCGATGGATGCCGCTGCGCGCCCCCGCATCCTGCTCGTCGACGACGACGCCGCGATCACGGCGGCGCTGGGTCCATTCCTGGAGCGCAGCGGCTTCGACGTACGCATCGCCGTCGACGGTCGGGAGGGACTCGCCGAGGTGGAGCGCGACGTGCCGGACCTCGTCGTCTGCGACGTGATCATGCCCCACGTCGACGGGCGGGAGTTCGTGCGCCGCGTCCGCGCGCGCCAGCTCTGGCTGCCGATCATCCTGCTCACCCAGGTGGGCGAGTCGTGGGAGCGCAGCGCAGCGCTCGACGAGGGCGCCGACGACTACCTCAACAAGCCGTTCGATCCCCACGAGCTCATCTCCCGGATCCGCGCGGTACTGCGTCGCACCGCACAGGGCGCCGGATCCCTCCGCACCGCGCAGCACTTGCGTGCCCTCGACCTCACCCTGGATCGCACGGCACGTCGTGTCTGGCGCGACGGTGTCGAACTCACGCTCACTCCCAAGGCGCTGACGCTGCTCGAGTACCTGATGCTGCACCCGCAGGAGGTGCACACACGCGAGCGGCTGCTGTCCACGCTGTGGGGCTTCGACTTCGCCACATCCAGCAGAGCCGTCGATCATCGCGTCGCGGAGCTGCGACGTGTTCTCGGCGACAGCGCCGGCGATGCCAGGTTCATCGAGACCGCCCAGAGCCTGGGCTATCAGTTCCTCCCGACGGTGGCCGCCGGATGAGCGGCCCCGAGCGGAAGCGCCCGCGGGGAGAAGCCATCCTGGGGGCGGTCAGCGCGGTGCCTCTCGGGGTCTGCGCGATCACCGCGGGAGTCATGGTCCTCGCCGGCGACGAACGGCTCCTGACCGTGCAGACGAGCCTTCCCGCAGCGGTCCTCATCGGCGGCGGCATCCTCTCGGCGATCCCCCTCGGCGCGCTGCTCGCTCTGCAGGCGCGCAGACGCGCCGCCGGTCGCCACGCACGCCGCGCCGATGCGGCCGCAGAGACCGCGGCTCAGCGGGCTACCCTGCACGAGCGCGAGAACCATCAGCGATTCCTCGCACGACTCGATCACGAGCTGAAGAACCCGCTCACGGCCATCAGAGCCACCGCCGCGACCGCCGTCGACGTCGCGAACGCCGACGCGTGGCGCACGGTCGACGCCCAGGCGACGAAGCTCAGCACACTGGTACGCGACCTGCGCAAGCTCGCGGAGCTCGAGACCCGCCCGTTGGAGACGGAGCCGGTCGATCTGGAGCAGCTGCTGCAGGAGTCCATCGCGGCTCTCACGCAGCAGAGCCCCGACGCCGGCGCACGGATCACCCTCGCGGTGACCAGGGTGCCGTGGCCCGTCCCGCCCCTGTCAGCGGATCTCGACCTCGTCTCGCTCGCGATCGACAACGTGCTCGGCAACGCCGCCAAGTACTCGACGACGGGACCCATCGAGGTCCGTCTGCGTGAGCAGGACGGTTGGGCGGTGGTGGAGGTCGCCGACGCCGGCCGCGGCATCCCTGCCGGCGATCTTTCCCAGGTGTTCGACGAACTCGCCCGCGCGCAGAACGCCCGCGATGTGAGCGGCTCCGGCATCGGACTGACCCTGGTCGCGACGATCATGCGCAGGCACGGCGGCGACGTCTCCGTGCGTTCCGCCGAAGGCTCGGGCACGGTGCTGACGTTGCGGCTGCCGATCGCACGCTGAGCTCGCTCGAGCCCGGATACGCAGAAGGCCCTCGCCGCGTGGCGAGGGCCTTCTTCTCGTGCATGGCACGACGTGTTCGTGTAAACGCAAAATGGCCACCCAGCTTTGGGTGGCCATTTTGACTAAAAGGAGTCCGGCGGTGTCCTACTCTCCCACAGGGTCCCCCCTGCAGTACCATCGGCGCTGTGAGGCTTAGCTTCCGGGTTCGGAATGTAACCGGGCGTTTCCCTCACGCTATGGCCGCCGAAACACTATTGATGTTTCAATCAAAACCTAGCAACAACACATAGGAGTGTTGTTGAAGGTGGTTCTCGACCGTACATCGAGAACCACTCAGTGGACGCAAGCACCAACAAACGGTGTGTTATCAAGTCATCGGCTTATTAGTACCAGTCAGCTGCACACGTTACCGTGCTTCCACATCTGGCCTATCAACCCAGTAGTCTGGCTGGGAGCCTCTCACCCGAAGGTATGGAAGTCTCATCT
>JAGIAK010000132.1:0-403 GCA_017744855.1 Microbacterium sp.
GCTCAACGACCGTGCGCCTCCCGGTCGTTGAGCGAGCGCAGCGAGTCGAAACGGCTGTGTCCCGGAACGTCATGGCGTTTCGGCTCGTCGCTGGCGCTCCTCGCTCAACGACCATGTACCTCCTCCCGGTCGTTGAGCGAGCGGAGCGAGTCGAAACGGCTGTGTCCCGCGCGGCGGGTGGGTTCCGGGACCTCGCCGCGTTTCGGCTCGTCGCTGGCGCTCCTCGCTCAACGACCACTTACCTCTCCCCGGTCGTTGAGCGAGCGGAGCGAGTCGAAACGCCTCCCGCGGGGACGGCGTCAGTGCGAGGCGGCGCGCACCGCCTGGACGAGGTCGAGCCAGGCGCCGTCGAGCGCGGCGTCGGGAAGCTCCTGCTCGCGCTGCTCCGACGGGGTGCGGGCGC
>JAGIAK010000132.1:413-7067 GCA_017744855.1 Microbacterium sp.
GCTCCACATGAACCGGTCCGCCCCCGTGGTCTCGGGCGCCGGAGCATCCCACGGGCAGGAGTCGATCAACGTGATCCAGGTGTCGGCCTCGTCACGCGGCGCAGACACGCGCCAGCGTCGACGGATGCCGGCGATACCCCCGGTGCGCACCACGGCGATGACGACCGCGTCGTCAGGAGATGCCGGGGACTCGCTCACCCTCCCAGACTCCCACGGTCGTCCACGCGCGTCGAGCGGCTTCGGCGACGTCGGTGCTGCCGGACGCCGCGTCGAGCGCCGCCGCCGCGGACACCGTCGCCTCGGCGAACTGCAGGAACGTGGCCGTGCTCGGCAGTCCGCCGGTCAGCGCGCGGTACCAGACCGTGCCCGCGCGCTCCCACGCGTTGCCGCCGAGGTCGATCGCGAACAGCGCGAACGCGCGGTTGGGGATGCCGGAGTTGATGTGCACCCCGCCGTTGTCTTCGGTGGTGCGCACGAAGCCGCTCATGTGGTCGGGCTGCGGGTCCTTGCCCAGCTCGTCGTCGTCGTACGCGGTGCCGGGGTGCAGCATCGACCGCAGCGCCTCACCCTGCACCGCATCCGTGAAGATCTCGGCCCCGATCAGCCAGCTCGCCTGCGCGGCCGTCTGCCCGTGCAGGTACTGGTCGGTGAGAGCGCCGAACACGTCGGCGATCGACTCGTTGAGCGCTCCGGGTTGCCCCTGGTACTCGAGGCCGGCGGTGTGCTGCACGACCCCGTGCGCGAGTTCGTGCCCGATCACCGTGGTGGAGCGGGTGAAGCCGGTGAAGACCTCGCCGTCGCCGTCGCCGAAGACCATGCGCGAGCCGTCCCAGAAGGCGTTGTCGTAGTCGACGCCGTAGTGCACGCTGGCGTTCAGCGGGGCGCCGGCGTCGTCGAGGGAGTTGCGGCCGAACGCGCCGAGCAGCAGCTCGAACGTGGCGCCGAGCCCGTCGTAGGCCTCGTTGACGGACGCGTCGGCGACGGGGTCTTCGCCCTCGCTGCGTACGAGCGCGCCGGGGAGCTTCTGCGTGTTGCCCGCGTCGCTGACGGCGCGGGTGGGCGCGTCGGACGAGAGCTGCGCCACGAGGTCGCCGTTCTCGTCGATCGAGAGGTCGATGCGCGCGCGGAACGGCGGGCGGCCCGCCGTGAGCGTCTGCCGGGCGGCGGCCGCGGCCTGGGGGAAGCGGCCGGACTCGGCCAGGCGCGCGAGCAGGTAGGAGGGGACGACTCCGGGGGATGCGGTGCGGCTGCTCATGTCCCGACCCTACGCCGGGGGTGCGACGTTCGGGTGGCGGATCAGGCCCGTTGGATGGACTCGACCGTCGTGCGTACCCCGTCCGACTCGTAGCGCACCGGCATGCCGGGGTGCGCGAGCGCGAACCAGTACACGCCGTCCTCGGTGTCGTAGCGCAGGCACGCGAGATCGCCGAGCGGCGTCGACAGGGTCTCGGTCGACGCCGTGGTCGTCGCGGCGTCGAAGGCGGCGTGGCGCTGCAGGTCGAGCCAGGTCACCCGGTCTGCCGACACGTCGGAACGATCGGCGAGCGACCAGCGCTCGAGGGTCGCGCCGTCGGCATCCGTCTCGCTGAAGCGGTTGACCCTGGTGGCGGTCGATCCGTCGGGCAGGTCGATGCGGATGCCGATGGTCAGCCCGCTCCCGGCAGCCGCTCTGATCTCGTCTGCGGTGAAGGGCGTCGGCAGCAGTCCTGGGCCGAGGACACGGGGATCGCTCATGTCCTCATTGTGCTCCGCGGTTGCGCGCGCCGACAGTGCGTCGCGCCGCTTCACCGACATCACGAGACGGTCTCGAACCCGCTGCACTCTTGACACAACTGCGTTCTGTATACAGAATACGAGTAGCCCTCCGGGGACCCGACACGATCTTCCGACGACGAAAGAGGTAGCGAGATGGCACGTGCGAAGGTGACGCGATATCTGGCAGCGGGCGCCGCCGGCGCTCTTGTCCTGGGACTCGCCGCATGCAGCGGCGGCGGCGGGGGAGGCGGGGTCGCAGCAGACGGCACCGCGACCGTCGTCTGGTCCACCTGGGGCACGGCAGACGAGCTCACGCGTTACGAGGAGTTCAACAAGGACTTCATGAAGCGCCACCCCGACATCAAGGTCAAGCTGCAGCCCGTCGCCAGCTACGGCGACTACCACTCCAAGCTGCTCGCGCAGCTCACCAGCAACACCGCACCCGACGTGTTCTACGTCGGCGACGACAAGATCGGCCAGTTCGTCGACTCCAAGCGCCTCATGCCGCTCGACGACCTGATGGCCTCGAAGGACAGCAAGACCAAGAAGGACGACTTCTTCCCCGGTCTGTTCGGCGCCGCGGAGAAGGACGGCAAGACCTACGCCGCCCCGAACGACTCCAACCCCGACGTGTTCTGGTACGACAAGCAGGCGCTCGCCACCGCCGGCATCACCGAGGACCCGGCGACCCTCGCCGCCGACGGCCAGTGGACGACGGACAAGTTCCTGGAGATGAACCGCAAGCTGCACGACGCGGGCCTCACCGGCACGATGTACTGGAACTACTGGGCCACGCACTGGAGCTGGCTGTCGTCGCAGGGCGTCGATGCGCCCTACAGCGACTCCGGCGAGTTCACCGCCAACAAGGACTCTGCCGCCGTCGACGCGCTGCAGCAGTTCGGCGACCTCTTCCAGGACGGCACCTTCGTGGTCGCCGACAGCCTGCCGGACGGCGCCGGCGCCGACAGCGTCTTCGTCACGCACAAGAGCGGCTTCTTCGTGCAGGGCCGGTACACGATCGGCACCGTGAAGGCGACCGGCGAGGAGGCCGACTACGACATCGCGCCGTGGCCGACCCCCGACGGCACGGCTGCGCCCACCGGCGTCGCGACTTCGTTCCTCGCCATCAACGCGAAGACCAAGGTCAAGGATGCCGCGTTCACGTTCTGGACCGAGTTCCTCTCCGCCGAGGGCCAGACCTTCCGTCTGCAGGGCGGCGGCAACGCCGTCCCGTCGATCAAGGGCGCCGACGACGTCGTGCTCGAGGACGACTACCCCGCCCACGCGCAGACGTTCCTCGACATGCGTGACATCGGCTTCGAGGACTACCCCGCCGAGGCCGCCGTCCCCGGTCTGCCGATCGACATCTCCGACGAGTTCCTCAAGCTCTACGAGGGCAAGCAGGACGCGAAGGCCACGCTCGACAACGTCGCCACCCTGGTCAAGGACCGGTCGGGGAAGTAAGAGTGTCCACTCTCACCGACAACGGACGGATGCCGCAGGCCACCCCTGCGGCATCCGCCCTGCCCCTGCGCAAGGAGGCCGCCTGGCGCCGGCGCGACCGCCGCTGGGGGTACGTCTTCGTCGGCCCGCAGCTCATCGGCATGGGGCTGTTCGTCGTGCTGCCGTTCCTCGCCAGCATGGTGCTCGCCTTCGCGACCTGGGACGGTCTGAGCGACCTGGAGTGGGTCGGCTTCGACAACTTCGCCGAGCAGCTGGCCGACCCGTTGCTCGGCCGCGCCATCCTCAACACCCTGCTCATCGCGATCATCACCGTGCCGATCGGACTCGGTCTCGCCGTGATCGTCGCGATCGCGCTCGAGAAGCTCAAGACGCGCACGCTCTACCTCGTGCTGTTCTTCGCCCCCGTCGTCACCTCCACGGTCGCTGTCGCGATGATCTGGCAGCAGATGTTCCGCGCGGACGGCGTGCTCTCCACGGCGATCTCGAAGATCTTCGGCATCGCTCCCCCCGACTGGCTGCAGGACCCGAAGCTCGCCCTCCTCGCCGTCTGCATCGTCACCATCTGGTCGTCGATGGGCCTCAACGTGGTAATCTTCCTCGCCGGTCTGCAGAACATCTCGCCCTCGGTCATCGAGGCCGCCCGCATCGACGGCGCCGGTCCCGTGCGGCTGTTCACCAGCATCCGCCTGCCGCTGCTCTCGCCGATCGTGTTCTTCTCGTCGATCGTCGCCTTCATCTCGTCGCTGCAGACCTTCGACACCGTCTACGTGCTCGTGCAGAACGCCGGCCCCGACAACGCGACCCGCACGATCGTCTTCCACATCTTCGACCTCGGCTTCACGAAGTTCGAGTTCGGCCTGTCGAGCGCGGCCAGCGTCATCCTGCTCGTGATCACGCTGATCATCACCGGCATCCAGTTCGCCGCGCAGAAGAAGTTCGTCCACTACGAGGATGACCCGGCATGACCTCCCAGACCCCGTCCCTGACCAGGCCCGCCCCGCCGACCGGCTCTACGGTCGCGCTCACCGCACCGGGCTATCGCTCGCGGGGCCGCGGCGGTCCTGGCGCCGATCGTGCCCGCCGCCGGCTCGGCGCCACCGTGCTGCACATCGTGCTGGCGATCGCCGGCATCGCGATGGTGTTCCCCTTCATCTGGATGCTGCTGACGTCGTTCAAGACGCTGAACCAGCTGCTGAAGAACCCGCTGCAGTTCCTGCCCGACCCGTGGACGTTCGACAACTACACGACCGCGTGGAACGCGGTGCCGTTCGGGCAGGCGTACCTGAACAGCGCGTACATCGCCGTGCTGGTGGTGATCGGCACGCTGATCACCTCGGCGATGGCCGGCTACGCGTTCGCGCGGATCAGGTTCCGCGGCAGCAAGATCCTGTTCATCGTGTTCCTGGCGACGCAGATGATCCCCAAGCAGGTCACGCTCATCCCGTTCTACCTGCTGATGTCGCAGCTCGGCTGGGTGGACTCGCACCTCGCGCTGATCGTGCCAGGCATGATGGCGAACCCGTTCGCGGTGTTCCTCATGCGCCAGTTCGTGCTCGCCCTGCCGCGGGAGCTGGAGGAAGCGGCCCTCGTCGACGGCGCCGGCCGCTGGCGCACCTTCTGGAGCGTGGTGCTGCCGAACCTCAAGCCCGGCCTCGCCGCGCTGAGCATCATCGTCGCCCTCGACGTGTGGAACTCCTTCTTGTTCCCGCTCGTGCTGCTGAACTCGCCCGACCTGTTCACGGTGCCGCTGCTGCTGCAGGCGTTCCAGAGCCAGCAGGGCTCGGTGAACTACGGACTCGTGATGGCGGCATCCGCGATCGCGACCGTGCCGATGCTGATCGTGTTCGTGATCGGTCAGCGCAAGATCCTGAACAGCATGGCCGCCTCGGGCCTGGGAGGACGATGACCCTGCAGGAGCTGGCCGGACGACACCTCGACCTGGTCGCCGCGCCCTTCACGCTGCCGCGGTCGCGCGTGCTCGTGTTCCGCTCGGCCTCCGGCGACGGGGTGCGCGTGCACACGTCCGAGTACGAGAAGCGGCTGTCGGAATGCCGCGTGCTCGACGCGGTGGTGGTGACGGATGCCGCGGGCGCGGTGCTTCCGGTGGCCGATGTGCTGCCTGGGCGCGTGCGCTTCGGCACTACGCGGTCGTTGAGCGAGGAGCGCAGCGACGAGTCGGCGGAGGACGCCACGCGGTCGTTGAGCGAGGAGCGCAGCGACGAGTCGAAACGCGGTGAGGTTGCGGGCGGCGGCGGGCGTTTCGACTCGCTCCGCTCGCTCAACGACCGGGAAAGGGCCGCGCGCTCGATCAACGACCGCGGCGACGTCACGCTCACGTTCGACGGGGCCGGTGCGCTGAGCTTCGGCGGCGCCACGGACGCGCGCGTGCGTCTGGTGCGGCCGGACGGCTCCGTCGAGGAGCATGTGCTGGGCGAAGGCATCCGCCTGCGTGTCGCCGACGACCGCTCGGTCGCCGTCGAGCGGGGCGATCACATGGCGGCGCTCGCCGCCACGGCATCCGTCTGGGACGAGTGGTTCGCGAAGTGCCCGATCGTGCGTGACGACCTGCAGGAGATGACCGCGTTCTGCTGGTGGGTGCTCGGTGCGAACATCGTCGAGCTGCCCTCGTTGGGCGACGCCCGCGCGATCGTGCCGTCGAAGATCGGCTACGTGGGCCTGTGGCAGTGGGACGCGTACTTCATCGCCGTCGGACTGCGGCACGGCGATCCCGAGCTCGCCCGCGAGCAGCTGTCGATCGCGTTCCGCTTCCCGCAGCCCGACGGCCAGCTCCCCGACGTGGTGCACGAGCTCGGCGTGCTCGCGACGAGCGACGACCTGCCGGAGAGCGACCGCGCCAACCTGCGCCGCGCGGGGTCGCAGATCGCCGACCCGAGCGCGCCGGTGCCGCTGACGAAGCCGCCGCTCGCCGCCTGGGCGTTGCGCAAGGTGCTCGACGCAGCAGACGACCCGGACTTCGCCCGCGCGCAGCTGCCGCGGGTGATCGCCTCGCAGGACTGGTGGTTCGCGGGGTCTGACCTCGATCACGACGGGATGCCGGAGTATGGGCATCCGTACTCCTCCGGCCTCGACGACAGCCCGGTCTTCGACGGCCCGCTGCCCACGGCGGCCCCCGACCTGGGCGCGTACCTCGTGCGGCAGGACCTCGAGATCGCCGACCTCCTGGCGCGGTACGAGCCGGATGCCGATGCGACCCGGTTCCGCGAGCGCGCGGCGGCCACGCAAGAGCTGCTGCTGCGCATGTGGGATGCCGAGCGCGGCCGGTTCATCGCGTACGGCGGCGGCCCGATCGGCGGTACCGAGGTAGCCGTTGCGGATGTCGCCCACGCCGACGGTGCCGGGGATGGTGCCGGCACGGGCGGTACCGATGCGCATGCCGACGGCCCGGCCCGCGGTGAGGAGCTGGTCAGCGACACC
>JAGIAK010000133.1 GCA_017744855.1 Microbacterium sp.
CAGCACCACCGTGTCGACGCCGGCGCGATCGAGCTGCGCGGCGCCGGGCACGGTCGAGCCCGCTCCGCGCTCGAGGCGGGTGACGCTGCCGCCCTCCTCGTCGACGCCGATCAGCGCCGCGGGGTTCGCCGCGAGGATCTCGGCGCTCAACGCCGCGACGTCGTCGCCGATGTTCTGACCGAAGTAGACGACGCCGGCGAGCCCGTCACGGAGCTCGGAGAGCAGCCACTCGGGCGCGGTCGTGCCGAAGAAGCCCGGCCAGACGACGGCGTTGGCGAGACGGGTGTACTCCTCGGTCATCCCTTCACCGCTCCCGCGACCATGCCGGAGGAGAGGCGACGCTGCACGATCACGAAGAAGATCATGACCGGGATGGTGATGATCGTCGACGCGGCCATGATGCTGCCCCAGTCGTTGGAGTGCAGGCCGAAGAACGACTTCAGGCCGATCGACACCGTGTACTGGTCGGTCGCGCTGCCGAGGATCGTCATGGCGAAGATGAACTCGTTCCACGCGGTGATGAAGCTGAAGATGCTGGTCGCGACGAGGCCGGGCATCACCAGCGGCAGCAGGATGGAGCGGAACATCCGCCACCAGCTCGCGCCGTCGATGTACGCGGCCTCCTCGAGCTCGACGGGCACGGCGGCGACGAAGCCGCGCAGCATCCAGATGCCGAAGGCCAGCGACAGCGCCACGTAGACGACCATCAGACCGAGGATGCTGTTGAGCAGGCCGAGGCTCTTCACCTGAAGGAACAGCGGGATCACGAGCGCCTCGAGCGGCACCATCTGCACGACGAGGATCATCATGAGGATCGTGGTGCGGAACTTGAAGCGGAAGCGCGCCACCGCGACGGCGGCGAGCAGGCAGACGATCGCACTGACGAGCACCGTGACGAGGGCCACGATGGCCGAGTTGCGCAGGTACGTGCCGAACCCGCCGTCGGTGAGCACGAAGGCGAAGTTGTCGAGGGTGAACTCCTGCGGCAGCAGGGACTGCCCGCCGCTGGACGCCTTCTTGTCGAGGGCGCTGGAGACCATCCAGTACACGGGGAACAGGGTGAAGATCAGGACGGCGGCGATGGCGACGCCGATGCCGATCCTCGACAGGACGGACGGACGCGGGTTCACAGTTCGTCCTCCTTCATGAGGGACCGGATGTACACGATCGTGATGCCGATCAGCACGAGGGTGAGCAGCACGGCCAGCGCGGCTCCGAAGCCGTATTTGTTCTGCCCGAACGACTCCACGTACGACCACACGCCGAGGTTCAGCACGGAGCGGTTGCCTCCGTTGCCTCCCGGCATCAGGTAGACCTGCGCGAAGACCTTGAAGTCCCAGATCGTCGACAGGATGATGACGACCGAGAACACGGGCTTGAGGGTCGGGAAGATGATCTTCCAGAAGCGGCGCCAGGCGCCGGCGCCGTCGAGGGCAGCGGCCTCGAGCATCTCCTTCGAGACGCCGAGGAGGCCGGCGAGCACGGTGATCGCGACGAACGGGAAGCCGTGGTGCACGACGTTGAGGAGCACGATCGCGTAGAACGACCACTGGTTGGTGAACCAGTTGACCGACTGGTCGATGAGGCCCATGTCCTTGAGGACGGTGTTGAAGATGCCGCGGTCGGCATCGAAGATGAAGGTCCAGACGTAGGTGCCGGTGACGGCGGGCATGGCCCACGCCACCATGATGCAGCTGGAGACGATGGTGCGCCACACCGGCCCGAGGCGGGCGAGGAGCAGGGCGACGAGCGTGCCGACCGCGACGGTCACGAACACGGCGACGGCAGCGAAGCCGACGGTGTTCGGGAGCACGACGGTCCACAGCTGCGGATCGCTGAGCGCCTTGGTGTAGTTGTCGAGCCCGATCCAGTTCTGCTCGCCCGTGTTGATCTGACGCAGGCCGTAGTCCTGCAGCGAGTACAGGAACACCTGCACGAGGGGCCACAGCATGAGCACCGCGAGGATGATCAGACCGGGCGCGAGAAGGATCCACGGACGTGCCTTCACGAGCGAGAACCCGCGCGACCTGCCGGCCACGGAGGCGGGGGTGTTCCCCGTCTCCGTGGCCGGCAGCGGTGCCTGCACCATTGACATCGAATGCGGCCCTATTACTGGTTGAGCAGCTCGGTCATCTCAGCGGAGGCGTCCTTCGTCGCGGTCGCGACGTCCTTCTGCCCGCTGAGGATCGCCTGGATCATCGAGTTGGTCGTCTTCTTCGCCTGCACGGCGCCGAAGTTCGGGGTGACCGGCACGGACGCGCCGCCCTCGACCATCTGCTGCGCGAACGGCGCGACGAGCGGGTCGGTCGAGGCCAGGGCCTCCTTCATCGCCGACTCGACGCCGGGGAAGTAGCCGGTCTCGTTGGACCACTGCTCTGCGAACTTGCCGGTGGTCATCATCTGGACGAACTTCCAGGCGAGGTCGGCGTTCTTCGTGGTGTTGAAGATCGAGAGGTGCGAGCCGCCGAGCACGGAGGGGGCGATGCCGCCGTCCTTGCCGGGGATGACCGCGGCGCCGATCTTGCCCTCGAGGTCGGGGTTGGCCTCGGTGAGCGCCTTCGGGGTCCAGGAGCCCGAGAGCATCATCGCGACGTTGCCCTGGGTGAAGGCGTCACGGAGGTCCGTCTCCTTCCAGGTGGTCGCGCCGGCCGACGAGAAGCCGTGCTTCGTCGCCAGGTCGGTGTAGAACTCGATGCCCTCCTGGGACTTCTTGCTGTCGAGCTCGCTCGTCCACTCCTTGCCGTCGAGCGTGGCGATCTCGCCGCCGGCACCCCAGACCCAGGGGTAGACCTGGAACTCGGCGTCACCCGGAACCGGGAAGGGCAGCATGTCGGGCTTGGCGGCCTTGATGGCCTCACCGGCGGCGACGATGTCGTCCCAGTTCTTCGGAGCCTCGAGGCCGAGCTCCTCGAACACGTCGGTGCGGTACACGAGCGAACGGACGCCGGCGTACCACGGCATGCCGTAGAGCTTCTCGTCGTAGGTGCCGGCGACCTCGAGGCCGTCGACGAGGTCGTCGCGCAGGCCCTTCTCGGCGTCGACGTACTTGTCGATGTCGAGGAGCGCACCGGCGTCGGCGAACTCCGCGGTCCAGGTGGTGCCGGTCTCGGCGATGTCGGGGGTGGTGCCGCCGGCGATCGAGGTCACGAAGCGGTCGTGGGCGTCGGCCCACTGGACCTCTTCGATCTTGACCGTGGCGCCGGTCTCCTTCTTGAACTCCTTGGAGACGGCGTCGTAGAAGGCGGTCGAGTCGGGGTTGGTGCCCTTCATGATCCAGACGGTGAGCTCCTGGCCCTTGCCGTCGACGGCGCCTCCGCCGTTGCTGTCAGTGGCACCACCGGAGCAGGCCGCGAGGCCGAACGTGGCCACGGCGCCCAGCGCCACGGCGGAAAGAATGCGCTTGTGCATCAGGGATCTCCTCGTTGAAACGTCCAGGACGGCATCTCCCGCCCGGATTACGACTATGCCACTAACAAAATGCCTTTGCAAATAATTTTCGCGGTACGGCAGCACAATCGATATGCAATGGAAACAATTTTCGTCTCGAGTGCGTCGCCGACGCCTCGCCGAAGGGATGCCGAGGAATCGACCGGTGCGACGTCGGCGGCGACGAATAGGCTGGGCGCATGGCACATCGCGACGACATCGAATGCTGGCTGACCGACATGGACGGAGTCCTCGTCCATGAGAACGACGCCATCCCCGGGGCATCCGAGCTGCTCGCCGGCTGGGAGCGCGACGGCATCCCGTACCTGGTGCTCACGAACAACTCGATCTTCACCGCGCGCGACCTCTCCGCACGGCTCCGCGCCAGCGGCCTCATCGTGCCGGAGGAGCGCATCTGGACCTCCGCGCTCGCCACCGCCGACTTCCTCGCCCAGCAGCTCCCCGGCGGCTCCGCCTTCGTGATCGGCGAGGCCGGCATCCTCACCGCGCTGCACGAGGCCGGCTTCATCATGACCGAGACGAACCCCGACTTCGTCGTGGTCGGCGAGACCCGCAACTACTCCTTCGAGGCGATCACCAAGGCGATCAGGCACATCAACGCCGGCTCGCGCTTCATCGTCACCAACCCCGACGCCACCGGCCCCAGCGCCGACGGCCCGCTGCCCGCGACCGGCGCGATCGCCGCACTCATCACCAAGGCCACGGGCAAGGAGCCCTACGTCGTCGGCAAGCCGAACCCGATGATGTTCCGCTCCGCACTGAACAAGATCGGAGCGCACTCGAAGAAGACGGGCATGATCGGCGACCGCATGGACACCGACATCGTGGCGGGCATCGAGGCGGGCCTGCACACGGTGCTGGTGCTCACCGGCATCAGCGACAGCGCCGAGATCGAGAAGTATCCGTTCCGTCCCGACGAGATCGTGGCGTCCGTCGCCGACCTGCTGCCCTCGACGGACGACTGACATGGGTGTTCTCGACGAGGGCGAACGGGTCAGAGCGGCGGATGCCGAGGTCTGGCGCGCCTGGCTCGCCGAGAACCATACGCGCACAGAGGGCGTCTGGCTGCTCGGCGTACGCGGAGCCGACGCCGAGGGCGTCGGCTATGAGGACTCGGTGCGACAGGCGCTGTGCTTCGGCTGGATCGACGGTCCCGTGCGCGTCTTCGACGGCGTCAACGCGCAGTGGTTCTCGCCGCGACGGCGCGGGAGCATCTGGGCCGCCACGAACAAGGCGCGCATCTTCGAGCTGGAGGAGGCCGGGCTGCTCACGCCCGCCGGCATCCGAGTGATCGATGCGGCGAAGAAGGACGGCTCCTGGACGATCCTCGACGGCCCGGAGGCCGGGATCGAGCCGCCGGAGCTCACCGCTGCCCTCGATGCGGCGCCCGAGGCCAGGGCGAACTGGGACGCGTTCCCGAAGTCGGCCAAGAAGTTCGGCCTCACGCACATCGCCATGGCCAAGCGGCCGGAGACACGTGCTGCCCGCATCGCGAAGATCGTCGCGGATGCCGCAGAGGGGAAGCGCCCATGAGTCAGAACGACCTGCTGTTCCTCGTCGTCACGCTGATCCTCGTGAGCACGCTCGTGATCGTCGTGGTCAACTTGTTCCGTCGCCGAGGCGGCGGAGGGTCGGACGACGGCCGCGCCGGCTGGTGGGAAGGCCCCTGGGACGACGACGACCGGCGCCGCTGAGGCAGCGACTCACCCCGCGCTCAGTTGTGCCGCGCACGTCCCGCGCCTCGGCTTCGGTTGGCACCTCCCGCGGGTATCCCCCGGCGATACCCGCACTGCGCGCCAACTCAGTGGACGCGCGTCAGCCGGCCGTCAGGGTGAGGCTGTGCACGCGCTCGACGGGCTCCGGCATCCGGAGCGGCCCCGTGCCCGGGGTGATCGTGCCGAGGATCCGCGGAGCGTGCGCACCGGTCGCACCGGGGAACACCGCGGGCACCCCGTGCATGGTGCACCAGCCGATGAGCGCGAACAGCATCGCCTCCTTGCCGTCCGCCGATGCGCCGAGCTCGTCAGCGAGAACCACTTCGACGCCGGGAAGGGCGTCGCGGAGCCCCTGCATGATCAGCGGGTTGCGGCATCCGCCTCCCGAGACGGCGAGGTAGTCGATGCCGGCGGCGCGCACGTCCTGCGCCACGGTCCGCACAGTGAGTTCGGTCAGCGTGCGCACGAGGTCGGCGGGGGCGAGGTCGCGGCCCGTCGTGTGCGCACGCACGTAGTCGAGGTGGAAGTGCTCCTTGCCTGTGCTCTTCGGCGCGGGGAGGGCGTAGTACGGATCCGCGAGGAGGGCGGCGAGAAGGTCCTCGTCGACCGTTCCGGCACGGGCGATCGCCGCATCGGCGTCGTAGCCGCGATCGTTCAGGCCCTCGGCCACGACGACGGCGTCGATCAACGCGTTCGCCGGCCCCACGTCGTAGGCCGACAGGCCGTCAGCCGCGACCACGGTGATGTTCGCGATGCCGCCGAGGTTGAGCGCGGCGGAGACGCCGGGGCGCCCGCGCAGCAGCAGTTCGTCGAGGAACGACACTAGCGGGGCGCCGTGGCCGCCGGCGGTGATGTCGCGGATGCGCACGTCGGAGACGACCGGGGCGCCGACGCGCTCGGCGATCCACGCGGGCTGGCCGATCTGCAGCGTGCCGAGGGCGTGCCCCGCTTCGACCCAGTGGTAGACCGTCTGGCCGTGCGTGCACACGACGTCCACGTCGCCCACGGATGCCACGGCAGCGGCCGCCGCGTCGGCGAACACCTGCCCGATGAGGGTGTCGAGCTCGCACACCTCGGCGAGGGTCGTCTGCGCCGGCGGCAAGGCCGCGATCAGTCGGGCGCGGAGGGCGGGGTCGTAGGGGATGCTGTCGTCATGCAGCACGGTGCCGTGCAGGGCGCCGTCGGACTCCGTGAAGTCGACGACCGTGACGTCGATGCCGTCGTGGGAGGTGCCGGAGAGCAGACCGAGTACGCGCATGCGCTTCCTTCCGTGGTTCCCTTCGAGCGTACGGGGTGCGCGCGGCGCCCCTCCTCCACATTCAGATGCGCCCGGGAGTTCTCCACATATCCCGGGATTCACACCCGACCGCCTGCGCGTGTCGCGCCCTCATCCGTAGCGTCGGAAAGGTCCCCTCAGCAGACTGGAGGCATGTACGTGTCCGCAGAGATCATCGCCGTCGTGTTGAGCGCCGTCGGCATCGTCGTGACCCTCGGCGGCGCCATGCTCGGCGGGTTCAGCTGGTGCGTGCGACGGATCGACGGCGTCGACGACAAACTGACCGCACGGATCGACGGCGTCGCGGCAGACGTCGCGGCCGTGAAGACCGACGTCGCCGTGCTGAAGACCGACGTCGCCGTGCTGAAGACAGACGTCGCGACCCTGAAAGTCGACGTCGCCGTCCTGAAGACCGACGTCGCGACCCTGCAGACCGATGTCGCGACCCTGCAGACCGACGTCACAACCCTGAAGACCGACGTCACAACCCTGAAGAC
>JAGIAK010000134.1 GCA_017744855.1 Microbacterium sp.
TACCTGACGAGACCGTCGAGTTGACACTGGTCGGAAAGGGACCGGTCGTCAGAGCCGAGGCCACCGACGGCGACAAGTTCGTCGCCCTCGACCTCGCGATCGACAAGATGTCCGAGCAGTTGCGCCGCGCGAAGGAGAAGAGGGTCGACGGGCGGCACCATCCGCGCGGAGCCCACTTCGAGAAGGGCAGCGGAGCCCTCGAAGGGATCGACGTGCTGCCGGCATCCGCCGACGTGCTGCACGCGGTCGCGACCGGCAGCGTGCCGATCCAGAACGACGAGGACGAGGTCTACTCGCCCGTCGTGATCCGCACCAAGAGTTTCGATGCGGAGTGGATGACCGTCGAGGAGGCGGTCGACAGGATGGAGCTCGTCGGTCACGACTTCTTCCTCTTCGTCGACGTGCGCACCGACCACCCGAGCGTGGTCTACCGCCGCAAGGGCTGGGATTACGGCGTCATCGCTCTGAGCACCCAGGCGCCGCCTGCGGAGGCGCTCGCGTCCTGAGCGCAGAGCGCGTCTGTCCTCACACGAACGGCCCGTCCCGGAAGGGGCGGGCCGTTCGGCGTGTGAGCACGAGACGTGCGCAACCGGTCTTCACCGAGACGCGCGGAGCCGGCCTCCATTGAGACGCGCAGAACCGATCGTGGTCGAGACGCGCGGAACCGCTCTTCGTCGCGACGTCCTGGGGAGCGTGGTCTCAGTCGAAGATGCCGTCGAGAAGGCTGCCGATGACGAGGCCGCCGAGGATGCCGGAGGCGATGTCGCCACCTCCGCCGCGTGAGCCTCCGCCCCAGCCGCCACCGCCGCCCCAGCCCTGATCCTGAGGGCGGGAGGAGTCGATGTCGCGCTGAGCGAGCTGCAGCGCCTCCGACGCCAGGTGCGCCACGCGGCGGGCGTTCGACAGTGCCTCCTCGCGGGTCTCCTCGGCCGGGAGCAGATCGGACAGATCGACCCGCAGTCGCTCCGCCTCGGCGAGACGTGTGCGGGCGTCGGCGCCGATCCAGCCGCGGTGGCCGGCGATCAGCCCGCGGGCGACCCCGAGCTGACGGTCGGCGTCGTCGATGGCATGCTGCACCTGAGCGATGCTGGGCAGCGGGTTCTCGGCGCGGTAGCGGGCCGCGGCGATCGCGTCGTCGAGGCCGGTGTTGGCCGCGCGCAGTCGCGACAGCTCGGCGAACGGGTCGCCAGGGGTCCCGGCGGGGGAGAGCGAGGCGAGAGCGTCCTGCAGCGCTGTCACCGCTGCGGCCACGGCCGGCACCTGCGGCGCGGTGCGGGCGGTGATCAGATCGCCCCGGGAGTCGGCGACGACCTCGGCCAGCGTGGACTCGGCACGGAGGGCCTCGATCTCGAAGTCCTCGACGGCGTCGAGCAGCGTCGAGGCGCGGCGGGTGGCCTCGGTGGCCGTCTCCAGCGCGAGGTTCGCCTCTTCGTTCTGCTTCGCCGCCCTGCGGCGCTCTGACACGTCGGCGCCGTGCGTCGCGAACGCGATCAGCTGCTCGGCCTCGGCCGCGCTGGCGGTGATCTGGTTCATCGCGGACTCCGCGTACCGTGCGGAGAGCCGCGCGATCGCGTCCTTCGTCTGCGGGATCCGCGCGGTCAGCGCCTCGGCATCCGCTCGCACCTGCGCCACCACCTGCGGGGCGCGGCGCACCTTGGCGACGGACTCGGCGAGCACCGAGGTCTTCTCGTCGAGCAGGTCCTGCGCCCAGTCGCACAGCTGCGCGATGCGCGCGTTGCGCGTGCGGAGCTCCTCCGGCGTGTCGGGGATCTCGTCGTGGTTGAGCTGGTGCAGCTGGAACGCCTCGCGCATGTGCGTGCGCACCGCGGTGAGTGCCGACTTCAGATCGGCGGTGAGCGACTCTCCCAGCTCCGCCTCGGCGAAGGCCAGCTCGTCGGCCGTCGAGCGGATCCGCTCGTCGGCCGCGACGAGCGCCTGCTCAGCGCGTCGTGCGAGGTCGGCGTCCTGCGCAGCCAGCTCTTCCTGCTCGCGCTTGCGTCTGCCCCAGATTCCTGCCATGTCTCGATCCTAGACAGCGCAGGGAATGCGCTGGCTGTGCATCCGCCCGAGAACGGGGCGGGTTCGCTCACAGCGTCAGGTGATGGCTGTCCGGCGCGTCAGATCGGGGCGGCGCGGCGTCACGAGCCAGCTCACTGCGGCGATCCCGAGGGGGAGCGCGACCGCCAGCCCGAGCAGTACCACCCAGGGGGCGTCGTGCAGCCGCATCGATCCCCCCGACTGGATCGCGAGGCCGATCGGGGGCAGGATCCCCGCCGCGGCCCCGGCGAGCGTGCCGAAGCCCGCGATGATGAGCCCCTGCCAGAAGCCGATCCTCCGGCGCATCCCTCCGGTGCCGCCGACCGCGGAGAGCGTGGCATCGTCCGGGCGGCGTTCGAACCGTGCGAGGCTGAGCGCCACCGCGCTCGCGCCGAGCACGAGGGTAGCGACCGCGACGATGATCGGGATCATCCAGAGCGCGTCGTCGGGCGGACCGTTCTCCCACGTGGCGTAGATCGTCCACTTCTCGGTGCTGAGCGTCTCCGACAGCAGGCCGGTCCGATCGCGCACGTCGACGCCCACCGGCGCATCGAAGCCCGAGACGACGAACTCGGGGTTCACGGCGATGCGCAGGTCGGCCGCGGTCTCGGGCGCGATCGCCACCGCCGTCGGCTGGAACGGCAGATCGAGGACGATCGCGTCGATGCGCCTGTCCCACGTCGGCGTCGCCCACCCTGGCCCGTCGGCGGGCTCAGGCCAGATGTTCGACGGGATCTCGCCGCGAGACGCCTCCTCCGGCGTCCAGGCGGCGAGCTCGACGGCACCGCCGACCGCGAATCGCGGATCCGCGACGATCGCCGCACCGCTCCGGTACGCCTGCAGCTGCTCCGGAGTCAGCGTGACCCCGAGGGCCGTCTCGATCTCGTCCGCGGAGATCACCGACAGCGGATTGCCCGGATCCTGTCCGCGGGAGCGGAAGGACTCCTGCGGTTCGAGCAGGTACCGCTCGGGAAGGATCGCGAGGACATGCACCTGATCCTCCGGCAGCGTCGAGACGTCCGCGTACGCCCAGGATGACGGCTGCTTCTGCACGACCGCCGTGCGGGTAGCCCCCGCCGCGTCCGCGAGTTCCAGTGCCGCCTCCGCGGCATCCCTTCTCTGGTCGGCGTCGAGCTCGGTGACGAACCCCGTGCCCGTCGGCGCGAAGCTCACGGCCATACCGCCCACTGGTGCCTGGTAGTACCACTCGCGGGCGGTGTCGGCGTTCTGCATGGCCGCCGTGCTCAGCGCGAACACGCCGAGGAACACCGTGGCGGCGATGGCAGCGAAAGCGGGGACGGTCCGCGAGGAGTTGGCCGCGGCGTCGCGGGAGGCGAGGCGTGCGGCCAGCCCGAGAGGCGACAGCAGACGTGCCGTCATCCACAGCAACCAGCGTCCGGAGAGAAGGATGCCTGCCTGCACGACGATCGGTCCGACGACGATCCCGAAGGGCGGGATCGTGCGCAGCGGCGAATCCCAGGCGATGTCGGTGTCCGCGATCGCGACGATCGTCGCAGCCGAACCGAGTGTGACCGCCAGTCCGACGACCATCAGGAGCGACCCCCACAAAGGGCGGGACGCCGTGGGCACCTGAGGACGTCGGGCCCCGCGCAGCGCGCTGAGCGTGTCGGATCGACCGACCGTCCGCGCCGGCATCGCGGCGGACGCGGTGCCCACCAGGACGGCGAACAGGAGGATGACGGCGAGGATCTCCCAGGGGGGATGGAATCCGGGGAAGTGCGGGGCTGTGCCGTCGCCGACGAGGTGCATCACGACCGCGGCGGCGCCGATCCCGAGGGCGACTCCCATCACCCCGCCGACGAGGCCCAGCGTGGTGCCCTGCAACAGGATCACTCTGCGCAGGTCGCTCGCAGACGCCCCGACGCTCGCGGCGACGGCGAGCGAACGCTGCTGTCGGCGGGCCGCCACGGCGAACGCCGCCCCGGCGAGCATGACCACGACGTACGCGGTGAACAGCGCCGCCATCGCGAGCACCATCATGATCGACCACCGGGAGGCCCAGTACTCGTCGTAAGAGAACTCGGCGTCCGTGCCGCGCACGTCCGGCGGATCGAGCAGCACGGTGCGGGAGAGGGCGACGACCCCCTGCTCGTTGAGGTCCTTGACGTCCGCCCAGCTCAGGGCGTGATCGGGCAGATACCAGCCGCGGTCGCCGCGGACGGCGGCCGACGGAGGGAGGAACAGCGCCGGAACCGCGTCTCCGAGCCGGGCCGAGCGCATCGTCCCTGTCACGGTGTACCGGGACCCGGAGTCAGGGAGCGTGATCTCGTCGCCGATCCCGATGCCGAGCCGATTCAGGGTGGCGGGGGTGACGAGGGCGTCGTGTGGTCCGGCGGGCGCACGGCCGTCCAGGAGGTCGTAGCTCCCGGCGAGGCTCGGATCCCACGTCTCGCCGGCCGTGGCCTGCATCCCGGTGACCCCGTCGGGGGTGGTCACGCGCACCGTCCCCTGCGTGACGCTGATCGCGCTGGTCCCCGCCGGGAGCAGCGTGGTCGGATCCGTCACGGCCGTTCCGGTCGGCATCTCCGACATCGTGGAGGGATAGCCGTTCCAGCTCGGCTGCGTCGGCGCCTGCCAGAACCCGTTGCCGGGGAGGCCGGCCACGGAGATCCACGACTGGGTTCGGCCGAGCTCCATGGCGATGCGTTCCTCGACGGTGGGTATCGAGCTCAGGGCGATCACCGCATAGCCGGTCATCGCGGCGATGGGGAGCAGGATCAGCGTGGCGATGAGCGCGCTCGACAACAGTGTGCGGCGGACCTGGCGTCGCGCGAGGCGCGCAGCGACGCGCCATCGCGCCCGCAGCCCGCGTGCCGTCCGCGCGGCACCCCGTGGCGGCGCGACCGCCGGACCGTCGAGCGTGGCCGTCATCGGGCGGGGCCGGTGAGGAGCACGTCGGCGTCGTCGCGCCTGGTCTGGTCGACGATGCGGCCGTCGCGGAGGAACACGATGCGGTCGGCGAACGCGGCGTGCCTGGCCTCATGGGTGACGAGGATGCCGGCGGCCCCCGCGTCGATCCGAGCGCGCAGCATCTTCAGCACGAGCTCGCCCGTCGCCGAGTCGAGTGCTCCCGTCGGCTCGTCGGCGAGGATCAGCCGACGCCCTCCCACCACCGCGCGTGCGATGGCGACGCGCTGCTGCTGGCCTCCGGAGAGGTCGTCGGGGTAGGAGTCGTGCTTGTCCGCGAGGCCCACCGAGTCCAGGGCGTCGCGTCCCGCGCGGTGCGCGACCCTGCTGCGGAAGCCGTCGAGCTCGAGGGGGAGCGTCACGTTCTCCATCGCGGTGAGGGTGGGGATGAGGTTGAAGTCCTGGAAGACGAAGCCGAGCGACCGGCGGCGCAGCTGCGCCAGACGAGCAGGCGACTGCTCGCTGAGGTACGCACCCTCGATGATCACCTCGCCGGTCGTCGGCTTCGCCAGGCCACCGGCGATCGACAGCAACGTCGACTTCCCCGAGCCGGAGGCGCCCATCACCGCGACGAGCTCGCCGCGACGGACGTCGAGATCCACGCCGGACAGCGCAGAGACCGCTGTCGCGCCGTGGCCGTACTGCTGGGTGACTCCGACCAGTCGGAGCACCTCCTCGGTCATCGCAGCTGCTCGTGCCCGGTCAGCGCGGCATCCGCCTTCGCCGGCCGGCCGCGCTTGGGCCGCTCAGCCGTGAGCTCCAGGCCCATCGTGTGCTGCGGGTGCAGGGCGAGCCGCTGCTCGGTGTGGTCGAGCCACCGCACCTCGGCCTCTGCCGCGAAGATCATCGAGTCGACGACGAGGGCCCACGCGAGCTCCTCAGGGCCGTCGACGTCGCCGCCCGCGTACTTCGCGCGCTGCAGCGACTGCAACTGCCGGAGCGAGGCGGTGCGCTGCGCCTGGATGACGGCAGCCACGTCGATGCCTGGCAGCGTCGCCGCCATGGCGAGCTTGATCGCGAGCTCGTCGCGCGTGGCCTGGGTGCGCACGACGGGGGAGGAGAGCCACGTCGCCACCTCGGCGCTGCCGGTGTCCGTGATCTGCCAGTAGACATGCCCCTGCTCGTCGGGCTCTCCGCGGTCGACGAGGCCGTCGCGCTCGAGCCGTTCGAGGGTGTTGTAGATCTGTCCGACGTTGAGCGGCCAGGTGGACCCCGTACGGCGGTCGAACTCGTGGCGCAGCTGGTAGCCGTAGCAGGGCCCCTGGTCGAGGATCGCGAGGAGGCTCAGACGGACCGACATTGGTGTTCTCCCTCGGTGGACTGCGAAAGCAATACCGAGTATATGCATACGGGGAAACCGAGGGAAGGGTTGTACACCGGCGCCCGTGATCCGTGTGCAGGCGACGTGCAGGTCACGGCCCGGTAACATGAGCAGGTATGCCCGCTGTCCGCCGCACGGTGGAGGGGCGGTTTACCCATCGACAGGGAGATGACATCTGTGGCCAATCCTCTTGAGAAGCTGCTGCGCGCCGGAGAAGGGCGCATCATCCGCCGCCTGAACCAGGTGGTGAAGGCAGTGAACGCCCTGGAAGAGGACATCTCGAAGCTCACCGACGACGAGCTGCGCAACGAGACCGTCGAACTGCGCGCCCGCTTCGAGAAGGGCGAGACGCTCGACCAGCTCATGCCCGAGGCTTTCGCCGCCGTGCGCGAAGCGGCGAAGCGCACCCTCGGCATGCGCGCCTACGACGTGCAGATCATGGGCGGCGCGGCTCTTCATCTCGGCAACATCGCCGAGATGAAGACCGGTGAAGGCAAGACCCTCGTCGCGACCTTCCCTGCCTACCTCAACGCGATCGCGGGCAAGGGCGTCCACGTCATCACCGTGAACGACTTCCTCGCCTCGTACCAGGCCGAGCTCATGGGCCGTGTCTACC
>JAGIAK010000135.1 GCA_017744855.1 Microbacterium sp.
GCGTAGGTCTTGCCGCGCTCCTTGCACTCGTCGATCGAGTACTTCGGCTCGTCGAGCTCGGGGCTCGAGAAGCTGAGCTGCATCGTGCCGTTCGCGTCCTCGATCGGGGAGATCTCCTCGAAGATCTCCTCGAGGCCGCTGCGCCCCGGCAGGTCGGTGCGTCCGGCAGCCTCGGCCTCGGCGACGCGCTGCTGCCAGATCTCCGAGCCGACGAGCCATTCGAAGGACTCCGTCTGGAGGGCGAGCAGATCGGGGACCGTCAGCGTGTCCGAGATCTTGGCGAAGGACAGTCGCGACGCGGCGCGTCCGTTCTTCGGGGAGTTCGATGCGGTGGACGCGGTGCGCGAAGCAGCCAAGGGTGACCTCCGGGCCTCTGTCAGAAGAGGCGTAATGTTCCGTCGTGAACGGCGCAGAGCGCTCCAGCCTCGTCGATCCCCGCCGCTATTCTCGGGATGGACTGGCTGACCGCGATATGACTGCCTGTCCGGACGCGCGTGGAGCTGAGCGCAAGAGAACATCATATGCGCGGAACGGCACGCCGCGCAAGCGTCATCCTTGACTTTGTCTGTGAGCGGGCGTATAACCCTCGCGCTTGTCGGACAATCTTCGCACATCTGGGAGGATCGGACCGTGAGCGAGGTGCGGACCCGGCGGCTCGCGGACGGCCGCCTCGCCGAGATCCGCGAGGACCGCTGGCGCCGCGGCGCCTACGAGCTCGTCGTCGACGGCACGCCGCAGTCCCATGTCGACCTGAACGACCCGACCGAGATCTCGTTCGAGTACATCCAGCGGATGGCGAACGTCGTCGACCTAGCGGCGGCTCCTCGCTCCCCGATCACCGCCGTGCATCTCGGCGCCGGCGCGCTCACGCTCCCCCGCTACATCGACGCGACCCGGCCCGGCTCCCGGCAGCAGGTCATCGAGCTCTCGCGCGAGCTCGTGGACTTCGTCCGCGAGGAGCTGCCGTGGGATCGGCGCGCCTCGATCCGCGTACGGTACGGGGACGCGCGCGAGGCGCTCCGCTCGCTGCCGCCGGCGATGGCGGGCTCCGCCGATGTGATCGTGGTCGACGTCTTCGCCGGAGCGCAGACGCCGCCGCACGTCACCTCGGTCGAGTTCTTCCGCGCCGTCGGCATGTTCCTCGCCCCCTCCGGCGTCGTGCTCGTCAACGTCGCCGACGGCCCGCCGCTGCGCTACGCCCGTTCGCAGGCCGTCACGCTCGAGGCGGCCATCGGCCCCGTCACCGCGCTCGCCGAGGCGTCGATCCTCAAGGGGCGGCGATTCGGGAACGTCGTCCTCGCGGCCGCGGCGGGCGGTCTACCGGCCGGCTGGGCGCGAGCCCTCTTCGCTGCGGGACCCCATCCCGCGGCCGTCCTCTCGGGGACCGAGCTGCGTGCGTTCACCGCCGGCGCGCCCGTCACGACCGACGAGACGGCCACCGGGTCGCCCGCGCCGGGCAAGGGCGTGTTCCGCCTGTAGCGGGTGTCCTGCCCCGCTTCCGGCTCCCGGGGCCGTACCCTTTGCCCTGATGGAAGCCTGGTTCCGAGGGTTCGACCCCGCGACGCTCGCAGAGCGCGTCGACGTCGGGGCGGCCGAGCGCCGGCTCGCGGAGATCGTGGACGCCCGCTCCGTCGCCGGCCTCGCCGAGAAGATCGGGCTGCTGCGCGTCACCGGTCGGCTCGACGAGGCGCAGGAGGCGGCGACCGAGGCGCTGCGGCAGGCGCGGCTGAGCGGATCGCGCGAAGCGCTCGCCGAGGTCAAGGTCGCGCGCGCGCAGCTGCTGCGATCCGCCGGGAAGCACGAGCAGGCGCTTCAGGAGCTCTCCGACGCCGTCGCCGAGGCGCACGACAACGGCTGGGGCGTCATCGAGGCGGCGGCCCGGCGTCAGCGGGCGCTCGTGCGGGTCGCGCTCGGTGAGGACGCGGCCGCACGCGACGACCTCAACGAGGCGCTCGCCCTGCTCGTCAAGTCGGACGCCGCGCCGCAGGAGATCGACGTGACCATGGTCGCGATCGGGGCGCTGCTGGACCGGGTGGGAAGCGGCGACGCTGCGGACCCGACCGGCGAGGTCGGGATTCCCGGGTAGCCTCGCCGCATGGCCGAGCTCCCCCGCGTGCGCGTCTGGGCGGAGGCGCTGCTGGCGCTCCATCTCGACGCCGGGTGGACGTTCGCCTTCGACACGGCGAAGACGCGGGCCGGCCTCTGCGACCACGCGCGGAAGCGGATCTCCGTCTCGCGGTATCTCGCCGCGAAGTTCGACGACGACGCCATCCACCAGGTGCTGCTGCACGAGGTCGCGCACGCGATCGCCGGCCCGCGCGCCGGGCACGGGGCGCGCTGGCTGCGAATCGCCCGCGAGATCGGCTACGAAGGCGGGCGGACGCATGACGGCCCCGTGGCGATCGAGCGCGCCCGCTGGGTCGGCCACTGCCCGCAGGGGCACGAGCACATCCGCTTCCGCCGGCCGTCGCGCCCGGTCTCCTGCGGCAGATGCTCCCGCCGCTACGACCCGGCGAACGCGATCGTCTGGGAGAGCCGGGCGGCCTAGCTGGGCACTGCACCTCGCTCAGATTTGCGGCGGGATCGTGCCGTTCGAGTCCGTGATCGGCTTCGGCGTGCAGCCGTGAAGCTCCATCGTCGTGTTGTCCGGCCACTTCGCACCGGCCGTGTACTTGTGCACGCTGTGCCAGGTGTCCGCTGCATAGATCGCGCCGGCGCGGTACTGGGCGCAGAGCACGAAGTCGTTCTCCACCAGCGGTTTGACGCCGCCCGTTCCGGCGGCGCGGTCGGCCGCCGTGCAGAGACCGTTGTGCACCCAGCGATTGCGAGTCGCACCGGTATTGTCGATGATCTGGAAGCAGAACGGCACGTAGCCGATCTTGAAGTCGCCGCTGTCCTTCGGCACCATCACGAGCGTGTTCGGCAACGCCGTCGCGGTGCCGCCGCTGTTCGGCAGCGTACCGGAGCGGACCGTCGTCGCGGCGAGCGACACCCGCGTCGCCTGCAAGGAACTCTGCACCATCGAGTCGTTCATGCCCTGCGCCATGCCGCTGAGGCTGCCGATGGCCACAGTGAGCATGACACCGATGATCGTGACGACGATGAGCAACTCGATGAGGGTATAGCCGTCGTCCCGGTGCCCCGACCTGGCGCGACCGCCATCCGAACGCATGGGCGCGCTCACGGAGCAGCCGATCCAGCGGGGATCTCCTGGTAGTCGCCGAGGCCCTCGGAGGGCATATCGGCGGGAGCGTTCCACTTCTGGTTCGCCTGGCCGCTGCAGCCCTGGACGGTGATCTTCGACCAGCCGTTGTAGTTGTTCGCCGGGTCGGTCCCGAGGCAAAGCCCGTTCAGCTTCGAGACGAATGTGAAGGACGATGCGTAGCGACCGGTCCAGGTTGTCCGGGTCCATTGCGCGGCGGCGGAGTTGCACGTCGTCGTGTTGTTCGAGAACGTCACGGTGCCGTTGGCGGCGCTCGGTGCGACGAGGCAGTACGTCGTCGTCGATGTGGGCTTCACTGTGATCTTCGTAACCCCGGTGTCGACCGGATCAACCGGATCGGTGTAGTACCACTTGTGGTTCCAGCTGAAGCCGGTCGGGTTGACCGGATCCTGCTTGCACGGATACGTGATCATGAATGTCGATGTGATGCTCTGACTCGTCACATCGGCGCAGCGGCCGAACTCCTGGAAGTTGACGAGCTGGTTCAGCTCTTTGCTCGCGTTCCCGGCGCCGACCTTCGGCTCGGGAGCGAACGCCGCCCAGGACGCCTGGTCCTGCCCGGAACAGGCATTGAGGATGGAGAGAGTGTCGCCGTTCCTCGTCGTCGTCGAGGCAGGGTGCCCGGAGTAGAGGCAGTTGCCGGTGACGTTCTTCCAGCCGGCATTGTCGTTCCAGCCCCATCGGATGTCGTTGTATGTCGCCGAGCCGATCAGGTTGCCCGTGCCGTCGACAGCAGTCCAGGTCGAACAGTTCACCAGCATGGCTACCGGGATGGCGCCGGCATCGAGCGACGGCGTGCCGTCCTTCGTGAAGACGCCACCGTGCGCGATGAACCGCTTCGTGTCGGTCTGGACGAGCCGGAGATAGGTGGGCGTGAAGTTGACGTTGTTGCCACGATAGGTGAGACCCGTCACGGTGGTCTTGGTCACGGTCTTCACGACCTGGGCGTAACCGGTGCCGGTCGTGGTGACCGTCGGGGTGCCAGGTGTGCCGTTCACCGGCGTGCCGCTCTGGTAGCTGTAGTCGTGGGTCCTGGTCGGCGACGTCTGGTAGACGTGCGAAACCGGCGTCGGGTACGCCAGGGGAGCGTCGGTCAGCGGTGTGGTCCCAGTCGCGCTCGTCCAGGTCGTGCCCGACTTGACTTGGGGGAAGCTGTACTCCCACGACCACTGCGTCGTCGTGACCTCCTCGTACGTCGTCGGCGCTGTGACCGGTCCCGCGATGCAGAGTCCGCCGACCCGCGACTCGATCTCACCAGTGAGCGGGTCATCGAGGGGCGTGGCTGACGCGAGGCGGATCTTGTAGTCGGTGTCGTAGGTCCAGCCGAGGAGCTTCGACTCTTCCGGGTCGCTGCGGTCGCAGTCGTCGGTGTACCGAACGAGGGAACCCTCGACATCGTCGTCGGCACGGAGGCAGAGGGACAGCGCATCGTAGATCTTGATGAGCCCACCGCCGTCGACCACGCGGGCGCCATCGAGATCGAAGTTGTAGACCGCAAGAAGCGTGCGCGCGCCAACGCCGCCAGCCGCAGCGGCCGACTCGACGAGCGCATACATCGGCTGCGAGGTCGGCCCGCTGCCGGTCATGCACGGGATCGGACCGAAGCCTGTCGGAGCGGAAGGGCTGCCCTGCGGTGCGGTCAGCCAGGATAGGTCGCCAGCATGCGCTGCCGGATCCTCGATGCCGTACCGGATCGTCACGACGAACTGCTGATCCACGGCAGTGCTGCCGTCCGCACTGCCCTTGACCTGGCACGGGAGGTTGTCGAGGTCGCCGAAGCCCGCGCCCACGTCATCCGAGGTCGCCGCACGGAACATCGCGAGCGCCGTTTCGAGCCCCGCCTCCGCAATGTAGACCGACTGACCGCGCTCGGTGGTCTGGGCCGTCAATCGCGCGTTCACGCCGATGACCGTCGCGAGCGTCACACCGGCGACCGACAGGACGAGCACCAGCATGAGCGTCATGACCATAGCTGAGCCGCGGTCTGCCTGGGCCGCTGCCAATCGGCGGCGGATTCGAATGAGAAAGTCGTCTCGCATCTGCTCGCTCACGGTCGGAACACTCCGGTCCCCCAGCTCGTGTACGTGCCATTGGCCCGCACTGACGCGTTGCACACCAGCGGCACCTTCCTGCCGGCGACGGAGTCCTGGTGACCCTGCGGGTCGCCGTATCCGTCCGCCGGGACCTGACCCCAGCCCGTGTCGGCGTTGTCGTTCGTGATCGAAAGGATCTCGGAGTTGCGCGCCACGAACTTCGTCTTAATCTGCGTCGTCGCCGCGCTCTCCGACTGACCGGCATACACCCACAAGGTCAGCGACTGCAGCGGCTGACGGCCCGAGGCGCTCGCGCTCGACATGGCGAACGGGTAGATCGGGCGATCCCAGGCATCCACGTTCTGGTTCAGGGTCGCGTCCGGCTTCTGATCGATCGCAAGTTCAAGTCGCTGGGTGAAGGTGGTCGGCGGGATGGAATCGAGGTTCCACTGGCGCTCTTCGATCGCGTTGGTCGCCGGGACGAACCGCCACTGCGTGCAGAACGCCTTTCCCGTTGGCGACGACTCCGCCGGCGTGAGCCACTCGATGTAGCGCGCCTTCTCCGCGATGACCGAGGCGTCATTCGGGTTCGCGATCGTCGAGGCGCCGTAGCCCTGCTGGTTGATCGTCGACGCAAACCGCACCTCCGAGTCGATGCGCTCGAAGACGATCTGCGCGTCGCTCGTCGAGGTACTTCGCACCTTCGAGCTATTCGCATACTTGATGTAGGGCAACATCGCCGGGATCATGATCGCGAGCACGATGCCGGTGAGCAGCATCGCGACGAGCACCTCGACCATGGTCATACCGGCATCTGCGGCTTCGACCCGTCGGAGGATCGTCCTCCGGAGCGTTCTGATCGCCATCACGGGAGCCCGATCCGCCACTTGAGATCCTTGATGTTCGGAAGGAACTCGCTCGAGAGCGAGTAACTGCACGGCTGCATCGCGGAGCACCCGGCCGTCCACTCGACGACGACGATCGCGCGGACGAGCGGCGTATAGCCCCCAACATCGGGAATCGCGGGTGAGGTGCCCGGGCTGGCTGCCGACGGCTCTGTGAACGTGCCGCCCGGGGCCTTCTCGCAGGTCCCGTTGACGTCGTCGCCGATCGCCGTCTGCGATGTCTCGACGAAGCAGGTGCCGAGGATGATCGTCGTCTTGAATTTCGTGCCGTTCAGCGTGATCTCGCCGCTCGGGGAGCCGTTGACAGCCGACTGGTAGATCGTCGGGATGCCGCCGACCGTCGTCGGGCTGACCGCGGTGGCCATCTTCTGCGTCGCATCGGACGTGTTGGTATAGAGCGGGGTTCCCGCGCCGTCGACCGCCGTCGAGGGGACGCGCTGGTAGGTCGCGCGGATCGGCGCTCCCCCGGAGGACAGACTCCAGTAGGCGGAGCCGAACGAATCCTGACCGGTCACGGGGTAGACGCGCACGCCGGTCGCATCCCGGTAGATGACCGTGCCGGACGAGTCCGTCTCGACGCCGAACCCCGACGGCGGGACGACCGCGTTCGCGGCGGCGTGCGCCCCCGAGACCTCCGTGTCCCATGCCGGATACGTCTTTGCCAGAATGTCCGCGACCGACGCGGCGGCCGTATTCGTCGCCGTGTTGAACAGAGCCAGCTGTTGAT
>JAGIAK010000136.1 GCA_017744855.1 Microbacterium sp.
ACGCCACGTAGACCGGTGCCTCATAGCCCGGGACGAGGCGCTTATACGAGTTCACCCACTGCGCGAAGATGCTGCAGATCTCGCGCGCGTGGCGCAGCTGACCGGCGATGAACGCCTTGCCGACGTCGGACAGGAAGTACTTGTCGTCCGGGTCGTAGAAGGCGTTGCGGCCGTCCTTGAACAGGGACTGGTGGGTGTGCATGCCGGAGCCGTTCTGGCCGAACAGCGGCTTGGGCATGAACGTCGCGACCTTGCCCCACTCCTCGGCCGTGTTCTTGACGATGTACTTGAACTTCAGGATGTCGTCGGCCGCGCTGACCATGGTGTCGAAGCGGTAGTTGATCTCCTGCTGTCCCGCGGTGCCCACCTCGTGGTGCGAGCGCTCCAGCACGAAGCCGGACTCGATGAGCTTCAGCGTCATGTCGTCGCGCAGATCGGCGGTCTTGTCGACGGGGGAGACGGGGAAGTAGCCGCCCTTGTACGGCGTCTTGTTGCCGAGGTTGCCGCCCTCCTCCTCGCGACCGGTGTTCCACGCGGCCTCCTCGGAGTCGACCTTGTAGAAGCTCTCACCGGAGGTGACCGAGTAGCGGACCTCGTCGAAGATGTAGAACTCGGCCTCGGGGGCGAAGAACGCGGTGTCGGCGATGCCGGTGGAGGCCAGGTACTTCTCGGCCTTCTTCGCGACCTGACGCGGGTCCTTCGAGTAGATCTCGCCGGTGCGCGGGTTGTAGATGTCGAAGATCATGACGAGCGTGCTGGCCTCGCGGAACGGGTCGACGTACGCCGTCGTCACGTCGGGGATCAGCTGCATGTCGGATTCGTGGATGCTCGCGAAGCCGCGGATCGAGGAGCCGTCGAACAGCTGCCCGTTGACGAAGAAGTCCTCGTCGACGGTCGATGCGGGGATGTTGAAGTGCTGCTGCACGCCGGGGAGGTCGGTGAAACGGATGTCAAGGAACTTGACGTCGTTCTCCTTGATGTAGGCGAGCACCTCGGACGAATCTTTGAACATTACGACTCCTGAATCACGGATCGGTGGCTGGGCGGCCACTCTGCACAGTACGGTGCCGGGATTTCTCCGGGGTGTCCGCATTGTTTCAGGCATGTTACGGCGCTCGGTAGGCTGGAAGCGTGACGGATGCTGTGAACATGTACCCCGGTGAGCGACTCGGACTGCCGGAGAAGGGTTCCCGCAGCATCGCCAGAGTGGGGCGTCGCGCTGGTGGACTGCTCATCGACTACACGGCCGCGACCATCATCGCGACCGGCTTCCTCGGCTTCAACCAGTTCGCCCTCCCGTCGGAGGCCGGTCTCACGCAGTTCACGCCGATGCTCGTGTTCGCCGTGCTGCAGATCGTCTTCATCCCGTTGCTCGGCGGCAGCCCCGGCCACCTCATCCTCGGCATGCGCGTCGTGCGTCTCGGCGGCGGCTGGGTCGGCTTCTGGCGCCCGATCGTGCGCACGCTGCTGCTGATCGTCGTCATCCCCGCGGTGATCTGGGATGCCGATCAGCGCGGACTGCACGACAAGGCCGTCGGCCTCGTGCTGATCCGCGCTTAGATCCGGCCGCGGTTGCGGCGCCGCGCCTCGCGAGGCGCACGGCCGCCGACGAACGAGCGCGCAGGGTCGACGACGTACCCCTGACGCAGCGCCTCGCGCCCGATCAGCATCCGGAAGCCCATCTCGTCGCGGTTGCTCAGCGTGACCTCCGCGAGCACCTCACGATCGTAGAGACGGATGAGCATCTCCACCACGAAACGCTCCTGCGCGTGGCCGGAGGAGCTGCGCACGGCGCGGCGGTCGTGCACGGGGCACTCGACCTCGACGGCATCCTCCTGGCTGTCCTGCCAGGGCTTCACCCAGAAGCGCACCCACGACTCGCCGTCGCGCTCGAACTCGCGGATGTCGAACGCGTGCAGCGAAGATGTACGGGCGCCCGTATCGATCTTGGCCTTCAACCAGTCGACGCCGAGATCGGGCAGGCTCACCCATTCTCGCCACCCGATAAGAGTGTTTGAATGGGATGACGTACTCACCCGACCATCCTGGCAGGAAATCCCCCGTGAAGATCGCAGTGCTCTCTCGCGCGCCGCAGGCGTACTCCACCCAACGACTTCGTGCGGCGGCGCTGAATCGCGGCCACAACGTCAAGGTGCTGAACACCCTGCGCTTCGCGATCGATCTCACCGCCGACGAGCCCGACCTGCACTACCGTGGTCGTCAGCTCAGCGACTACGACGCGATCCTGCCCCGCATCGGCAACTCGATCACGTACTTCGGCACGGCAGTGGTGCGGCAGTTCGAGCAGATGGACGTCTACACGCCGAACACCGCGAACGGCATCTCCAGCGCACGCGACAAGCTGCGTGCCAATCAGATCCTCTCGCGTCACAACATCGCCATGCCGCCCACAGCCTTCGTGCGCAACCGCGCCGACGTGCGGCCGGCCATCGAGCGCGTGGGCGGCGCCCCCGTCGTCATCAAGCTGCTCGAGGGCACCCAGGGAATCGGGGTCATCCTCGCCCCGCAGGTGAAGGTCGCCGAGGCGATCATCGAGACGCTGCACTCGACCAAGCAGAACGTCCTCATCCAGAAGTTCATCGCCGAGAGCCGGGGCAGGGACATCCGCGCCCTCGTCGTCGGCGACCGCGTGGTCGCGGCGATGCGCCGCTCGGCGGCGGGGGACGAGTTCCGCTCGAATGTGCATCGCGGGGGTTCCGTCGAGTCCGTGACCCTCGACCCCGTCTACGAGCAGACCGCGGTGCGCGCGGCGCAGATCATGGGTCTCCGCGTCGCCGGCGTCGACATGCTCGAGGGCGACGACGGGCCGCTGGTGATGGAGGTCAACTCGTCGCCGGGACTGCAGGGCATCGAACAGGCGACGGGACTCGACGTCGCCGGCGCGATCGTCGACTACATCGCCAACCAGGTGAACTTCCCCGAGATCGACGTGCGACAGCGCCTGAGCGTCTCCACCGGCTACGGCGTGGCCGAGCTGGTCATCCACGCGGGCGCCGAGCAGGTCGGCAAGCAGTTGGGCGACCTGGGGCTCTGGGACCGCGACATCACGGTGCTCACGCTGCACCGCGGCGTGACCGTGATTCCGAACCCCCGCAAGCACGTCGTGCTTCAGGACGAGGACCGGCTGCTGTGCTTCGGCAAGCTCGACGAGATGCGCTCGATGATCCCTGAGCGCCGCCGTCGCCGCGCGAAGGTGCGCCGACTTCCCAAGGAATTCCTCACGGAGTGAACGAAGCGGCCGCCCTCCTCGGAGGGCGGCCGCTTCGGCGTGTGGGAGTGTCGCTGATCAGCGCGGACGCTGAGAGCGCACCTTCGTCGGGTCGATGCCCTTCGGGATCGGCAGCGACGAGAGCGACTGCGACACCGAGTCGATGCGGCGGATGACGGCGCCCATGGTGGCCTTGTCGATCGCCTTCGGAAGCTTCTTGATGGTCTTCGCGAGGTCCGCGATCGTGACGTCGTCGTCACCGTGTCCCACGTAGAGGACCGTGACAGGAACGCCGTGCGCGACGCGTTCGGCCTTGCTGCGCTCGTCGTTCACGAGGCGGGTGAGCCGTCCGCGCGCGCCCTCGCCGACCACGACGACACCGCCGCGTCCGACCGTGCGGTAGACGGCGTCCTGCGTCTTCGGGTTGATGCCGACCGGGGTCTCGGAGGCCTGCCAGTTGCGGCCGAGGCTCGTGCTGAGCACGTGTCCAGTGGCGCCGGGCATGCCGTCGATCTTCTGGTACATCGCCGACGTGGACAGCCTGGTCATCAGGAACATCGCGCCGAGGAATCCGAGCATGAGACCCGAGATGCCCCAGAGCACGAGCGTCCAGATCTGGAACGGCGGGATGAGGTACCCGGCGATGAGGCCGAGGAGGATGCCGCCGACGAGGATGGCGATCTGCGCCCACGGAAGCCAGGGGTAGATCTCACGGGTGAACTTGAAGAGGGACTTGATCTGGGAGAAGAACCCAGGACGCTTCTCAGGTTCGGACGCACGCTTTGCCATGGGTACCAGCCTACCGATTCCGTGATGTCCCCGATGTCCCGTTCGCGACAGGCGGATTCGTCACTCCTCCACAATCGTCGCGACGGCGGAATCCATCCACATCGGGGCTTCGGCACCGCGCGGAAGGGCGCCGGTGGGGTGACATGGGCGATATGAGTACTGCAGGGGACAACACCATCGCCCAGGGGCTGCTGCCGGGAGTGCATCGCCCGTTGAGGACGCTCGACGCTGCCGAGGGACCGCTCGCCGGTGTGCTCGTCGGAGACGGACGATCCGTGGCGGTCCTCGTAGGAGCGGAGTCGCTGCGGGACTGGACGGGGTGGGTGCACGCCGGGGCGGAGCACGTGGCTGGTCCTCGTGACCTCGTGCGGCGGCGGGATGGCGTCGACGTGCTGCTCCCACGGTGCATCGAGCGCGTGTCGACGTTCCTCGGTCGCCGCGCCGCCGACGGCGAGGAGATCACCTCGGGGGAGGCGACGACGCTCGTGGCGAGCCTGATCCGCGGCCTCGGCGAGCTCGGGGCGCGCACGACGATCGCGGAGGAGGGGGAGTGGTGGCTCACCGGTGAGGGGCGTCCGCTGTTCGTCCCCGGCACGGGGTCTCCGGCGCTCGGATGCTCACTCGCTCTCGTACGTCGGCTGGCTGAGGAGAGCTCCGACCGCGTGCTCACGCGCGTGCTGCGCACCGTGGCCGACGGGCTGGAGCAGGCCACCGCGAGGAAGAGCCTCCCGGTCGCGCTGTGTGAGCGGTGGGAGGCGGCACTGCTCGACGTGGCGGCTCCGAAGCCGCTGCGACGCGCCGGTGCCGGCGGCGAAGGGAGACCGGTGGAGCGTGCGCAGGGCGTCTGGGGTGCGGTGCCTCCGGGGGAACGTTTCGGAGAGTTGCCGGGCACGACCAGGGTACGTGAGCGAGAGCGTGCCACGGGGCGGGGACGGCGGCGCGCGGTGGGCGCACCGCGCGGTGCCAGCGCTCTGGCGAGTGCGTTCGCCGGACTGGTGGCCGACGCGGGTCATCGGCTCGTCTCGGCGCGGCAGGAGCGCTTGGAGCCCTTGGAGCGCTCGGATCGCTCGGATCGGGGAGTGGCGATGCGTTCCGGTGCGGGCGTCAGGGGGCGACGGGCGGTGTCCGTGGAGGGTCGCGGAGTGGGAGACGGGCGCGAGCGGGGAGGACTCAGGCGCAGGTCGGCCAGGATGCTGCAGCATCGCCGTCAGGACACCGCGCTCGCTTCCGCGTCTGATCGCGACGGCGGGGCGCGCAGGCCGCGATCTCGACGATCGCTTGCCGTCGCGGGCGCAGCGGCGGTCGCGGTTCTCGTCGGAGGGCTGCTGTGGCCGACCGGAGCGACCGGGGAGCCGCGCCTCGACGAGAGCCGTGCGGCGTCGGAGCGCGACGCGACGACGGGGCCGACGGGCTCGTCGACGGGTGGTCAGGAGACGGGAAGCGCCTCGGAGCCGGACGACGGGGACGCTTCATCCGGTTCGGAGGATTCTGAGTCGAATGGTCACGAGCGCGCAGCTTCACCGCGGACGGAGTCCCGAGAGCGATCGCGACGAGAATCACAGGCAGAGCCAGGCGGTGCCGCCTCGCCGCGCGTGGAACAGCCCTCCGACGATCCGACGGCGTCGGCGCGGGAGCTGTACGACGGGATACTCGTCTGCGGACGTGCCGGGGACGCAGTGTGCGCGGACGCGGTGGCGACGGGGAGCGCCGAGGTGGTCGCCAGGTTGTCGGACGGCGTGGGCCGTGGTCGCCACGGCGCGGAGTACGCCCTTGTCGACGCGTATGGAGACGTCGCCGTCGTGCGCATGACGCCGTCGACGGACTCAGCGGGAGCGTCGTCGGCGGAGGCCGAGGGCGCGACGGGCGAACTGATCATCGTGCTCGTGCGGGAGAAAGAGAAATGGCTGGTCCGCGACGTCTACGACGTCGCGGACCAGCCATCGTGATCCGGTTCTCAGACTCCGAGATCCGCAGCGAAGTCCGCCGCTTCGAGACGGGCCTTGATCGCGCCCAGGAAGCGGGCCGCGTCTGCGCCGTCGATGATGCGGTGGTCGTACGAGATCGCGAAGTACACGTACGAGCGGATCGCGATCGCGTCGACGCCGTCGACGGTCACGACGCCGGGGCGCTTGAAGACCGTGCCGGTGCCCAGGATCGCGGACTGCGGCAGGAACACCAGCGGCGTGTCGAACAGCGCGCCGCGCGAACCCGTGTTGGTCACGGTGAACGTACCGCCGGCGAGCTCGTCGGGCTTCAGCTTGTTGTCACGCGTACGTGCAGCCAGGTCGGCGATCTCGTGGGCGAGCTGAGCGAGGTTCTTGCTCGCCGCGTCGCGCACGACAGGGGTGAGCAGGCCGCGCTCGGTGTCGACCGCGATCGAGATGTTCTCGGTGGCCGGGTAGACGATGCTGTCGCCGTCGACCGTCGAGTTGATGATCGGGAACGCCTGCAGAGCCTCGGCAGCGGCGAGAGTGAAGAACGGCAGGAACGACAGCTTGTCGCCCGTCTTCTGCTGGAACGCCACCTTCACGCTGTCGCGGTACTTCGCCACGGCGGTCACGTCGATCTCGACGAACGTCGTGAGCTGCGCGGTCTGCTGCATCGAGGCGACGGCACGCTCGGCGACGACCTTGCGAAGACGCGACATCTTCTGGGTCGTGCCACGCAGCGGCGAGATCTCGAGCGGCGCGGCCTTGGGAGCGGCGGCTGCTGCGGCAGGAGCGGCGGACACCGACTCCGCAGCCTTCAGCACGTCCTCCTTGCGGATGCGTCCGCCGACGCCCGTGCCCTGAACGGACGCCAGGTCGACGCCCTGCTGAGCGGCGAGACGGCGAACGAGCGGCGTGACGTAGAGGTTGTC
>JAGIAK010000137.1 GCA_017744855.1 Microbacterium sp.
CACCTCGACGCCGTCGACGACGCGCGCGTGCTCGACCTCTTCGCGGGGTCCGGCGCGCTCGGGCTCGAGGCCGTCAGCCGCGGTGCGCGCAGCGCCGTGCTCGTCGACAGCGCGCGCGTCGCGGTCGACGCGTGCCGCCGCAACGCGCGCACGCTGGGCCTCGCCGACCGGGTCGACGTGGTCGCCGACCGGGTCGACCGGTACCTCGCGCGGCTCGCACCGCCGGCAGGCGCCGACGGGCAGGGCGACGCGTTCGACCTCGTCCTGCTCGACCCGCCCTACGACCTGCGCGACGACGTCCTGCAGGCCGCCGTCGACGCGGTCGCCCGGTGCCTCGCCCCCGGCGGGGTGGTGGTCGTCGAGCGGTCGGCGCGGGCGTCGGCGAGTGCGGCGGCGCTCGTGTCGACGAGGGGACCGAGGGCCTCGGTCAGGAGGCCGAGGGTGTTCATCCCAGGCTGCGGCGGCCGCTGATCACTCCGGCGCCGACGGCGACGACGGCGAAGCCGAGGCCGATGAGGGGCTGATCCATGAGCCACCAGGCGATCGTGACGCCGACGTAGATCAGCAGCTCGACGACGGCGCGCAGGAACGGGTGCAGACGCAGCACCGGTCGCGGCGAGAGGAAGAGCGCCCAGAGCAGGAGCACGACGACGGGGGCTCCGATGCCGAGCACGACGTTCCAGGGCAGCGGCCAGGTCGCGGCGAATCCCCAGAGCGCCAGGGTGCCGATCGCGACCACCAGGACGATGACCCGCACGATGTCGATGGCGGTGATGTTCGGGCGGTCGACACCGGGGACGGGAGCGGTTTCCTGGGACATGACTCCAGTCTATTCGCCGCCGGAAGCCTACTCCGCCGGGGCGGCGGCGTCCGTGACGACGTCGATCGCCGCGTCCGCGGGCTCCGTCGGCACGCTCACGTTCAGCGTCAGGGCGACGGGCTCGACCGGGGCGATCGGCTCGGTCAGGGCGGCTGGCTCGGTCGGCGCGGCAGGCTCGACCGGCGCCGGGGCGTCGGACGCAGGGGCTGTCGGCGTCGCGGGATCAGCCGCGGGGTCCGCCGGAGCGGTGACGATGCTCTCAGGCGCGGGGTCGACGGCGGGCGCCACGGGGTCGGTTGGCGCGGGGTCGGTCGGCGCGGGGTCGGTCGGCGCCGGGACGTCGGCGAAGGCGCACCCCCATTCCGTGCCGCCGGTGAGGTCGGAGAGGGTGACCGGCTCGGTCGTGAGCCCCTTGTGGACCTCGCCGAGGTCGTCGATGAAGGTGTACTGGAAGACCACGGACACGTTCTCGAAGAGCTGGCCGGCCGACGGACGCAGCTCCACCGTGCCCGCGCCCGCCTCATCGAGGAGTCCGGAGCTCGTGCGCGCCGTGTCGCCGCCGAGAACGGGCTGCACGGTGGCGCCGGGCGCACCGGTGACGGACACGACGATGCGCGTCACGGGGAAGATCACGGTGCCCAGGTCCCAGGTGCACTGCACTTCGGCCGTGCCGACCGTGGGAATGCCTTCGGGAAGGCCGGGCTTCGGCTTCTCCGGCTCGACAGGCGGCTTCGGGTCGACCGGCTTCACCGGCTCGACGGGCTTCTCGGGGACCACCGGAGGTGCGACCACATCGGGCGCGGACTGGGTCTCGACTGGGACAGGGTCGGATGCCGGGGGAACCGGCGGTGCCGGGTCGACGACAGGCGGAGCGGCCGGCGCGTCGGAGGTCATCGAGTCGTCGGGCGCGATGTCGGTCGCGATCGACGAGGAGCCGCTCTCGCCCGCGTTGGGGAGCGACGTGGCGGGGTTCGCTCCGGCGAGGCCGGGGAGGATCGCGGCCGCGGCGACGACACCGGCCACGATGAGGGCTGCGGAACCGACGCCGACGAGTGCGCCGACTCCGCTGAGGATGCCGCCGGACACACCGGCGCCCGCACCGCTCGAGCCTGCGCCGCCGGCACCGCCGCCCGAGGTGACGGACGTCGCGGCGGACGCGGCTCCGGTGCCGACGACGACTCCGCCCTCGATGACGCCCGAGGGCATCGCGGCGAGGGCGGCGAGCGGAGTGCCTCCGCCCTGGAGGGTGGCCAGATACCCCGACGCACCGGTGACGCCGAGCACGAGGGGGAGCAGCACGAGCGCAAGACGCTGCGAGACGTCCTTCGCCTCGGCGGCGACGATCATGCAGCGTGCGCACTCGTCGAGGTGCGTCTCGAGCCGCTTGTGGTCGCGGGTACTGAGGTTTCCGCGCGAGTACGCCCCGAGGTGCTCGATGGTCCACTGGCACTCGGAGCCGGGTGCGGCGCTGCGCAGGTGAGCCTGGATCCAGGCTTCGCGGAGTCCCTCGCGGGCGCGGAAGGCGAGCTGCGACACCGCTCCGGCCTTCATGCCGAGAAGGGCGCCGGCCTCCTGCGGCTTCATCTGCTCGATCTCGGTGTACCAGAGCACCTCCTGCCAGCGCGAGGGAAGGCTGCGGAAGGCTTGGGCGGTGAGGCTGCGGTCGAGCGCTTCGTTGGCCGCCTGGTCGGTGCTGCCGGGGTCGGCCACCGTGTCGAGTTCGTCCATGGCCGATTCGCGGCGGGAACGCCCCCATGCGGCAGCGGTGTTGCGGATGCTGGTGAAGAGGTACGCGCGGAAGGAACCGTTGGGCCCGCCGCCCTTGATGATGGCCTGGTAGATCCGAGTGTACGACTCCTGCACGAGGTCGTCCGGGTCGATCGACGAGGTGATCGAGCGGGCAACGGACATCCCCGAGGGGTAGTGGCGCCTCCAGAGTTCGCCGAAGGCGGCCGCGTCGCCCGAGCGGGTGCGCAGAACCAGATCGGCGTCAGCGATCGTCTCGTCGTTCAGTTCGTTCTCGTCGTCCACAATCATCCATCTGTCGCGGAGGGCGGTCTGCGCCTCCACAAGAAGAGACGCGTGACGGTCCCTTTCATCACGCGCGTCTTCCATTCTCTCCCGAATTTCCCAGACTGGCCACCCTTCTGCGGGATTCGATCGAACCTGGACGGAGAACAGAATCCCTGTTCCGGCGCGGTTCCAGCGACGGCATCCGCTCGACGACGGCGCGATCTCGAAGATTCCTGCCGGAACCGCGTAATGAACCGGACCCACCGTCGTCTCATCACGGAGACAGCCGATGGGCCTTCCATGGGGAGGAGGCCCGGGGGTCCGGTGCGGGAGACCGCATGGGTGGACGATCGGGCCCCAGGGAGGGAATCCGATCGCTCGAGAAGCCCGCCGTTCGGGGGGACGGCGCGCTTCGAGAGCATGTTCAGAAAATTTCTCGAAGAAATTTCAGAAGTCGCGTAATGAATCGGCGTCACCGTCGTCTCATCACGTAGAGACAGCCGACAGGAATCCACCGGGGGGCGGATTCCCAGGCGCTGGTGCGAGGGGCATTGCACCGGCAGGGCGGGCTCGGGAGCCTCGGGGGAGGAGTTCCCGAGCCCCCCGCTCTGACACGGGAACGAGGCCGTCACTCTGGGGAACGACGGCCTCCCTCCCGAAGATCGACCGGAGAACGCAGAGCTGCGCGTCGTTGCGCGCAGCGCGACCCTACGCGGTCGCTCGCTCTCCCAGCCAGACGCGCACGACGTGCAGTCGCGCATCCATCAGCACGGCATCGCCGACGTATCCGCTCCGCAGCCGTCCGAGACTGTCGCCGACGCCGATCGCTCGCGCCGGGGTCTCGGTGAGGGCGCGCACGGCCTCGGGCAGAGCCACGCCCGCCTCCACCGCGCGCAGCAGAGCCACATCCTGCGTGAGGGTCGACCCGGCGATCGACCCGGTGTCGTCGGTACGGGCGATGCCGTTCTCCACGGTCACGCTCACGGCGCCGAGGTCGTAGTGCCCGTCGGCGCTGCCCGCCGCGGCCATGGCGTCGGTGATCAGCGCCACGCGGCCGGGGGCGGCGTCGAACAGAAGCTTGATCACGTGCGGGTCGAGGTGCACGTTGTCGGCGATCCCCTCCAGCACGACGCGGTGGTCCGCCGCTGCGGCGAGCACGGGGCCGGGAGCACGGTGGTGGATGCCGGGCATGGCGTTGAAGGCATGGGTGAGGATCGTCGCACCGGCCTCGAACGCGGCGACGGCCATCGCCGCGTCGGCATCGGTGTGACCGACGGCCGCTGCGGCGCCCGCGGCGACGATCTGCCGCACGGCGTCGAGTCCTCCTGGCAGCTCGGGTGCGATGGTCACCTGTCGCACGGTGCCGCGGCCGGCGTCGAGCAGCCGTGCCACGTCGGCGGCCACCGGCGCGCGCAGCAGCGTCGGCTCGTGTGCGCCCTTGTGGCCGGGGTCGAGGAACGGTCCCTCCAGGTGCGAGCCGAGGATGTCGGCATCCGTCTCCATGAGGTCGGCGATCGCCGCGACGCTCGTCGCGAGCTCGTCGAGAGTGCCGGTGACCAGCGACACCACGGCGCGGGTGGTTCCGTGCTCGCGGTGCAATGCGCGCCCGATGCGGATGGCGTCGACACCGTCGTCGTAGGCGGCGCCGGCGCCGCCGTGGCCGTGGATGTCGATGAAGCCCGGCGTGAGCACGGCATCCGGTCCTGCCACGGCCGTCGCGTCGACGATCTCGTCGGCCGGGGTCCAGTCGTCGCCACGACCCCGCGCGACGACCGTGCCGTTCTCGATGCGGACCCAGGCGTCGTCGGCGACCTCGCCGCCGTCGACGATCCGCGCCGAGTGGATGACGAGCGAGCCCGTCGGGGTGGAGGAGGTGTTGCTCATCGTGTGCTCCAGGGGACCTCGTCGCTGGCGTGGAAGGTGACCCCCTCAGCCTTCCACAGCGGCGCGAGGGCGCCGAGGCGCACGCGGAACGACTCCCAGACGCGATCCGCGGTGTCCTTCGGCGACCAGGCGACCTCGGCCTGTGCGGCGGCGCGGGGGAAGACCAGCTTCTCGACGTCGGCGTACGTGCGGGTGGTCTCGCTCCACAGCGGGGTCTCGATGCCGAGGATCGCGGAGTCCGGCACGTCGAGCACCGCGGTCGGCTCCCACTGGTAGGCGGTCTGCACGTCGATGATGGCGGCCCAGTCGAGTCCGAGGGGGTAGTCCGGCGTGTACTTCATGTCGAGGTACGCGACATTGGATGCCGACATGATGAGCGCGCCGCCGCGCTCGACGAAGTGTGCGGCCTCCTCGGCGTGGGTGCCGCGGGGCGTGGTGTTGCCCCAGTACTGGCCGACGGTGCCCTCGGCGATGTCGGCCGCGGAGCCCATCTCGTGCCAGGCGACGGGGATCTTGCCTGCATCGACGACGATCTGGGTCGCGCGCGCGGCGAACAGGTCGAAGTCCGCCTGCGGAGTGCCGAGCGACTCGTCGCCGCCGACGTGGATGTAGGGGCCGGGGGTCATCTCGGCGAGCTCGCGCACGACGTCGCGGACGAAGTCGTAGGTGCGCTCCTCGTGGATGCGCACGCTCGAGTGGCCGACCGCCCAGCCATGGTAGATCTCGCCGCGCACGGGCAGTGGCTGGCCGAGGCTCTCGGCCTGTGCCCGGTTGTCGTCGCTGACGACGGGCTCCTCGACGAGGTCGGGGTAGGCGACGCCGATCGCGTGGGTGTGGCCGGGCAGGTCGATCTCGGGGATCACGATCATGTGGCGGGATGCCGCGTGCTCGACGATCTCGCGGTAGTCGTCCTTGGTGTAGAAGCCGCCCTCGCCAGGGGTGACGGACGAGACCGATGCCCGATCGGTGAGCAGCGGCCACGAGTCGATCTGCACGCGCCAGCCCTGGTCGTCGCTGAGGTGCAGGTGCAGGTGGTTGAACTTGAGGGCGCTGGTGCTGTCGATGTAGCGCTTGACGTCGTCGACGCCGAAGAAGTGGCGGGCGACGTCGAGCATCACGCCGCGACGGGAGAAGCGGGGTGCGTCGGCGATCTCGGCGCGCAGCAGGCCCCACGTGCCGTCTTCGTCTTCGCGGAGCAGCTGCAGAAGGGTCTGCACGCCGTAGAAGAGGCCGGCCTCGTCGGCCCCGATGATCGTCGCGGAGTCGCCGATCGACAGCGTGTACCCCTCGGCCGCGGCGACGGCGGGATCGATGCGCAGTGTGATGTCGGCGTCTCCGTCGACGCGCTCGGTGCGGATGCCGGTGCGGCGCTGGATCGCGTCGATCATCTGCGTCGTCGCAGCGGTGTCGCCGGAGACGCGGGTGGCGGTGGTGACCGGCATCCGTCCCTCTCCTGCGGTGACGGACACGGGCACGGGAACGAGGGGGAGGGAATGGGTAAAGACCATGAACAAAACCTACCGGTCGGTGTGCGCGGGGGAAATAGGGAAGATCATTTCCGTGAGTACGGTGCCGTCCACAGACCCCTCGCCGCTAGCGTGGGCTCAGAACTCTCGACGCGGAGGGGAGGGGGGAGTGCGGTGGCGATGGAAGCACACCAGGATCCGACGGATCTGAGGGGGCGTCTGGTCTTCTGGCGTCGGACCGCCGTGATCCTCATCGGGGTGGGTCTCCTCGCGGCGGCCGGCATCCTCGTGAGCGTGTTCCGCCTGTACCTCACCCCGGCGAGGTCGGACATCGCGGTTCCGTGGGTCGGCGAGTGTCGAGTCGCTGATGACGGGGGCAGGGTCTACGTCACGGTGGATCTCACGGCGATCTCCGATGGCTGGTTGCGTGAAACCTCGGCGACTCGCGCGTCCCAGGGCACCGTCGAGGCCGCGGTGCTCCTCGACGACCGGCTCGGCCTCGGAGGCCGCAGCGATGACGAGCTCGACGGGCTGATCGAGGGCGCGCGTGCGGACGGCCGCGGGCGCTTCGGCGTGGACGGCTTCGACACGGGAACAC
>JAGIAK010000138.1 GCA_017744855.1 Microbacterium sp.
CATCGCCACCCTCCTCACCCGCATCGACAACGGCTCAAAGGCGACGGTCGGGAAGCCGGGGGAGAAGACCACCCTGGGCGTCTTCACCGGCGACAGCACGGTGCGCAACCTCCGCACCGCCCTCGCGCAGGCCGTGCAGCATCCCGTCGGCGACGTGTCGCCGTCGAGCATCGGCATCGCGATCAACGAGAAGGGCGTGCTGTCCTTCGACGCCGACAAGTTCCGCACCGCCCTCGCCGACGACCCAGAGAAGACTCAGGCGCTGTTCTCCGCCGTCGCCGAGCGCGTGGGGGACGTGACGGACAAATACTCGGACAAGTACACGGGACTGCTCACCCAGCGCATCACCGGCCAGGAGACCGAGGTCAAGACGCTGCAGACCCAGGTCGAGCGCTGGGACATCCGACTCGAGCAGCGCCGCGCCACGCTCGAGCGCAAGTACGCGGACATCGAGATCAAGCTCTCCACGCTGCAGAAGCAGTCCTCGTGGCTCAGCTCCCAGCTCGACGGCCTCAAGACCTCGTCCTGACGCCCACCCCGACGACGAACGGAGACCGGACGATGACCATCACCTCCCTCGACCGCGCGAAGCAGCAGTACCTCGCGCAGCAGGTCGCCTCGGCATCCCCCGAGCGCCTCCTCGTGCTGCTCTACGACCGGCTGCTCGTCGATGTGGACCGCGCAGCCGCCGCTCAGGACGCCGAGGACTGGAACGGCGCAGGCGGTCATCTCACCCATGCGCAGCGCATCGTCGCCGAGCTCAGCGCCACGCTCACCGACGCGTGGGACGGCGCCGCTGACCTGCGCGGCCTGTACAGCTACCTCACCGGTCGGCTGATCTCCGCGAACATCTCCCGCGACAGGGCGGCCACCGCCGAATGCCGCGACATCGTCGCGCCGCTGCGCGAGGCATGGCACCTCGCCGCACAGCAGACCGCCGCCGCGGCGGGGAGCCCGCTGACCGGGCTGGCCTGAGCGCGTGTCCGACAACCTCGCCGCCTGGCTGAGCGTGCTGGACAGGTTCGAGCGCGCACTCGACGCTGCGGACGAGCACCTGGAGCCTGAGGCCTTCGAGCCGCCGCCCGGCCCCGTGCCAGACGAGCTCAGGGAGCGCGCAGAGGCGGTGCGCGCCCGCCAGCAGCTGATGATCGGCGCGCTCGTCGCATCGCGGGCGAACGTCGCCAGGGAGATCGCCGCGCTGCGACGAGTGCCGTCGCGACGGCAGGACGCACCGGCCTATCTCGACGTCGAGGGCTGATCGGCGGTTACGCACGCGGCGGACGTCGCGATAGTCGGATCAGAGCAGGGATCGCTCGACGACTGGCCACGGATCGGCTTCCTCCCCCTGAACGTCCGGAGTGCCCCCGTGCTCGAATCCGTCACCTCCACGGCGCTGATCAGCGCCCTCGATGGGCTGGCGCTGCGTCAGCGGTCGATCGCCGAGAACATCGCGAACGTGAACACCCCCGGCTACCACGCCCAGCGCGTGAAATTCGAGGACGAGCTCCGCTCCGCGGTCGCCGACGGCTCCGGCGCCGTGTCGCCGACCGTGCACCGCTCGCTCGAGCCGACCCGCCTGAACGGCAACAACGTCAACCTCGACACCGAGACGCTGTCGAACATCGACACCGTGCTCCGCTTCCAGTTCGCGAGCCAGGCCATCGGCGGCCAGGCGGCGTCGATCACCAAGGCGATCGGCCAGGCGTCGGCATGACCTTCGACGCTATCGGCATCGCCGGCACCGGCCTCACCGCCCACCGCAAGTGGCTGGACGCACTCAGCGACAACATCGCCAACGTCAACACCGCGACCCCGGCCGGGGAGGCGCCGTTCCGCGAGAAGCTCGTCACCGTGCAGGCGGGCACCGAGAGCCCCGGCGTGTACGTGGCAGGTGTCGTCGAGTCGCAGGCGACGGCGAAGCTCGTCTACGACCCTGAGCACCCCTACGCCGACGCCGACGGGTACGTGCAGTACCCGAACGTCGAGCTCGGCGACCAGATGAGCATGCTCATCGTCGCCCAGCGCGGCTACGAGGCCAACGCCGCTGTCGTCGACAGGGCCAAATCGACCTACGAGGCCGCCCTGCAGATCGGACGCGGCTGATGACGACCCCGGTCGACGCCGTCTCCGCCTCCGGAGTGAGCCCGCTCGCCGCGCTGAGCTTCGAGACCGGCCCCGACGCTCCGGCGGCCCCCGCATCCGCCGGCGCCTTCGCGACCTCCCTCACCAGCGCCGTGGAGAACCTGCAGCAGCTGCAGTCGACGTCGAACGAGCTCGCCGTACAGGCCGTCACCGGAGACCTGCAGGACATCCACCAGGCGATGATCGCCTCCACGAGGGCCTCGGTGACACTCGACCTCGTCGTCGCCGTGCGCGACCGCAGCGTGTCCGCGTTCAACGAGATCATGAGGATGCAGGCCTGACATGCCCAAGATGCTCACCGGCTACTACGACCGCGCGAAGCTGATCGTCTCCGGCTTCTCGGTCGCACAGCGCACCATCGCCGTCATCGGCGCCGCCCTCCTCGTGCTGGGCGTCGTCGCTCTCGCGACCTGGCTGACCAGGCCCCAGATGAGTCCTCTGTTCACGGGGCTGAGCGCCGGAGACGCCTCGGCCGTCGTCGAGCAGTTGAAATCGTCAGGCGTGCCGTACGAGCTCGCCGAGGGCGGCGCGACGATCCTCGTGCCAGACGACAAGGTGTACGCCCAGCGTCTCGCTGCCGCGGCCGCCGGGCTGCCGGGGGACACCAGCGAGGGCTACACGCTGCTCGACAAGATGGGCGTCACCGCCAGCGAGTTCCAACAGTCGGTCACGTACAAGCGCGCCATCGAGGGCGAGCTGGCGAGCACCATCAGCGCGATGGACGGCATCTCCGCCGCCTCCGTGCAGCTCGCGATCCCCGAGGAGAGCGTGTTCGTCTCGGAGCGGCAGAGCCCGACCGCGTCGGTGTTCGTGAAGACGCGCAACGGCTCGACGCTCGGCGACGAGAAGGTCGAGGCCATCGTGCACCTCACCAGCGCCTCGGTGCCAGGCATGACGCCGGAGGACGTCGCCGTGACCGACCAGAACGGCAAGGTGCTCTCCGCCGTCGGCGCGGGCCTCACCGGCAGCTCGTCGAAGCAGGCGACGGAGCACGAGGCGAAAGTCGCGGCATCGGTCACGCGGATGCTGGAGACCATCCTCGGCCCTGGCAACGCCAGCGTCACGGTGTCGGCCGACGTCGCGAACTCCACCTCGGAGAGGATGGACGAGACCTACACGGCTCCGGACGGCAGCCTCAGCGCGTCGGAGAAGACGAAGACGGAGACCTACAACGGCGGCAAGGGCTCGGGCACCGGCGTGCTCGGTCCCGACAACATCGCGGTGCCGAACAACGCGAACGGCGACGGCGCGTACGAGCTGGAGGAGACGACGCGCAGCAACGCCGTCAACAAGTCCACCGAGAAGACGGTGACACCGGCCGGCGAGGTGACACGGCAGACCGTGAGCGTCGCGGTGAACAAGGGCGCCGTCACCGGGGTGACGTCGGCGCAGATCGAGGCGCTCGTCGCCTCTGCCGCCGGCATCGACGTGGATCGCGGCGACTCCATCGCCGTCGAGTTCGTGGCGTTCAGCGAGGTTGGCGCCGCCGCGGCGCAGACCGCCCTCGCCGCCGCGGAGGCCGAGAAGTCCGCGCAGTTCCAGCAGGAGCTGATCCGCTCGGCCATCATCGGCGGATCGGTGCTGCTCGCCGTGATCGTGCTCGTCGTCTTCCTCGCGCTCCGGCGCCGGATGAAGCGGCGGGTGCTGTACACGGACGACGGACCCATCGAGTACTTCGCGACGGTGACCGAGTCAGAGGAGCAGAAGCTGCGGTCGTTGCGCGGGCTCGCCGACCCCGAGGCGATCCCCGCGGCTGCGCCCACGAAGCTGCTGCCGTCGGCGGTCGTCGACATCGATGACGAGCCCGAACCGGACAAGGTGCTGGTCGAGCGGCGCCGCAGGGAGATCGACGACCTCGCCCGCAGGGAGCCCGAGGCGATCGCCGGTGCGCTCGCGAGCCTGATGGACGAGGCCACCGTATGAGCGTGCTGACCGAGATGCTCGACGCCCAGGCGGACACCGTCGAGGTGTCGGCGCCCGCCCCGGCCGTCGTCTCGCCCGGACCCGAGATGAGCGGGCTGCGCAAGGCGGCGATCGTGCTGATGAACATGGACCGCGCCGCCGGCGCCGAAGTTCTGAGGCACCTCGGCGAGGAGCGCTCGGAGATGCTCGCCGCCGAACTGACGCAGCTCGGCGGCGTGGACGTCGCATCGACGGCGCGCGCCCTCGGCGAGTTCCGACGGATCGCGACCGGAGGCGCCGTGCCATCGCGCGGAGGCCAGGAACTCGCCACCGGGCTGCTGGAGACGGCGTTCGGGCGGGAGAAGGCCGTCGGCATGGTCGGACGCGTGATGTCGCAGGGCACGGTGTCGTTCGACTTCCTCAACGCGGCCGACCCGGCCCAGCTCGCGACGATCCTCGAGGGCGAGCTGCCGACGACCGTCGCCGTGGTGCTCGCGAACCTCCGCGCCGACCGTGCGGCCGCGGTGCTCGCCGCGCTGCAGGACCCGCTGCGCACGGACGTCGCCCAGGCCATCGCCACGATGGGCACGGCGACGCAGGAGGCGATCACGATCGTCGCCGACTCGTTGCGCTCGCGCACCGGGATCTTCGCGATGCGCGACAATCACGAGTCGATCGGCGGCGTGCAGCCCCTGGTGGAGATCATCAACCGCTCCGACACCGCGCTGGAGAAGTCGCTGCTGGCGAGCCTGGAGGGCCGGGACCTCGCCCTGGCCGAGGACATCCGCAGCCGGATGGTGACCTTCGCCGACATCGCGCGTCTGGAGGACAGGGACGTGCAGCGGGTGCTGCGCGGGATCGACCTGCGCATGCTCGCGCTCGCGCTCAAGGGCGCGGACGAGCAGATCTCCGACAAGGTCAGGGGCAACATGACCGAGCGCAATCAGGAGAACCTCGCCGAGGAGACCAAGGTGCTCGGCCCCGTGCGGATGCGCCAGGTCGATGAGGCGCGGTCGGAGATCGTGAGGATCATCCGCGAGCTCGAAGCCGCAGAGGAGATCACGATCTCCCGAGAGGACGAGGACGAGCTCGTCGAGTGAACACCTTCGTCGACGGCGAGGGTGCGGCGGTTACGCGCGCGCCCCGCTGTCGCGATAGTCGGCGTCGAGCACGGATCGCTCGACCTTCGGGCCACGGACAGGCCAGACCATCTACCCCCGAGGACCACGCCGTGTTCGATCCCGCATTCACGCCTCTCGTGGTGCCGCGCCTGGGCGCAGCCCCGGTAGACGCGCGCGACGAGGCGGAGCGGGCGCGCACGCGCGGATACGCCGACGGTTTCGCCGAGGGGCGTCGTCTCGCTTCGGCGGAGGCGGCCCGTCTGGCCGTCGCCGAGCAGGAGCGCATGCGGGTGCTGCGCGAGGAGGACCTGCATCGCCGTGGGTCGGCCCTCGCCGCGCTGCACGATGCCAGGAACGCGCTCCAGGACCGCGTGGAACAGCTGAGCGCGCTGAGCATCGATCGCATCGAGGAGCTCGCGATCGACCTGGCCTCTTCGATCCTCGGCGCCGAGCTGTCCGACCCTGCCCGATCGGCCGCGCATGCGCTGCGCCGCGCCGCCGATGAGCTCCCGCTGGACCGATGGGTGCGGGTCTCCTTCGACGAGAACGACCTCGCCACGCTGCTCGCGGATGCCGAGACGGCCGGGCTCTTGCAGGGCATCGAGGTCGTGCCGGCCGCCGGTGTCGGCGCCGGCGGAGCGATCGTGGAGATCGAGGACGGCGCCGTCGACACGAGGATCGCCGAGGCGGTCGCCAGGGCGGATGCCGCGCTGCACGGCGACGCCGACGCGGACGGCGAGGTGCTGCCGTGAGCACGGCGACGTGGCGACGCGCCCTCGATGCCGCGCGACCGGAGCGTTCAGGCACGGTGCACGCTGTGCGCGGTCTGGGCGTGGAGATCCGCGGCGTCGACGGAGCCGTCGGCGACCGGGTGCGCATCGACGCCGTCGCGGGGCGGACGGTCGACGCGGAGATCGTGGCCGTCGACGGGGCGGCGGCGCGCTGCATGCCCCTCGGCAGACTCGACGGCATCACCGCGCGCGCCAGGGTGCGGCATGCGGGCGCCCCGCTGCTCGTCCCCACCGGTCGTGCCCTGCTCGGCCGCGTGCTCGACGGTCTCGGTCGCCCGATCGACGGCAAGGGGCCTCTCGGCCGCGACGTCGTTCACGCGCCGCTCGACCATGACGCCCCCGGCGTGCTCGACCGCCGTCGGATCGACCGGCAGCTGGGGCTCGGTGTGCGGGCGCTCGACACGATGACCCCGGTCGGCGTCGGGCAGCGTCTCGGGATCTTCGCGGGCTCCGGCGTGGGCAAGTCGTCGTTGATGTCGATGATCGCCCGAGGTTCAGCAGCCGATGTGACCGTGATCGCCCTCGTCGGCGAACGCGGCCGCGAGGTGCGCGAGTTCCTCGAGGACGACCTCGGCCCCGAGGGACTCGCCCGTTCGGTCGTCGTGGTGGCGACGTCGGATCAGCCGGCGATGGCCAGGATGCGGTCGGCGTTCGTCGCGACCCGCATCGCCGAGGCGTTCCGCGACGACGGCCTCGACGCGGTGCTCATGATGGACTCGCTCACGCG
>JAGIAK010000139.1 GCA_017744855.1 Microbacterium sp.
GGTCCCAGCCGGCTCCCCCTTCTCTCACTCTCCGGAGCTCTTCTTGAACTGGCGCTCCCAGTCCCGCAGTTCCGACCGGCCGATCAGCGAGTCGAGCGAGACCTGGAAGAGCAGGCCCTTGCGGGCGTTCACCTGCTTGATGTTGTCGAGGATCTGCGAGGTCAGGGCCGCCAGCGCCTCCCGCACCTCCCCGATGCGCTCCTCCGGGTCGTCCCACAGGTCGGGGCGCGTGAGCAGGTCGAGCAGGTAGTCGCGGTCGAGGGCGGCGACGAGGCGGGCGAGCTTATCGGAGTACTCGGCCTCCGCGATCGCGCTCTGGTCCTCCCCGGCCTTCGCGTCGAGCCGCGTGAAGAGCTGCTCGACGTGCGAGGCCAACTCGCCGATGCGACCGGCGGTCTCGACGGCGATGGGGTCTCCGGGAAGGGCTGCGTAGAGGGGCTGCAGCTCGCGCAGGCGCGTCACCCGCAGGCGGATGCCGGCGGGCACCGGGTCGGCGTTCTCGGACGCGCTCTGCACGGTCCTCGCGCGTCGGCGGCGGGCGAGCAACCCGAAGGCCGTGACGGCCGCCGCGACGACGACCACTCCGCCGATGATGGCGGGCATCAGCGGATCGATGCCGCCGCCCGCGGCTCCCGGCGACGACGGCGTCTCGGCGGCGATCTCCTGCACCGTCTCGACCAGACCCTGCTGGACCCCCTGCGCCTCGTTCTCGTTCGCGATGCGCAGGGCCTCGGCACCGTCGATCGCCACGGAGTCGGCCATCAGGTCGTCGCCGATCGCCAGGATGACGGTCTTCTGCGGCGCGACCTTGGTGAGCTTGTCGAGATACTCCGTCCGATACTGCTGCGCGTCACGCGCGGCCTCCGGCAGTACGACGACGGCGATCGAACCGTCGGCGGGCATCACGCTCGCCAGGCTGCTCTGCAGGTCGGAGGCGCCCTTGACGTCGGGGTCCACGTAGACGTCACCCGAGGCGATGGCATCGAGGGCAGGCGTCAGCCAGGGGTTTCCCTGTGCGGCGATGTACGGCATCCGTGCCTCAGAAGTTGTTGATGACGGACGCGAAGACGAGGTCGATGCGCTGGGCGTCGGAGGCGTCGAACAGCTGCCCGCCGGTGGCGTCGGCGATCCGCTGCAGGGCGGAGGTGTCGGCGCCGGAGCCGTACGCGATCGGGAAGATGCGCACGGGCGCGGCGTCGCCGCCCTCCTTCGAGCTCTTGCCGATCTTCGCGATCAGGGAGTCGAGGGACATCGAGGAGTCGGTGTCCTCGCCGTCGGAGAGCACGACGATGGCGTTGATGCGCCCGGGCTCCGCCCGCTCCCGCATCGCCTGGTACGCCGTGTAGATCGAGTCGTACAGCGGCGTGCCGTTGCGCTGCGCGTAACGGAGGTCGTCGAGCGAGGAATCGAGCTTCTCGCCGTCGGAGCCGAGCGCGCTCACCTCGCGCAGCACCTGGATGCCCTTCCCCGCGTCGGAGGAGATGCCGGTGGTGAACGCCCACACGCCGATCTCGTCGCTGGAGCGGAAGTGGCCGAGGGTGCTCTGAGCGCCCTGGATGGCGCCGTCGAGGCGGGAGCGTCCATCGCCGATGGGGTCGTCCATGGAGCCGGAGATGTCGATGAGCTCCAGCACCGACGAGGGCTTGCGCACCTGAGTCCACTGGTCGATCGCGGTGGAGATCACGTCGACGTCGGGCTTGGGCAGCGAGACCGCGGGCTGCGCGGGGTCGACGCCGAAGTTCGCGGTGAACAGCTTGCCGAGCGGCACGGACTCGTCGAGCGGGCGGAAGCCGTAGTCGGGCAGGATCTTCTGCGCGACCTCGGTCTGCAGGAACGCGGCGAAGGCCTCGCCGGCGGTGCGCTGCTCCGGCGTGATCCAGTCGGCGCCCAGAACCGTGATCGGGTTGTCCGACCACATCGAGCCGCCGGCCGGGTAGACCGCGACGAGCTTGGTCTTCGGCGGGGTCAGCGTCTCGCCCGGCTGCACGGTGTGCGAGTCGGGGTTGCCCTGGTTGTAATTGAGCAGCGAGGTCTCCTCCAGCGCCACGGCCGAGACGTAGGCCGAGCCGTTGGATCCGTGCTGGGTCTCGTCGTAGAGCGTCGACAGCACGTTGCCCGTGGTGTCGCCGTAGTGGATCACGCACTCCTCGAACACGCGGGAGAAGTCGGCGGCGCCCTCGACGTCGGCGGAGGTGAGATCGGCAGCCTTGCCCGACGCCTCGTACGACTGCATGAGGATCGTGGAGAGGCCCGTCGTCGACGTGTTCGGGTTCGTCTTCGAGATCTTGAAGGCGCCCCAGATGTCCTTGCCCACGCTGCCCCAGCCGTCTGGATCCTGGCAGAGGTGCTCGAGGTCGGTGATACTGATCGGCGTATCGGGCCAGCCGAGGGCGCGCGCCATCGGCTCCGGCATGCCGAACACGACCGGGGTGCGCGTGAACGACGCCGGCTGCCCGACGAGGTCGGCGGATGCGGCTGCTGCCACGCGGTCGGTCCACACGGTGGATGACGGCGACCACAGCGTGGGCCACAGGTCGCGGTCGTCGCTGGGCCAGTCGTCGCCGGAGGTGAGGTACCGTGCGGCGTTGCCAGACGAGACGTTCGTCGGACGCACGGTGGCGCAGGTCTTCAGACCCTTGTGCTCGGGCGAGTCCTTGAAGGCCTCCGCCAGTGCGTCGAGCATGTTGACCTTCTCCGAGGAGGTCGCCACGGTGACGTGCGTGCAGCCGTCGTCGGGGAAGCCGCCGCCGGTGGAGCCGTCGACCCCGGTGTCGTCGCCCGGAGAGCAGGCCGCGAGGGCGAGGGCGGCGACGGCCGCTGTCGCGAGGACGGCGATGGTCCGTCGGCCGAGGAGTCGTCGTGCGGTTCGAGGCGCGCTCATGCGCCTAGGGTATCCAGATATCGCGGCGCGACGGGGCGCGCGCTCGCCGCGTATACGGCTCGGACGTCGCCGCGAGGGATGCCGCTCGGGCGGAGCCCGCGGCCTAGGCCCCGACGGTGAGCCCCTGCAGTGCGTGCACCACGGGGGCGAGCTCCGGCTGCTGCACGGCGTCGCCCAGCGTGCGTTCGAGGGTCTCGTCGTGGATGGGATGCGCCTTCTCATAGAGCGCCTGCCCCGCCGCCGTCAGCTCGGTGTAGATGCCGCGGCGGTCGTCGATGCAGAGGATGCGGGTGAGCAGCCCGCGGTCTTCGAGGCGCGTGACGAGACGCGTGGTGGCGCTCGGGCTCAGGGCTGTCGCGCGGGCGAGCTGCTGCATCCGCATGTGCCATCCGTCCTGACGGCTGAGCGCGTCGAGCACCGTGTACTCGACGACCGACAGGTCGACGGACGCGCCGAGTGCGCGCTCGAGCTCGGTCTCGATGATGCCGTGGAGCGCGGCGAGCGTGCGCCATCCGTGCGCGCGGACCTCGACGGCGTCGTCCGAGATGCCCATGGTGACCTCCACAAGTAGTTGCTTGCGCTGGATAGTTGCGTGTGCAATGATTAATGCTCGTGACGCAACATCCCGCGTCTGCAACTACTTTAGCAGAGAGCACACCATGCCACTCGGACTCATCGCACTCGCCATCGGCGCCTTCGGGATCGGACTCACCGAGTTCGTGATCATGGGCCTCCTCCCCGAGGTCGCCACGGACTTCGGCGTCACCGAGGCGACGGCGGGCTGGCTCATCTCCGGCTACGCGCTCGGCGTCGTCGTCGGCGCGCTCGTGCTCACCGCCGCCACGACCCGGCTCCCGCGCAAGCCCGTGCTGCTCGGTCTCGTCGTGCTCTTCATCGCCGGCAACGCCCTCACCGCGCTCGCCCCCGGCTACACGACGGCCATGATCGGCCGCATCGTCGCCGCGCTGTGCCACGGCGCGTTCTTCGGCATCGGATCCGTGGTCGCCGCCGAGCTCGTCGCCCCGGAGAAGAAGGCGCGCGCCATCGCGATCATGTTCACCGGGCTCACCGCCGCCAACGTCTTCGGCGTGCCGTTCGGCACCTTCCTCGGCCAGCAGCTCGGGTGGCGTGCGACGTTCTGGGCGATCTCGGCCATCGGCGTCGTCGCGTTCGCCGGTATCGCCCTGCTTGTCCAGGCTCCCCGCACCTCCGGTGATGCCGTCAGCCTCCGCCGTGAGCTCTCCGCGTTCCGCTCCGTGCAGGTGTGGCTCTCCCTGACCGTCACCGTGCTCGCCTACGGCGGCATGTTCGGCGCCTTCACCTACATCGCGTACACCCTCACCGGGGTCACCGGCTTCTCGGCATCCGCCGTGCCGTGGCTGCTCGTGCTGTTCGGCATCGGGCTCGTCGCTGGCAACGTCGTCGGCGGACGCCTCGCCGACCGCGCCGTCGACCGCACGCTGCTCGCCTTCATCGCGGCCCTGGTCGTGGTGCTCGTGCTGTTCGGCCTCCTCGCCTGGTCGCAGCCGGCCACGATCGCGGTGCTGGTGCTCATGGGCGCCTTCGGATTCGGTACAGTGCCCGGCCTGCAGAGCCGCATCATGCACTACGCCGGCGGTGCGCCCACACTGGCCTCCGGTGCCAACATCGGCGCGTTCAACGTCGGCAACGCCCTCGGCGCCTGGGCCGGCGGCATCGGCATCGCTGCGGGCCTCGGCTACACCTCCCCCATCTGGATCGGCGCAGCCATCACGGCGTCCGCCCTCGTGGTGATGGCCGTCGCGACCGTCACCGCGCGCTCCGCAGCCCGGCCGACCACAGCCACCCTCACCGCCGTCACGGCGTGACCACGACCTTCCCCTTCCGACAGAACGACAAGAGAGCAAGAGAGATGAACGTCACACCCACCACCGCCGTCCCGACCGTCACCCTGAACAACGGCATCGAGATGCCTCAGCTCGGCTTCGGCGTGTTCCAGGTGCCGGATGCCGAGACCACGGCTGCTGTGGCCGCCGCCCTGGAGGCCGGCTACCGCAGCATCGACACCGCCGCCGTGTACGGCAACGAGGCGGGAGTCGGTCGGGCGATCGCCGAGTCCGGCATCGCCCGCGACGACCTGTTCGTGACCTCCAAGGTCTGGATCAGCGACCACGGATACGACGCCACGCTGCGCGCGTACGATGCGGCCCTGGAGCGGATGGGCCTCGACCGGCTCGACCTCTACCTGATCCACTGGCCGACCCCCGACGCCGGCACCTACCCCGAGACCTGGCGCGCGCTGGAGCGGCTGCACGCCGACGGTCGAGTGCGCGCGATCGGCGTCTCGAACTTCGAGCCGGCGCACCTGGAGCGCATCGTGACCGAGGGGTCGATCGTGCCTGCGGTGAACCAGGTCGAGCTGCACCCCGCGCTGCAGAACCGCGCGGTGATCGCTGCGAACGACGCCCACGGCGTCGTCACCGAGGCGTGGAGCCCGCTGGCGCAGGGCGCCGTGCTCGGGGAGCGGTCGATCGTCGAGATCGCCGAGCGTCACGGCAAGACGCCAGCGCAGGTCGTGCTGCGCTGGCACCTGCAGCAGGGGCGCGTCGTGATCCCGAAGTCGGTGACCCCCGCGCGCATCGCCGAGAACCTCGACGTGTTCGACTTCGCGCTGAGCGCCGACGAGCTCGCCGCCGTCGACGGTCTGGAGCGCGACGGTCGCACCGGCCCGCACCCCGACGCCTTCCACGGCTGAGCCCACGCGGCGGTGGCAGCGAGCCGTCGTGAACGGCGGGTGTTCTCCGTGAGCGCCCGTGGTCTGCGACGGCTCGCCGTCTACGGCGGGGGCACGCGCCTCACTGCGCGCGCATGAACTCCTCGGCCGCCTGCACCTGCGCGGGGGTGGGGCGGATGCCGGTGTACAGCACGAACTGCTCGAGCGCCTGGAGCGTCGCCACCTCGGCGCCGGTGATCACGGTCTTGCCCGCCCCGCGCCCGGCGCGCACGAGCGGGGTCTCGGCGGGCAGCGCGACCACGTCGAACACGACGGATGCCGCGGCGATCTGCTCCTCGGCGAACGACAGCGCGTGCTCGTCGGCGCCGCCGGCCATGCCGATCGGGGTGATGTTCACGATGACGTCGGCGGTCGCGTCACCGGCATCCGCGATCCACGCGAAGCCGTAGAGGTCGGCCAGGGCGCGTCCGTTCGCCTCGTTGCGGGCGATGAGGGTGACATCGCCGAAGCCGGCGTCGCGGAAGGCCGCCGCCGTCGCCTTCGCCATGCCTCCTGAGCCGCGCAGGAGCACAGACGATGCCGGGTCCAGGCCATTCCGCTCGATCAGCTGCGCGATCGCGGAGTAGTCGGTGTTGTACGCGGTGAGCACTCCCGCGTCGTTCACGATCGTGTTCACGGAGTCGATCGCCGTGGCGGACGGATCCATGCGGTCGACGAGCGCGATCACGTCCTCCTTGTACGGCATCGAGATCGCGCAGCCGCGGATGCCGAGGCCGCGCACGCCCGCGATCGCCTGACCGAGGTCGGTGGGTGCGAAGGCCTTGTAGATCCAGTTCAGGCCCAGCTCCTCGTAGAGGAAGTTGTGGAACCTGGTCCCGTTGTTGCTCGGACGCGCCGAGAGCGAGATGCACAGCGTCATGTCCTTGTTCAGCAT
>JAGIAK010000013.1 GCA_017744855.1 Microbacterium sp.
CGCAGGGCCCCTCATCCGATCTCCCCGACGTCGAGCCGCAGGAGTGGCCGGTCGACGCCGGCCCTTCGCCCTACGTCGACGCCGCCACTCCGGCATCCGGAAGCTACCGCGTGCTCACGGCGGTGATCTTCGCCGTGCTCGTCCTGCTGCTGGCGGGGGCGATCGCGGCCGTCGTGTACCTCGCTGGGCACACGACGTTCTCGCTGCCCGGAGCCGACTCGGCGTCCGATCCGCAGCCCGCCGCGGTCGAGGTCACTGAAGAGGCGCCGGCCGAGGTCGTGCCGCTGATCGGCGAGCCGTGCAGCGACTTCTGCACCGACATCGGCAGCCGTGCCGGCGAGGTGGTGGTCGGTGCCGACGGAGGGTCGGCGTGGCAGGTGTCGCGCTCGTGGGAGACGACCGAGCTCTCCGACCTGCCCGCCGAAGAGACCGCCGAGGCCTCGTACGACGCGGACGCGGGGACGCTCAGCTACACGGTCTGGAGGTTCGCCGACGACGCCTCGGCGCAGGCGGCCTACGACCAGCTGAACTCGGGGCTCGGAGAGGTCGCATACTCCGGTCCCGCTTTCAAGGACGGCACGGGAGACCAGCGCGCCTACATCGACGGCGGCATCCAGACGATCGTGTGGCTCGTCGTCGGAGACGAGTCGCGGCCGTGGATCATGCGGGTGCAGGGCCCAGACGTGTCCGAGCTGGAGCAGTTCTACCTGGCGCTCCCGCTCTGAACCCCGGCCCGTCGGCCGGCGCCCTGCACGTGCTCGATCACCGCGTCGAGCACAGCATCCGCCTGGAGGATGCGCGTGTGCCCGAAGCCCTCGGTGCGCAGAAGCCGTGAGCGTCCGTCGTGGGCGGCGTGCAGACGGAGGGAGTCGGCATCCGGCATCCGTCGGTCTGCGCGGTCGTGCACGACGAGCAACGCGGTGCTCTCGGGGAGCGGATGCTGCGCGGCATCGTAGCGCGCCGTCAACTCCGCCTCGTCGACCCCGAGGCGGGCGCGGAACAGGGCGTTCATGTGCGCGGCCGTGCGCTCGTCCAGACGGAAATCGCGGGTGAACTCGTCGACGAACGCGATCGGCCCCGCAGCTCCCGCGATCGCCACGACGGCGGGTGTCGGCACCGTGGTCCGCGCCGCGGTGAGCGCGGCGAATGCTCCGAAGGAATGGCCGACGAGGGCGTCGAACGGACCGTGGATGCCGTGCAGTCGGGTGGCCGCCTCGACCCAGTCGCGCACGTCGGTGGGGCCGCCGGCCGACGAGCCGTGCGCCGGGGCGTCGAACGACACGACGCGGAATCCCTCCGAGACGAGCTCGCGCACAAGCGGGGCGAACTGCGACACCCGCCCACGCCAACCGTGCAGGAGGAGCACGGTGCGAGGGCCGGCTCCCCACTCGTACGTCGTCACGGACCGACTCCCGAGGGTGAGCGATCCCGTGTGCGCAGCCTCGTGTGTCGCGGCGTCGCGGGCGTGCACGCGCATGCGCGGCTCCGTGGAGAAGAACGTCCGATACGCCAGGCGCCCGGCGGCGCGCGGAGACACGAACGCCGTGGTGCGGATGGCGCGGGACAGGAGTGCGGGGACCGAGGGCATCGTGCTCCTTCGCGAATGAATACGAACGATTGTACGTATAGTACGCGAACGATCGTTCGTATACTAGGGGGATGATCCAGGACGGCCGACGGGCCCGCGGAGACGCCTCGCGGCGCATCGTGCTCGCGAGCGCGACCGATCTCGCCTCGGTCGAGGGACTCGACGGGCTCACGATCGGTCGTCTCGCCGACGCGTCGGGATCGAGCAAGAGCAGCATCGCGACCCTGTTCCAGAGCAAGGAGGGGCTGCAGTTGGCGACGATCGCCGCAGCGCGGGAGATCTTCACCGAGCGCATCGTCGAGCGGGCGCGCCTCGAGCCGCGGGGCGCCCGTCGGCTCGCGGCCCTGCTGCGCAACGCGCTGGTGTACTCGCGCGACCGCGTGTTCACGGGCGGGTGCTTCTTCGCCGCGACCGCGGCCGACGTCGACTCCAAGCCCGGCCCCGTGAGCGACGCCGTACGCACCGCGCTGATCGATTGGTACGGGTACGTCGAAGCGCAGGTGCGGCACGCGGTCGCCGCAGGGGAGCTCATGGTCGACGACGCCGAGGTGCTTGCGTTCGAGCTCATCGCCCTGAACGAGGAGGCGAACTCCCGGTCGCTGATGATGCGCGATGCGCGCCCCTACGCGACCGCCGCTGCGGCGATGCGAGGGCGACTGCGCGACGCGGGAGCGGATGACGGCATCCTGGAGCTGCTCGAGCTCTGACGCTTCGCGCGCCGGCGCCCCGCCAGATCGTGTCGGGTGGACACGGTGGCGGGGCGTCGAGTGGAGATGAGGGTGCGGGTCAGGCGTCGCGGCCCCGAGAGTAGCCGGCGTCGAAGCCGCGCTCGTACGCACGCAGCGCGACCCGGGCCGCGCTGCGTGCGCCGCCGCGGTGCGGGCCGTCGTGCCCGTGACGGCCTTCGCCGAATCCGCCGCGACCGTCGCGCGGGTCGTGCCCGCGGCCGCGGTCGAATCCGCCGAAGCCGCGGCCGTGGTGCATCGGGTGACCGTGGCCTTCGCGTGAACCGTGGCCGCCACGGGCATCGGGACCGAAACCGTGTCCGTGCGCGTGACCCAAGCCGTGTCCGTGCTCGCACCCGTGGTCGCCGCCCGGCATGCCGGCGTGACCGTGCCGTTCGTGGTCGCGCATGCCGTGGTCGTGCATGCCGTGGTCGTGCATGCCGTGGTCGTGCATGCCGTGACCACGCATGCCGCGGTGACCGGGGAAGCCGTGGCGGTCGGCGCCACGACGACCGTGGCGGCGCGGGCGGCGGGGGAGTGGCGTGCCCTCTTCCCAGCCGAGGGCCGTGGCGATCTTCTCGAGCGTCGCGACGGTGGTCTCATACTCCTCGGGGCTGACGGCATCCGTCATCGTGGCGCGGATGCCGTCGACGAGGGTCGCGAGCCGCTCCTTGGCGGCGCGCCCCTCCTCGGTGAGCGCCCAATCGTCGCCGTCGCGGCTGGCCCAACCGCGCTCGACGAGGTCGTGCAGCATGCGGGGGCGAAACGGCCGGTGGGCCGGGGCCGTGCCGTCGATGACGTTGAGGAGGCGCCAGTCGCGGCGGCTCGCTCCCTCGCGCTCGAAGGCGGAGGCGAACTCGGCGGCCATCAGGCGGTCGACCGCCGTGATCCAGAAGCCGAAGGGGCGTGGCGTGTCTGTGGTGTCTGTGTTCTGAGTGTCCATGGTGAAGTCCTTTGAATGTCGAGGTGCAAGTGAATGTCACTGTGCATGTATATGTAGTGTGACATGGAATGAATAAGCATGTCAAGTCACATGTAAAATCGGAACCATGAGCACCCGCGACGACGACCCCGCCGAGGCGATCGCCCAGGCACTGGCCCGGCTGCGCGGGCGCCGCCCTGGAGATGCACGCCGCGGCGGAGGCCCGCACGGCTGGCACGGTGGTGGCCCCCACGGAGACCACGGGGAGCACGTCGCGATGCACGGCGACCAGCACGAGCACGGGCCTCGCGGCGGGCGCTCACCGCGCGGCGGACCCGAGCACCCCGCCCATTCCGGCGTGCCGCCGTGGATGAACGACCCGTCCGGCCGGTTCGGCGGACCCGCCAGGATGCGGATGCTGGAGGCCCTGGCCGCGGCATCCGGACCGCTCAGCGTCAGCGATCTCGGCGCGGCGATCGGCGTCGACCAGCCCCGCGCCTCCCGTCTCGTGCAGCAGGGCGTCGAGCGCGGCTACGTGCGCCGTGAGGCCGACCCCGACGATGCGCGCCGTACCCGCATCGCGCTGACCGACGAGGGGCGGCGCGTCGCCAGGGGAGTGCGCGGAGAGCGGCGCGAGGCACTCGGCACCGCGCTCGCCGCGTTCACCGAGGAAGAGCGGGTCGAGCTCGCCCGCCTCCTCAACAAGCTCGCCGACAACTGGCAGCGCTGAACTCCCCGCGCCGACCCCTCAGCTCTCCGTCACGAACTCCAGCGAGGGTTCGTCGTCGACCGACAGCGACAGCACCACGGTCTCGACCACCTCGTTCGCCTCGATCTGACGCTCGATGTCGCGCAGTCGGCGCGCGACGTCGTGCTCTCGGGCATCGCCGGCCAGGTCGACCTCGGCCACGATGAACAGTCGGTTCGGGCCGACGAACTCGATGTGCAGATAGGTCAGCCGGTGGACGTCCGACGAGGCCAGCAGTGCAGCGCCGACGCGCGCCCGCACGGCCGGTGACACCGAGGTGCCGACGAGGAACGCCATGTTCCGGCCGATGAGGATGATCGCGACGACGCCCAGCAGGACGCCGACGAGGATCGACCCCACGGCATCCCACGCCGCGACGCCGGTGATCTGGTGCAGCGCGATCGCGCCGCCCGCGAGGACGAGGCCGACGAGGGCCGCGGCATCCTCGAAGAACACGGCACGCAGCGTGGTGTCGCTCGTATCGAGCACGAAGTCCCAGGTCGACGTGCCACGCGTGCGGGCGAGCCGTCGCGATCGGATCAGGGCCTGCGTGAACGACGCCCCCTCCAACACGAAGGAGATGCCGAGCACGGCGTACGCGACCACGGGGCTCTCCACCGGCCCCTCGTCGGCGAGCTCCTGCACGCCGTGCATGATCGACACGATCGAGCCGGCGGTGAAGATGCCGAAGGCGGCGATGAGCGACCAGACGAACGCGCTGCGCCCGTAGCCGAGAGGATGCCGCTCGTCTTTGACGCGAGCGCCGCGCCGATCGGCGATGAGGAGGAACACCTCGTTGCCGGCATCCGCCCAGGAATGCGCCGCCTCAGCCACCATCGACGCGGATGAGGTGAGCACAGCCGCGATCGTCTTCGCGACGGCGACGAGCACGTTGGCGAGGAAGGCGAGGAAGACCGTCACGCGGTCAGGCTACTCCCGCCGTTCGCGGGGAGGACGGGTCTTGCGCGGCGAGCGGCGTTCGTGGAAGGGCGGGCCTTGTCAGATCTCGTCCTTGGCGTCGGGTCCGGAGGCGTGCGTGTCCCGTGCGCGCTCGTCGGCCGTGCGTCGGCGACGTGCGATCAGCGCCAGTGCTCCGGCGAGCAGGAGCAGCGCTCCCGCCGCGGCCGGTACCGTCGGGTCGGCTCCGGTGGCGGGCAGCGTGGAGGCGCCGCCGGAACCGCGGGGCGTGACGCCTCCACTCGGGGTCACGGCGGGCGTCACCTCGACCGTGACAGCGGCGGTTGCGCCGGTCGAGGTCTGCGTCACGGTGAGAACGTGCGGACTGGCGTGCGGGAAGGTCACGGAGAACGCGCCGTCCTCCCTGGCGATCACGTCGGAGGCGACGCTCGACGTCACCGTGTAGTCCCCGGCGGCGAGCGGGGCGGTGGCTCCGGTGTAGTCCGTCGCCGTCACCGCGAAGCGGGCGCTCCCGCCCTGCGGCACCGCTCCGGTCGCCTCGGCGACCACCGACACGGTCGGCTCCTGTGCGGCGAGCACCGTCACCGTGAAGCCGGTCTGCGACGAGTTGCCGAGCCTGTCGACGGCCGTGCAGGTGACCGGGGTGGTCCCTGGCGAGAACGACGACCCGCTCGCGGGAGCACACGACGACGACGCGACGCCCGACGGGTCGGAGGCTGTCGGCGCCGTCCACTCCAGCGCCGCGGCATCCTCTCCCGGCTGCAGCTGGTAGGTCACGTCGTCGAGCGCGCTCAGCTCGGGACCCGTCGCATCGACGGACGCTGTCACGGTGGCGGTGGTCGCGTTCGGGCTGGCGCCGTCGCCCTTGGTGCTGAGCACGGCGCCCGCGGGCACGCGCATCGTGACGGTTCCATCGCCGGTGACACCGTCGATCGTGACCCGGTACACCTGGCCGCCGTTGCGGAGGTAGCGGAACTCTCGTTCCCCGACGCCGTCGGGGAGGGTCGTGTACTCGAAGGGCCAGTCGCCGTCGGCGAGCAGGGTGACCGTCGCGCCCGTGGGTGCCGCCGTGCCGCCGAGCTCGAGGTCGGCGGCGTCGAACCCGGTCACCGGCTCCGAGAACAGCACGTCGAAGACCGGCGGTGCCGACGTCAGGGTCGCGCGGCCGGGCGGCAGGTAGGCCTGTGCCGAGAACGGGATGCCGTCGCAGTGACCGATCGAGATGCCCATGAAGGTCGGATCGGTCTCGAAGTAGTACCCCGTGGAGATCGGGTTCATCGTGGGTGGTGTGGTGAACGACGCGACGATCGGCGTCTTCTGCGCATCGAACGCGATGCTGGACTGGGCGGGGCTGCGGTAGATCTCGACGTCGGCGGCGTCGCGCGCCACGCCGAAGAGGGCGATCTCCTGCCCGGTGTCGGGGTCGGTGGCGGGTCCCAGGATCATCGACGGGTACTTCGGCGTGACCGTCCAGGTGTCGCAGTCGATCGCGGTGGTCGTCCACTGCGACATCACGTTCTCGAAATCGAACGGACCGCAGCCCGTCAGCGCCACCGCGAGCGCGGCCACACCGATCACCGCGCCGCCACGGCGCAGTCGTGAACCCCTCGAAGCCATGCGAATCCCCTCGCCCTCGACGTGCCGCCAGAATATCGGCATTGGTCGTGCGCGCGCGAGGGCCGGCGCCTCAGGCCTCGCGCGGCGCCTTCACCGGGAGGAGCAGGGCGAAGCCGAGCAGCAGCACCACGACGATGCCGAGGATGCCGAACGCGGTCTGCGCCGTGAGCACGATGAGCAGGGTCCATGCGCCCGACGCCATCCAGCTGGCCGCGCGACCGGTCGTGGCGTACAGGCCGAAGATCTCACCCTCGCGGCCCGCCGGGGTGACCCTGGCGAGGAAGGAACGGGCCGCGGCCTGCGCGGGGCCGACGAACGCGCAGAGGATCAGGCCGCCGATCCAGAACACCATCGGTCCGGCATCCGTGAGGAAGAACACCGCCAGGCCCGCGACGATCATGCCCACCAGCGAGAACAGGATGATGCGCTTGGGGCCGAAGCTGTCGTCGAAGCGGCCGGCGATGATCGTGGAGACCCCGGCGATGAGGTTCGCGGCGATGCCGAAGATCACCAGCTCCTGGAACTCGAAGTGGAAGACCGTCGACGCGATCACGGCGCCGAAGGTGAAGACGCCGGCGAGGCCGTCGCGGAACACCGCGCTCGACAGCAGGAACCAGAAAGCGGGACGGGTCTCGGGTGCGCGGTAGAGGCCGACGACGTCCTTGACGAGCAGCGCGTACGAGGCGAAGAAGCTGACCTTGCGCTCGGGCCGCCCCAGCGAGGGCTCCGGCACGTTGAGGAAGATCGGGATGCTGAACACGATCGCCCACACCGCGCATCCGACAGCGATGAGGCGGAACGGCAGCCCGTTGTCGGTCGACATGCCGAACCAGTCGAACGCGTCGAGCAGCACCACGATCACGAGCGCGATGATGCCGCCGAGATAGCCGAAGCCCCAGCCGAGACCCGAGATGCGGCCGATGTTCTTCGGGGTCGCGATGCCGATCAGCATGGCGTTGGAGTTCACCGCGGCGATCTCGCTGAACACGGTGCCCGCGGAGATGAGCGCGACGCCCACCCAGAACATGCTCGGGGCGGGGGTGACGAACCAGAGGCCGAGCATGCTGAGGATCAGGGCGCCGGTGCCGATGCCCAGCCACAGCTTCTGGCGACCAGCGGCATCCGCCTGCTGGCCGAGCACCGGCGCGAGCAGCAGGATCGCGAACGCGGCGATCGTGGTGCCGAGTCCGAGGCCGGAGGAGAGGTCGGCGATCGCGGCGACCCGCGTCGGGTCGTTCTTGTCGAGCGCGGCGACGTCGGAGGGCAGGAACGACCCGCTCACCAGGTACAGGGCCGTGAAGATGAACGTGAGGATGACGGAGTTGAAGGGCTGCGTCGCCCAGTCCCACAGCGCCCAGGAGTAGACCTGCTTCCTGGGCGCCGGCTCGTCGCCGCGCAGATCGAGGCCGATCACGCCGACGGCGCCGGTCCTCGCGGTCGCGGCCGGCTCGTCGCGCTCGTCGGGTTCGCTCATGATCGAAGTCTGGCGGCGCCCGGTGAACGGTCGGTGACGGCGCGCCGTGCGGCGGGGCGTACTCGGTCGGCGGAGTAGGGTCGACGCATGTCGAGGCGGATGCGATGACGCGCACGGTCGTGCTGTTCGAGGGCGCCAGCGACCGGCTCGCGGTCGAGGCCGCCTCGCGCCGGCTCGGCGTCGGACTCGACGGGCTCGACCTCGTGGATCTCGACGGGATCACCAACCTGCGCGCCGTGCTCCGCGACCTGCTCGCGCAGACGGGCGACGTGCGGGTCCTCGGCCTCTACGACGCTGCGGAGGGCGCCTACGTGCGGCGCGTGCTGTCGGATCTCGGGGTGCTCGACGCGACGGCCGACCCCGAGGGCGTCGGCTTCTTCGGGTGCGAACGCGATCTGGAAGACGAGGCGATCGCCGCCGCCGGCCCCGACCTCGTCGTAGAGACGCTGGATGCGCGGGGCGAGCTCGCGCGCTTCCGGGTGTTCCAGGGCCAGCCTGCGCAGCGCGAGCGCGCCGTCGAGGATCAGCTCCATCGGTTCGCCGGCACCGCGGCAGGTCGCAAGGCCCGGTTCGCCGCCGACGTGATCGACGCCATCCCCCTGGAGCGGATGCCGCGGCCGCTGGTCGCACTGCTCGACGCCGCCCTCGCCGAGTAGCGGCCGCGCGGTCTAGCGGCCCTCGATGCTGATGCGGGGATCGCGCAGGGTGCGCGCGTAGTCCTCCTTGAGCACCGCGAGGTGCAGCCACGCCTCGATGCGGGTGACGCCGGGCAGGGCGCGCAGCCGCTCGAGGCTCGCGTAGAGGGCTCCGGCCGACGGCTCGACCAGCGTCGCGACGATGTCGAAGCGCCCGAGGGTGCGGGCGGCGAAGTCGACCCCGCGGCCGGTGCGCAGCTCCTCCACGATCGCCGTGTCGTCGTCGAGGTTCACCCCGACGCCCATCGACAACTGCCGGTGCGCGAGTCCCCTCGCCTCGACCGCGCTGATCTTGATGACCCCGCCGTCGATCAGCCGCTGCACGCGCGTCGCGACGGCCGAGGGGGAGAGCCGCACGGCCTGCCCGAGCGCGCGGAAGCTCTTGCGTCCGTCGTTCTGGAGCTGCTCGATGAGCGCCTCGTCGATCGCGTCGAGCGTGATGTCGCCGTGGTACTCCGAGACGAAGAAGCCCTTGACCACGGTCGAGTAGATGATCGTGTTGATGTCGGCCACGCCCGGCAGCGCCCTGATGCGCGCGAGAAGTTCATGCAGCTCCGCCATCGACCCCAGGCGCACCTCGGTGACGAGGTCGTGCGCACCGCCGACCGAGGAGACGAAGACCGTCTCGCTCATGTCGCGCAGCGGGGCGGCGACGACGGATGCCGCGCCCTCCGTGCGGATGGACACGTGGGCCAGCACGTGCTGGCCCAGGAACACGGGGTCGACCGCGGCGACCACACGCACGGTGCGATCGTCGAGCAGCACACGCAGGCGGGCGGCCACGGAGGCGCGCGTCTGCGAGAGGCGGTCGGCGAGGGAGCGGATGCTGGCGCGCCCGTCCTCCTGCAGTGCGCGCACGAGGTCTGCGTCGAAATCCATGGCCCTCCCCGAAATTGCCCGATTACCCGCGAACGCACGGCTCGGCGTGCACATTCACTGTGCATTCTCGGTCCGTGCCGCCGCAAGGGCGAGTTCTGCCACGATCCTTGATCATTTCTCCAGCGATACGCGGTTCCCACTGGAGTTATGCCCTTGTCGGTCGGGCTGTACCTCCGTAGCATCCTTCGCTATCCGACATCTTCCGCAAAGGAGCGGGCACCATGAACTCCACCACCAGCAGGGCGCGACGCGCGGGCATCGCCGCCTTCGTCGGCACCACCATCGAGTGGTACGACTTCTACGTCTATGCGACCGCGGCCGCGCTCGTGTTCGGTCCGCTGTTCTTCCCGAGCGGGGATCCTCTCGTCGAGACCTCCCGTGCCTTCGCCACCTTCGCGGTGGCGTTCCTCGTGCGCCCGCTGGGCGGCATCATCTTCGGCCACATCGGCGACAAGTTCGGCCGCCGCGTCTCCCTCGTGATCACCCTGCTCATGATGGGCGCCGCCACCGTGCTCGTCGGCTGCCTGCCGACCTTCGCCGACATCGGCGTCGCAGCCCCCATCCTGCTCATCATCCTCCGCGCCCTGCAGGGCCTCGCGGTCGGCGGCGAGTGGGGCGGCGCCGTGCTGATGAGCGTCGAGCACGCTCCCGCCGGCAAGAAGACCTTCTACGGCGGCTTCACGCAGCTCGGCAACCCGGCCGGCGCGCTGCTCGCCTCCGGCATCTTCGCGATCATGTCGCGCGGCGGTGACGATTTCATCCTCAACGGCGGCTGGCGCATCCCGTTCCTGCTGTCGATCGTGCTCGTGGGTGTCGGGTTCTGGGTGCGCTACCGCGTCGAGGAGTCCCCGGTGTTCGAGCAGAAGGTCGAGGGACGCAAGCAGTCCATGCCCCTCGGGTTCGCGCTCCGCGCCAACTGGCGGCCGATCCTCCTCGGCATCGGCATCCTGCCCATCTCCACCGGCGGCTACTACCTCGCCACGACCTTCGCGACGGCCTACGCCACAGGCGAGCCCATCGCCATCAGCGAGCAGGTGATCCTCGACGCCATGACGATCGCCTCCTTCGTCGAGTTCGTCGTCACGCTCCCGGTCGCCTGGCTGGGCGACAAGTGGGGCCGCAAGAACATCATGTACATCGGCCTCGTCACCTCCGTGCTCACGTTCATCCCCTTCCTGCTCGTGATGCCGGGGCGCGTCGAACCGCTCATCTTCCTGTTCGCCTCCCTGGTGCGCGTCGCGATGAGCGCCACGTACGCGCCGATCGCCGCGATCCTCGCGCAGATGTTCCGCCCCCAGGCGCGCTACACGTCGATCGCGCTGTCCTACGGCGTGGGCGCCGCGCTCTGGGCCGGCTTCTCGCCCTGGTTCGCGACGATGCTCGTCGCCTGGACCGGCAGCATCTGGTCGGTCATCGCGATGTTCATCGGCATGGCCGTCATCGCCGGCATCTGCACGCGCCTCGCCCCGCAGCACTCCGACGAGGCCCCCGTCACCGCCTCGTTCACCGCCCGCACCGACACCACCGCGAACAGGCTGCCATGAGAAAGCTCACCCCCTTCGACCGTTCCGCACAGACCGCGCCCCGGCTGATCACGGCTCGGGCGATCCACACCGCGGATGCCGCGGACACGACCGCGGCGGCCATGCTGACCGATCGCGGGCGGGTCGTCGCGATCGGCACCGTCGAGGAGTGCGAGGCCGCCGCCGAGCGCGTCGGAGTCGTGCCGGAGCGCATCGACCTCGGCGACGCGGTTGTGGTCCCCGGTTTCGTCGACGCGCACGCCCACCCGCTCATGTTCGGCCAGATGATGACCTGGGTCGACTGCGGGCCGGAGAAGGCCGGCAGCATCCCGGAGATCGTCGCGCTGCTTCGCGCCGCGGCGGCCGAGGCCCCCGAAGGGCGGCCGGTGCGCGGCTACGGCTACGAGCAGCGCAACCTCGCCGAGCAGCGGCATCCGACCCGCTTCGAGCTCGACGGGGTGGCCTCCGACCGCGAGGTCTACCTCATGAACGCGTCGGGGCACGGCGGCGTCGTGAACTCGTACACGCTCGCCATCAACGGCATCGACCGTGACACCCCGAATCCCGTGGGCGGCGAGTTCTTCCGCGACGCCGACGGCGAACTCACGGGCGAGCTCTCGGATGCGGCGTGCAACATCCTCACCGGGGTGCACGGCGTGAAGATCGGCCACCACGGCCCGAACTTCCACCTCGCAGACGAGCCGGAGGAGCACCTGCGCCAGCTGGATGCCGCCACGCAGCGGTTCCTCGCCGGAGGCGTCACCTCGATCGGCGACTGCCAGGTCACCCGCCGCGAGTTCGACATGTACCTGCGGCTCGCCGAGGCCGGCCGCCTGGAGCTCCGCGTCTCGATGTATCTGCTGTCGCACCTGCTCGACGAGGCGCTGGAGATGGGGCTCGTCGGCCAGTTCGGCAACGCCCACCTCAGCTTCGCCGGCATCAAGCTCTACGCGGACGGCACGCTCGGCGGCTGGACCGCGTACTTCCCCGACGGCTACGTGGGCGACCCGTGCCGCACCGGCCAGCTGTACCACGAGCCCGCCGAGTACGCCGAACTGATCAGGCGCGCGCACGCCGCCGGGCTCCAGACCGCCACGCACGCCCAGTCGCCCACCGCGATCGAGATGGTCGTGTCGGCGATCGAGGCCGCGCTCGCCGAGCGTCCAGACGCCGATGCCAGGCACCGCATCGAGCACTGCGGCCTGCCGACCCCGGAGCAGATCGAGCGCATGGCGGCCTCCGGCATCCGCCCCGTCAACCAGACCCAGCACTACTTCAACTGGGGTGAGGGCGTCGAGCAGGCGATCGGGACCCCGGGCGAGCGGTTCAACCCGCTCGGCGAGTTCGAGCGCGCGGGCGTCGGCTTCACGATCTCCTCCGATGCTCCGGTGGCCGAGCCCATCCCGCTAGAGGCGATCCAGACCGCCGTCACGCGGGTCACCCGTCGCGGCCACACCCTTGGCCCCGACGACCTGCGCATCTCGGCGCTGTCGGCGCTGCGGGCGCACACCATCGAGGGCGCGATCTCGCTCGGCCGCGAAGACGACCTCGGCTCGCTCGAGGTCGGCAAGTACGCCGACTTCGCCGTGCTCTCCGACGATCCGCTCGCCGTGGCCCCCGACGCGATCTCCGCGATCATCGTGCGCGAGACCTGGGTCGACGGCACGCGCCGCCACGCGGCGGCGTGAGAGAGGATGCCATCATGACCGACCAGTACGCAGACACCGCGGGGCGCGCGGTCCTCGAGACCATCCGCAACTACGGGGTGACCGCGGTGTTCGGCATCCCCGGCACCCACAACCTCGAGCTGTACCGGCCCCTCGCCGACCTCGGCATCCGTGCGGTGACGAACCGCCACGAGCAGGGGTCGGGGTACGGGGCCGACGGCTGGGCACAGCAGACCGGACTCCCCGGCGTGGTCATCACGACGTCCGGTCCCGGACTGCAGAACGCCATGAGCGCGATCGGCACGGCCTTCTGCGAGTCGCGCCCCCTGCTCGTGCTGTCGCCCGGAGTTCCGCTCGGCGCAGAGTTCGCCGACGTGGGCACCCTGCACGAGACGAAGGACGCCACGGCGATGGTCGGCGCGATCGCGGAATGGTCCCGCCGTGTCACCACGGCGGCGGAGGCGGTGGACGCCGTGCATGACGCCTTCGCGCTGTTCCGCACTGGACGTCCCCGCCCCGTGCACATCGAGATCCCCCTCGACGTGCTGGAGGCGCCGGCCAGCGTCCCCGAGGCGCACCGGCTCCCCAGGCCGGTGCCGTCCCCTCGCTCGGGAGACCCGGCCGGCGTCGCCGAGGCGGCGCGTCTGCTCGCCGGCGCCCGCACCCCCGTCATCGTCGCCGGCGGCGGATCGACGGATGCCGCGGCCGGCGTCACCGCGCTCGCCGAGCGTCTCGGCGCCCCGGTGCTGACGACGCTGAACGGCAAGGGCGTCGTCGACGAACGCCATCCGCTGTCGCTCGGCTCGAACCTGCGTCTCGCTGCGGCCCGTGCGGTCGCCGAAGACGCCGACGTGCTGCTCGTGATCGGCTCGAAGCTCGGCGAGGCGGAGCTGTGGGCTCCTCGGCTCGAGGCGCGCGGCGCCGTGGTGCGGGTGGACGTCTCCGCGGCCCAGCTCGACAAGAACCTCGCAGCCACGGTGGGCATCGACGGCGACGCCGCGGCAGTGGTCGACGCACTGCTCGCGCAGCTGCCCTCCGGTGCCCGGTCTCCGCGCGACCTCACGGCCGAGCGGGCCGCGATCGACGCCGAGATGCGCGAGACGGCTCCCGAGACCGTCGTGCTCGCCGAACTGATCGCGGAGGCGCTGCCCGAGGACGCGATCGTCGCAGGGGACTCCTCGCAGATCGTGTACATGGCGCTGGGGAGCGTGCTGCGATCGCAGCATCCGCATTCCCTGCTCTACACGCCCACCTACGCCACGCTCGGCTACGGCCTGCCTGCCGCGATCGGCGCCCGCGTGGCCGACGACTCGCGTCCCGCCGTGACCGTGATCGGCGACGGCGCTCTCATGTTCTGCGTCAACGAGCTCGTGACGGCGGTCGAGCAGCGCCTCGACGTCACCGTCGTGTGCGTCGACAACGGCGGCTACGCCGAGATCCGGCAGAACGAGATCGACCGCGGGATGACGCCGATCGGCGTCGACCTGGTGCAGCCCGACTGGGCCGCGCTCGCGACCGCGTTCGGCGCCACGGGCCGCCGCGTCGACCGTCGCGCCGACATCGCCGCGAGCATCCGCGACGCCATCGCCGTCGGCGGGGTGCAGCTCGTGCACATCCCGCAGAACGCCCTCTGAACCTCCTCCGACAGACAGGACCCCTCATGACCGAGAACGTCGGCCCCATCGACGCCTCCGTGAACCCGCGCTACTCCGGGATCGCGACCTTCGCCCGGCTTCCCCGCATCGAGGACGTGCCGCGCGCCGACATCGCGGTGGTGGGCATCCCCTTCGACTCCGGAGTGAGCTACCGCCCCGGCACGCGGTTCGGGCCGTCGCATGTGCGCGAGTCCTCGCGTCTGCTGCGGCCGTACAACCCCGCGCAGGACGTGTCGCCCTTCGCGATCGCCCAGGTCGTGGATGCCGGGGACATCCCGGTGAACCCCTTCGATCTCACCGAGGCCGTGACCGAGGTCGAGCACGCGGCGAAGGAGCTCGGCGATCGCGTGCAGCGCATCGTCACGATCGGCGGCGACCACACCATCGCCCTGCCGCTGCTGCGCGCCGTCGCCGCGAAGCACGGACCCGTCGCCGTGCTGCACTTCGACGCGCACCTCGACACCTGGGACACGTACTTCGGCGCCCCCATCACGCACGGCACGCCCTTCCGTCGAGCGAGCGAGGAGGGACTGATCGACCTCACCGCGAGCTGCCATGTCGGCACCCGCGGGCCGCTGTACTCCAAGCAGGATCTCGAGGACGATGAGCGGCTGGGCTTCTCCATCGTGTCGAGCGAGTACATCGAGGAGCACGGTGTCGAGGCCGGCATCCAGCGCATCCTGCAGCGCATCGGGGATCGTCCGCTCTACGTCTCCATCGACATCGACGTGCTCGACCCCGCGCACGCCCCTGGCACCGGCACTCCGGAGGCCGGCGGCCTCACCAGCCGCGAGCTGCTGCGGATCCTCCGCGCGCTGTCGGCGACGACCATCGTGGGCGCCGACGTGGTCGAGGTGTCGCCGGCCTACGACCACGCGCAGATGACCGGCATCGCCGCGAGCCACGTCGTGTACGAGCTCGTGACGCTGCTCGCGGCGCAGCTCGCTCGCGACTGACGCGGGCGGACTGGCGCGGGCGACTGACGCGGGCGGAGTCGGCGCGGGCGCACTGACGCCGTCGCACCGCCGCGCCCGCCGCCGTCACGTGTACGACGCCGCGAGCAGCTCCGCGAAGAGCTCCTCGGCGTCGCACTCCACGCGGCGGCGGGTGAACCAGTCGCACACGTTCACGCAGTCGCGGTGCAGCAGGTCGAGGCCCTGCGGGTTCGCGATGAGGTCGACGATCTGCGGCAGATCGATCACCCGCACCCGCCCCTCGTGCACGAGCAGGTTGTACGGCGAGAGGTCGCCGTGCGCGAAGCCCGCCGCGGCGAAGATCCGCATCAGGTCGACGATCTGGCCGTAGTACCCGGCCAGCTCCTCACCGCTCGCCCGTACCTGCGCCAGTCGCGGGGCGGCGGTGCCCGCGTCGTCGCCGACGAACTCCATGAGGATCTCGGTGCCGTTGACCTGCACGGGATAGGGGACGGGGGCGCCGAGCTCCCACATCCTGGTGAGCGCGTCGAACTCGGCGATCGACCAGGCGGATGCCGCCACTTCGCGGCCATGCGACGACTTCTTGGCGAGAGCGCGGGCGTCGCGGGAGTTCTGCGTGCTGCGGCCCTCCGTGTACATCGCCGAACGGTGGAAGCTGCGGTTCTGCTCGCCGCGGTACCTCTTGGCGGCGAGCAGCGTGCGCTGGGCGGGGTCGCCGGGCACGGCGCGCTCCAGCAGGAACACGTCGGCCTCCTTGCCGGTCTTGAGGATGCCGAGCTCGGTGTCGAGCGCGCCCGCGTCGGTCACCACCCAGTCGGGGAGCGGATGCGGTCCCCGCTGCGTGGGGATGGTCGTCGGCCAGGTGGTCCAGCGCTGGCCTTCGCCGGGCTCGACGTCGGCGAAGGAGAGGGAGAGTTCGAGTGCGTCGAAGGACGCGAGGGGATCGGTCACTGTGTGTGGCTCCAAGGAAGGGAGGCCACGCAGGCGGCGGCCTCAGGGAAGGAAGTCGGCGAGGGGCGCGACAAAGACGTTCGTCATCTGTTCGGCTCCTCTCGCTGATGCCTTCCGGGCTGATCCCCGGTGCGTCGTCCAGCGTAAGGGGTGCGTCGCGGTCTGTCCACACCCGGACGAACGGTCGGATGCCGTGGACGCGACGTCGGGCGACGGCATCCGATCGCTGCGAGGGTGGAATCATGACCACGACCGCCCCCGTTCCCACCGTCCCCGCCACCCGCGTCGAGCGGATGCGTTACGGCGGCCTGATCATGCTCATGCTTATGGGGTTCCTGCTGGTCACCGCGGAGTTCCTGCCCAACGGCGTGCTCACCGAGATGGCCGACGCCCTCGGTGTGACGTCGGGGCAGGCGGGGCAGACCGTGACCGTGACGGCCCTCGTCGGCCTCGTCGTCGCGCCGACGATCGGTCTGATCATCCCGCGGCTCGACCGGAGGTCGCTGCTCGTCTGGATGGCGCTCGCCGCGGCCGTGTCGAACCTCATCGTGGCTATCGCGCCCAACCTCGTGATCGTGCTCGCCGCGCGGTTCCTGCTGGGCGCCGCGATCAGCGCGTTCTGGTCGATGTCGATCACCGTCGCCGCGACGCTCGCCGGACCCGAGCGGCTCGGCCGCGGGGTCATGTTCACGTCGGCCGGCGTCTCGCTCGCGACCGTCGCCGGTGTGCCGCTCGGCGTGATGCTGTCGGAGCTCGTCGACTGGCGGGTGGTGTTCGCCATCGCCGGCGTGCTGATGATCGTGCTCGCCGTGGCGCTCCGTGCGGTGCTGCCGTCGGTGCCGGCCGCGCAGGCCGCCAGCATCCGCATGCTCGTCGACACCGTTCGTCGCCCCGGCATCGGTCTCGGGCTGTTCGGCCACGTGTTCGTCGTGCTCGGGCACTTCCTCGCCTACACGTACGTGCGGCTCGCTCTGGAGCGCATCCCCGATGTCGACGCGTCGACGATCGTCGTGCTGCTCGCCCTGTTCGGTCTCGGCGGTCTCGCCGGCAACATCGCCATCGGGCTCGTGATCGACCGCTCGTTCGCGTTCTTCGCGGTGTTCGCCCCGCTCGTGATCTCCGTGACCGTGCTGTCGATGATCCTCTTCTCCGGATCGATCATCGGCGTCGGGGCGATCGTGGTGGTGTGGGGCTTCTTCTTCTCGTCGTGGCTGATCGTCGCGAACACGTGGGTCGGGCACCGGATGCCGGACCGGCTGGAGGCGGGCGGCAGCCTCGTGGTCGTGGGCTTCCAGGCCGCGATCACGCTCGCCGCCGGCGTGGGCGGCCTGCTCGTCGACACCCTCGGGGTGGAGCTCGTGTACGTCGTCGGCGCGGCGTCACTGCTGCTCGGCGCCGTGCTGTTCGGGTTGTCGAACCGCGTCAGGACCTGAGTCTCGGGCACGCTTCCGGGCACAGGTTCGGAGGCCGTGCGGGCACTGTGTCGGAGGGACTGCGGGCACAGGTTCGGACGGGCGGGCATAGGTTCGGACGGGCGGGCACAGGTTCGGATGGGCTGCGCGCACAGATTCGGATGCCGCACGCGACACGCCGTGACCGAGGGCTCAGAACCGGGGTGTCGTGTCCGGCATCCGAAACTGTGCCCGGGGCGAGGTCCGAAACTGTGCCCGGGAGTGAGGTCCGAAACTGTGCCCGGGAGTGAGGTCCGAGACTGTGGCCGGGAGTGAGGTCCGAAGGTGTGCCCGGGAGTCGAGCCCGAAAGCGGGGTGCGGGGGCCCGGGATCAGGTGGGCCCGGGTCAGGCGGGGACGGGGGTGCGGGCGGCGGCGCGCCAGGCGCTCGGGGTGAGGCCGGTGCGACGGCGGAAGGCGCGGCTGAACCCCTCGTCCGAGGCATAGCCCAGTTCGCGGGAGGTCTCAGAGACCGAGCGGCCGGCGTCCAGCATCCGCTTGGCCGCGTCGATCCGCACCTCGGTGACGTAGTCGGCGGGCGAGCGGCCGATCGCGGTGCGGAACCGCTCGGCGAACGACGACCGCGACATCGCACCGACGTTGGCGAGCCGCTCGACCGTCCACTCGCGACCGGGCGCCGCGTGGATCGCCTCGACGACGCGGTCGAGGAACGGGTCGTTCGACAGCGATGGCCACCCCTCGGGGGCGCAGCCGTTGGCCGCCCACGCGCGGATCACCGAGAGCAGCACGGTCTGCGCCATCATGCGGCAGATCAGCGGATCACCCTGTCGTGACGGCTGCGGCGTCGGCCCCTTCACGCCCATGCTCGCGGCGAGTGCCGCGGCGGCGGGCTCGAGCTCGTCGAACGCGGTGACGGTGATCGAGTCGGGGAGCACGGCGGTCGAGACGGATGCCGCGTCGGACAGCTCGAGGTCGACCACGACGATCTCCGATGCGGCGTCGGCCTCCAGCGCGAGGGGGCTGCGTCCGAGCGTCAGGAAGGCGTCGCCGGCGCGCAGCGGCTCGTTCAGGTCGGACTCGTCGACGGCGACGCGGTGCGATCCGCGCTCCACGTCGAGACGGCATCCGGTGAGCAGTGGCGGATGCCCTCGCACGCTACCGGCGGCGACGTACACGAGCACGGCCGATCCGGGGGCGAGGGGCAGGAGGGTTCCCGCATCCAGCGGCATCCTTCGTGCGATGCCGACGCGGAGGTCGACCGCGCCGAGCACCTGTGCGAGTGCTTCGGGGTCGACAGTCATGCCAGTGGCAACGTCATCGTCGCCGGAGCTATTCCGCCCGTTCTCCACCTTTCGATGGATTCCGGCATCCGATGCGGCGCCTAGCGTGGGAGGTACCCGAGCCCTAGGAGCAGTGTGTTCACCCAACCCTCCCGTCTGTACCGCGTGTTGGCGATCGCCGAGGCGATCACCTGGACGATCCTCATCGCCGCGCTGATCGCGCGCGCGACCGGCGCCCCGGGGATCGTCGTCACGATCGGCGGCGGCATCCACGGGTTCGTGTTCCTCGCGTACGGCGCCACAGCCATCCTCGTCGCCCTCAACAACCGCTGGCACGCCGGTGTCGCCGTGCTCGCCATCGCCAGCGCGATCGTGCCCTACGCCACCGTTCCCATGGAGATCTGGCTGCACCGCACCGGGCGTCTCGCCGGTGAATGGCGGCTGGAGGAGGGCGACGACCCCCGCGACCGCCGCTGGCTCGACCGTCTGATGCGCTGGTTCCTTCGCCGCCCGTGGGTGCTCGGCGCCCTCATCGCCGCAGCGATCGTCGTGCTCTACACGGTGCTGCTGCTGATCGGCCCTCCCGGCGGCAAGTGACCGGCGTCGGAGACCCCGCCGGTCGGCAGGTCATCCGTACGATGCGGTGTTCATCGCCCCCACGATCACCGCGGTCCACCACGCGAGCTGCGAGACCGAGCCGCTGACGATGCTCCAGAGCCGCACGGTGCGACGCACCCGTCGGAACGGCATGTCGGCGGGCAGTAGATCGAGCTCCCGCACCAGGAGATCGATCGCCACCGCGTTGAGGCCGGCGAGAAGCACGGCTCCGAGCTTCACGAGCGTGAGCACGTTGCCGAGGTCGGGCGCGAGCACGGCGCCCGACACGAGGAGGCCGGTGTAGCCGAGCCACGCGGGCACCGCGAGACGGTGCTCGTTCTCTCGAAGCCCGCGCAGGGTTCCCCGGCCGAAGACCCACATGAGGCCGGTGTACTCCACCATGACGGCGGCACCGAGGCCGACGACGAGCGCCGCGAGGTGCACGAGCAGCGCGAGCGCGCGCAGATCGGGCAGCGGAGGGAGCATCGCGCCCACGACGATCGATGCGGTCCATCCGATCAGCACGGCCGCATAGCCGATGCTGCGGACCGCGACCCCCCGTCGTCGGTGCATGCGCAGCGTCGTCATCCTGTCCCCGTCCCCGGACCGCACCCCACGATCCCTCCCGTCGGGGAAAATAACACCGCCGGGTCAGGGGTCGTGAAACGATGCGCGGTCCGGCACTCGCATCTCGACAGAGCAGCCGGCGCGGCAGGAGGGGGCGTCAGCCGGCGATGAGGATGGGGTTCTTCTCGACGACCTCGGCGAACACGGCGTCGATGTCGCCGCCCTGGCAGTCCACGATGACCGAGACGCCGGCGCCCGCCGCGGTGAACGCGCGCGTCGTGATCATCCAGTCGTGCCCGTCGTTCGCGCCGACGACTTGCCGGGCGTCGAGGCCGGGATTGCCGCTGACCTGATAGCCGAGCTGCACGGTGGCGGCGAGCGGGGTGATCTCGGCGGCGGTCGCGTCGCCGAGGATCTGCGCGATCATCGCGTCGGAGCTCGCGCTGTCGTCGCCGGCGACCACAGCGACGTCGGAGGTGAAGCCCTGCCAGAACTGCGCCGTGCAGGTGCCGTCGACCGTGCCGTCCGTCCAGTGCCCGTTGCCGTCGTCGGGGGACACCGACTTCCAGTTGTCGTCGAACATCAGCCCGTCGCCCCACTGGATGTAGGAGGACGCCGAAAGACTCGCACCGTCCGCGAACGACATCGCCGAGGGGGCGTCACCGTCCGGCTCGTCGACCGGATCGTCGCTGGGTGCGGCGGACGGCGAGGGGTCGAAGTCGATGATGTCGGGGTGCTCGGGGATCTGGGCGTAGAGGCACCCGCTCAGCGGCAGCACGGCCAGTCCGACGACGATCGCCGCAGCGAGACGGCCCCCCGATGTACGCGTCATGGCGCCAGCCTAACCCGTCAGTGCGAGGTGGTCACCCCGACGGCGTCGTGCACGATCACCGCCGCGACCCTGGCGCCGGCGCCGGCCGCGACGATGAGCTGCTGCGGGCCCGGGGACGCCGCGTCCCCCGCGGCGTACAGGCCCGGAACATCGGTGCGCCCCGACGCGTCGACCACGAGGTGCCCGTCGTCGTCGACGGCGGGAGCGAAGCCCTCGACGAACGAGAGGTCTGTCTCCCACTCCGGTCGTACGAACCCTCCGGTCACGTGCACGGTGGAGCCGTCGGCGAGGCGGATGCCGTCGAGACGACCGTGGTCGCCGAGCAGTTCAGCGATCGGCTGACGCCGCACCTCGACGCCGATGGCAGCGAGCTCGGCCTCCTCGTCTGCGGTGATGACGTCGGCGCCGTGCGTGAGCACCGTGAGGCCGTCGGTCCAGCGGGAGAGGAGCCGCGCGCGATCGGCGAGGTCGGCGGATTCGCCGATCAGTGCCAGCGGGCGGTCGCGGAGCTCCCACGCGTCGCACGCCGCGCAGCTGAAGAGGCTCATGCCGTAGAAGCCGCGCAGGTTGGGCACGTCCGGCAGGTTCTCGCGCAGGCCGGTCGCGAGCAGCACGGCGTGGGCCTTGACCTCTTCCGTGACGACCGTGCGGCCGACGCCCGCGCGGAAGCCGGCATCCGTCCGCTCCAGCGACGACACCCGCACGCGCGACCGGATCTCGACCGTCGGATACGCGGCGAGCTCCTCCCTGGCGATTCTGCGCAGCTCGTGCGGCGGCACCCCGTCGCGGGTCAGGAAGCCGTGCGAATTGAGCGTGGCGGCGTTGCGCGGCCGGTCCGCGTCGATCAGCAGCACCCGCACCAGCGAGCGGCCGAGGTTCAGCGCGGCGGAGAGTCCGGCGGGACCCCCGCCCACGATCAGCACGTCGTACGGGACAGCGTCAGCCATGCGCACCCTCCTGAGGCGGAAGGGCGGCGACCACCGGGTGGTCGAACGCGTAGGCGCCGACCTTGGCGGCGCCGCCGGGCGAGCCGATCTCCTCGAAGAAGCCGACGTTCGCCGTGTAGTAATCCTGCCACTCCTCGGGCAGATCGTCCTCGTAGTAGATCGCCTCGACCGGGCAGACCGGTTCGCAGGCGCCGCAGTCCACGCACTCGTCCGGGTGGATGTAGAGGGAGCGTTCGCCCTCGTAGATGCAGTCCACCGGGCACTCGTCGATGCACGCGCGGTCCTTCACGTCCACGCACGGCAGGGCGATCACATAGGTCATCGCGCGAGGACCCCGTGGCGCGAGACGGCCACCTGCTCCTCGCGCGGCACGACCTTGACGCGCTCACGGGGGTGGCGGTGGGTCTCGCCCAGCGCCCGCTCGTACGCGTCGAGCGCGAGCCAGCCGTCCCACGTCGTGTACTCGACCTCGGCGGCGTCGAGCACGTCGAGGATGTCGTCGCCGGGGCGCTCCGCACGCAGCAGCCCCGCCTCCGCGTCGGCCACGAGGTGCGTGATCGTCTCCAGCGCGTCGGACTTGGTGTGCCCGATGAGGCCCACCGGCCCGCGCTTGATCCAGCCCGTCGCGTAGAGTCCGCGCTCGCCGTGCACACGTCCCTCCTCGTTCGGGATCACGCCCCGCGCCTCGTCGAAGGGGGCATCGACGACGCGCGTGCCGTAGTAGCCGACGGCGCGGTAGACGGCCTGCACGGCGTAGTCGCGGAACTCCCCTGTGCGCACGAGGGCGCCGTCGGCGTCCGTCCTGGTGCGCTCGAACCGGATGCCCTCGACGCGGCCGTCGCCCTCGATCGAGACCGGCGCGTGCCAGAAGTGCAGGTGCAGGCGCCGCGACGCCGTGCCGGCGGGACGGCCTCGCCAGGAGTCCAGAGTGCGCAGCATCACCTTGAGCTGATTGGTCGATGCGGATGCCGGGTCCACGCCCTCGAAGTCCTCGTCGTGCAGCACGATGTCGACGTCGCGCACCTCACCCAGCTCGCGCAGCTCGATGGGAGTGAACTTGATGTCGGCGGGGCCGCGGCGTCCGAACACGTGCACGTCGGTGACGGCCGAGCCCTCGAGTCCGTCGAGCACGTTGTCCGGCACCTCGGTCGTGCGCAGGTCGACCGCGTGCTTGGCGAGCACGCGGGCGACGTCGAGGGCGACGTTCCCGTTGCCGATGACGGCGACCGATGCCGCGTCGAGCGGCCAGGTGCGCGCGACGTCGGGGTGCCCGTCGAACCAGGCCACGAAGTCGGCGGCGCCGAAGGAACCGGGCAGGTCGACGCCGGGCACGTCGAGAGCCGCGTCGCGGATCGCGCCCGTCGCGAGGATGACCGCGTCGTAGCGCGCTCGCAACTCGTCGAGCGACACGTCGCGGCCGACCTCGACGTTGCCGATGAAGCGGATCGTGCGCCGCGGGGCGTCGTCGGAGGAGAACGCGTCGAGCATCTCGTGCAGCGAGTTGACGATGCCCTTGATGCGCGGGTGGTCGGGGGCGACGCCGTAGCGGATGAGTCCGTAGGGGGCGGGCAGCGACTCGAAAAGGTCGATCTCGACGCGGCCGGAGCGTTCCGTGACGGCGGTCGCGAGCAGGTTGCCCGCGTAGATGCCGGCGGGACCGGCGCCGACGATCGCGACGCGCAGGGTCAGGGGTGACGTGGTCATGGCGGTCCTTCGGAGGATCGGCGAGAGGGAGGATCTGCGGGAGGAGAGTGGGGTTCAGCGGGAGGAGAGCGTGTTCTCGACGACGCGGTTGAGGCCGGTGTCGACGGCGAGCCCCGCGATGAGGGCGTCCGTCCAGTGCGGCTTCGACGGGGCGTCGACCACGGCCGCGGCCGCGGGCAGGTGGGCGGCGTGCGGGCTGAGCCGCACCACCTCGCCGACTACGACCACCGCGGGCGAGCGCACCTGCGCGGTCGCCGCGAGGCCGGCGATCGTGCCGAGAGTGCCGACCGTCACACGCTCGGCGGGGCCGTAGCCGTCCTCGACGATCGCCACGGGGCAGTCGATGCCGCGGGCGCCCGTCGCGAGCACGTGCGCCGAGTGGCCCAGCGTGGTCACGCCCATGAGCAGCACGACAGTGTGGTCGGCGCCGCCGGGCAGCGCCTCGATCTGGTCGTGCGCGCTGACCACGGTGAAAGAGGCGGCGACGCCGCGGTGCGTGAGGGGGATGCCGGCCACCGCTGGCACCGACACGGCGCTGGTGACACCAGGCACCACGTCGACCGTGATCCCCGCGGCCTCGCAGAACAGCTGCTCCTCGCGCCCGCGGCCGAACACGAACGGGTCGCCGCCCTTCAGCCGCACGACCCGCGCACCGGCCGACGCCCGCTCGACCAGCAGCTCGTTGATGCCGTCCTGCGACACCGGGTGGTGACCGGGGAGCTTGCCGACGTCGACGACCTCGGCGGTCAGCACGACGCCGTCGTCGGCGAGCTGCGCCAGCACGGCGCGGGCGCCCAGACGATCGGCGACGATGACGTCGGCCTCCTGCAGCGCGCGCAGACCGCGCAGGGTGAGCAGGCCGGCGTCTCCGGGGCCGGCGCCGACGAGGGTGACGCGTCCGGTCATCGGGCGCCTCCGATCAGAAGTCCGCGATCGCGCAGCATCCGCCGCTCCAGCGGTCCGAACAGGACCAGCTCGATGAGGATGCCGATCGCGAGGATGAGCAGGATGGTGGCGAGAACGCTCGCGAGATCGGCGAGCTCGCGAGACTGATTGAGCAGGGTGCCGAGGCCGAAGCCCATGGTCCCTCCCATCGTGATGATCTCGGCGGCCATCAGCGATCGCCAGGCGAAGGCCCAGCCCTGCTTGAGGCCGGCGAAGTACCCGGGGAGCGCTGCGGGCAGCACGACCGCGGTGGCGAGCTGCCAGCGGCTCGCGCCGAGCACGATGCCCACCCGGCGCAGCTGCGGCGGCACCTGGTCGATGCCGGACAGCAGGCCGTTCACGATCGACGGGATCGCGCCCATCAGGATGACGAAGTACGCCGTGCCGTCGGTGAGGCCGAACCAGATGATCGCGGCGGGGACCCACGCCACCGAGGGCAGGACGGTGAGCCCGGAGATCAGCGGGCCGGCGGCGCGGCGGAGCAGCGTCCACTCGGCGAGCAGCATCCCGAGGGCGGTGCCGACGACGATCGCGACGAGGAAGCCGATGACGCCGCGTTCGAGACTCGTCGCCACGGCCTCCTGCAGACGACCGGATGCCCACGCGTCACCGAGAGCGGAGGAGACGGCGAGGGGGCTCGGCGCCTTGTCGGGGCGCGGATGCGCGAGCACGATGTAGAGCTGCCAGACGCCGAGCAGCACGACGAGCAGCACGATCGGAGGGAGGGTCTTCGACAGCGCGTCGCGCCAGCGGGGTGCGGGCGGGGCATCATCGGACTGCAGGCGGTCGAGGCCGGCCGACAGCGTGTCGAGCTCGTCGGGCACGGCGGCAGCGGATGCCGGTTCGGGCGCGGCTTCGGGAACCGATGCGGGTGCGGCGGCTCCCGGAGCGGCGGTGGTCTCAGGAGGCATTGCGGGCGATCTCCTTGCGCAGCTCGGCGGTGATCTCCGTGGCGAGGGCGGCGACCTCGGGAGACTCGATGCGGCGGCCGTGCGTGCGTGCGACCCGCCACTCGCCGGCGATCCGGCCGGGGCGACTGGAGAGCAGCACCACGCGCTGACCCAGCCGGGCTGCCTCGCGCACGTTGTGGGTGACGAACACGATCGTGCGACCGGTCGCCCGCCACACGCGCTCGAGCTCCTCGTGCAGCAGGTCGCGCGTGATCGCGTCGAGTGCGGCGAAAGGCTCGTCCATCAGCAGCACGGCGCGGTCCTGGGCGAGGGCGCGGGCCAGTGCCACGCGCTGGCGCATGCCACCCGACAGCTCGTGCGGACGCTTGTCGGCCGCGTCGGCGAGGTTCACGGTGGCGAGCAGGCGCAGCGCCTCCTCGCGGCGCTCGCCGCGGGGGACGCCGCGCAGCCGCAGCGCGAGCTCGACGTTGCGGCGGGCCGTGAGCCACGGCATCAGCGCCGACTCCTGGAACATCACCGCCGCTCCGCCGTCGGGGGTGTCGATCGCCCCGCTCGTCACGGGTTCGAGACCGGCGACGAGATTCAACAGCGTCGATTTGCCGCATCCCGATGCGCCCAGCAGGCAGACGAACTCACCGGGGGCGATGTCGAGCGAGACGTCGTCGAGCACGACGGGGCCGGCGCCGTAGCGCTTCGTGACGTGGCGCAGCCGCACCGCGGGGTCGACGGCCGGCGCCGGAGCGGCCAGCGGCGTGACGCCGTCGAAGCTCGGGGAGAGCCGCGCTGCCGAGGCCACGGCATCCGTCGTCGTCCCCGCGGTGGCGGCCATCAGTCCTCCCCGAGCCCCGCGGCCGAGACGGCGGGCTGGCCGTCCTTCTTCAGCAGGGCGTTGAGTGCGCGCTGGTCGAAGAGGCCGTCGATCGAGCCCTTCTTCTGCGTGCCGGCGGCCAGGCCGTTCTCGACCAGGGTCTGGAAGGTCTCGGCGTGCGGATCGACGGTGAACGTGACGTTCTGCAGCGCGCGGGCGAGCACCTCGTCGGACAGCTTCTTGCCCGTGGCCTTCTCCAGCGCGTCGTTGATGACCGCCGGTGCCTGGTCGGCGTGCTCGTCGAGCCACGTCACCGCGGCGATGTGCCCCTGCAGCAGCTCGTCGACGACCTTCGGGTGCTCCTTCGCGAAGTCCTTGCGCACCAGCAGCACGGTGGTGGGGAAGTTCCCGTCCGGCCACAGATCGGCCTCGTTCACGAGCACGTGCGCTCCGGCCTCCACGACCAGGCGCGACACCCACGGCTCTGGGAGCCACGCGCCGTCGACCTGGCCGTCCTGGAAGAGCGTCAGGGTCTGCGCGTTCTCGGTCGGCGTGATCGTCACGTCGCCGCCGCCGGAGGTCGACGTCTTCAGGCCCTCGTCGGCGAGCCAGCTGCGCAGGGCCACGTCCTGCGTGTTGCCGAGCTGCGGGGTGGCGATGTTCTTGCCCTTGAGGTCGTCTGAGGTCTTGATGGAGTCGTTCACGACGAGCGCCGCTCCGCCCGAGGTGGCGCCGGCGATGATGTTCGCCGACTCTCCTCCCGACTGGATGAAGGTGTTGATCGCGGGGTTCGGGCCGATGTAGGTCGCGTCGATCGCTCCGGCCGACAGCGCTTCGATCGCGGCGGGGCCGGCGTTGAACACCTCGGTCTTCAGGTCGACGTCGCCGAGCGCGTCCTGGAACAGCCCCTCGGAGAGGCCGACCAGGGCGGGCGCGTGCGTGACGTTGGCGAAGTAGCCGAGGCGCACCTCGGCGAGGTCGTCCTTCGGGGCGTCGGATCCGGACGGCGCGGCGGATGCCGAGGCGCAGCCGGCGAGCATCATGGCGACGAGTCCAAGGGCGGTGAGTGCGGTGGTCCTGCGGGTGATCTTCACGGTTTCGCCTCCTCAGCGAGTGGTGGGTGATGCGGTTCAGTCGACGACGGTCGCGGCGGCCAGCGTCGCGCCGTCTGCGGGGTGGATGAGCACGAGCGAGCCGCCGTCGCGGCTGACCGCGTAGGGCTCGAGAGGCAGCGGCGCGGCGAAGCGCAGGCGTACCCGGCCGATCTCGTTGACCGCGAGGGCGTCGGCGGGGTGGTGGCCGAGCGTCTCCAGGTCGCGGCGGTCGACGATCTCGGCGACCAGAGCCTGCACCGTGGCCGTGCCGTGCTTCACGAGCACGCGCGCGCCGGGAGCGGTCGGCCGCGCATCGAGCTGGAAGAGCTCGACCACGGCCTCCGTGCGACCGGCGGGAACGGTGCCGGATGCCGCGATCACCGCGCCGCGTGCGGCGTCGATCTCGTCGGCGAGGGTGAGTGTCACCGACTGCGGGGCGGCGGCGGCATCGGTCTCCGACCCGGCGACGTGGATGCCGGTCACCGTCGTCCTGTGGCCGCCGGGGAACACGTCGACGGCGTCACCGACGTGCACGACGCCGGCCGCGATGCGCCCTGCGAACCCGCGGAAGTCGCGGAAGCGCTCGGGGTCGGCGACGTCGGGGGAGAGCCCGCCCTGCGGTCGGAGCACCAGCTGCACCGGGAGCCGGAGGGCGGATGCCGTCTCCGCGGCCTCGACGGTGGTCGGCAGCGTCTCGAGCAGGTCGATCAAGGTCGGACCCTCGTACCACGGGGTGCGGTCGGAGCGGTCGACGATGTTGTCGCCCTCCAGCGCGGACACCGGCAGCACGTGCACCCCGTGCAGCCCGAGCTGCTCGGCGACGCGCGCCGCCTCCAGCTCGATCCCGACGAAGACGTTCTCGTCGAAGTCCACGAGATCGATCTTGTTCACGGCGACGATCACGTGCGCGACCCGCAGCAGCGACCCGACGGCGAGGTGGCGGCGGGTCTGCTCGACGATGCCCTTACGCGCGTCGACCAGCACGATCACGGCATCTGCCGTGGCGGATCCGGTGACCATGTTGCGCGTGTACTGCACGTGGCCGGGGCAGTCGGCGAGGATGAAGCTGCGCCGATCGGTCGCGAAGTAGCGGTAGGCGACGTCGATCGTGATGCCCTGCTCGCGCTCGGCGCGCAGGCCGTCGGTGAGCAGCGCGAAGTCGAACTCTCCGTGGGCGAAGCCGCGCTGACGGCTGGTGGCCGCGACCTGCTCCAACTGGTCGGCGAGGATCGCCTTCGCGTCGTGCAGCAGCCGCCCGACGAGGGTCGACTTGCCGTCGTCCACCGACCCGGCGGTGGCGAACCGGAACAGCGTGGTCTCGGTGCGTTTCGTCTCGGTCGTTGAGCGAGCGAAGCGAGTCGAAACGTCCGTGTGTGTCGCGGCTTCGGTCGTTGAGCGAGCGGAGCGAGTCGAAACGTCCGTGTCGGGGTCGGTGCGTTTCGTCTCGGTCGCTGCGCTCCCTCGCTCAACGACCGGGGTGGCGTCGGTCGAAACGCTGTCGGCCACCGGGGTGGAGGGAGTCGGTTCGGTCATCAGAAGTACCCGTCCTTCTTGCGGTCCTCCATGGCGGCCTCGCTGATCCGGTCGTCGGCGCGCGTGGCGCCGCGCTCGGTGAGGGTGGAACGGCGCACCTCGTCGGCGACGGACGCCGTGTCGACGGCATCCGACTCCACCGCCCCCGTGCAGCTCATGTCGCCCACCGTGCGGTACCGCACCGTGCGGCGCACGACGTCCTCGCCGGTGCGCGGCTGCGAGAACTCGCCGACCGCCCACCACATGCCGTCGCGGCGGAACACGTTGCGTTCGTGCGCGTAGTACAGCGGAGGCAGGGCGATGCGCTCGCGCTCGATGTAGTTCCAGATGTCGCCCTCGGTCCAGTTCGAGATCGGGAACGCGCGCACGTGCTGACCGGGGAGGTGGCGGCCGTTGTACAGGCTCCACAGCTCGGGGCGCTGGTTGCGCGGATCCCACTGGCCGAACTCGTCGCGCAACGAGAGGATGCGCTCCTTGGCGCGGGCCTTGTCCTCGTCGCGGCGCGCGCCGCCGAACACGGCGTCGTGCCGACCGGCGGCGATCGCGTCGAGCAGCGGCTGCGTCTGCAGCGGGTTGCGGGTGCCGTCCGGACGCTCGACGAGCCGACCGTCGTCGATGTAGTCCTGCACCCGGGCGACGTGGAGGTCGATGCCGAGCCTGGCGACGGTCTCGTCGCGGAAGCGGATGACCTCGGGGAAGTTGTGCCCGGTGTCGACGTGCAGCACCGGGAACGGCACCCGGCCGGGGGCGAAGGCCTTCGCGGCGAGATGCAGCACCACGACGGAGTCCTTGCCGCCGGAGAACAGCAGCACCGGTCGCTCGAACTCGGCGACCACCTCACGGATGATGTGGATGCCCTCGGCCTCGAGCAGGTCGAGGGCGCTCAGGCCGGTTCCCCGCCCGGTCGTTGAGCGAGCGGAGCGAGTCGAAACGCCCGTCCCCGACGTGGATGCCGGGTGGGTGCGTTTCGTCTCGTCGCTGCGCTCCTCGCTCAACGACCGGGTGTCGTCGCTGCGCTCCTCGCTCAACGGCCGGGTCTCGCTGCGCTCCTCGCTCAACGGCCGGGTGGCGTCGCTGCGCTCCTCGCTCAACGGTCGGGTGTCGGTCGTTGAGCGAGCGGAGCGAGTCGAAACGCCCGTCTCCGACGCGGACCGGGTGGTATCCGTGCTCATAGGTGCAGCCCGCATTCCGTCTTCGAGGTCCCGGCCCAGCGGCCGGAACGAGGATCCTCGCCGGGGGCGACCGGCTTCGTGCACGGTTCGCATCCGATGGAGGGGTAGCCGAAGTCCACGAGCAGGTTCACCGGAGCCCTGTGTGCGGCGGCGTAGGCGAGCACGTCGTCGAAGCTCCAGGCCGCGACCGGGTTCACCTTCACGAGACCGTTGCGCTCGTCGAACGTGACCAGCGGGGTGTCCGTGCGGGTGGGTGACTCGTCGCGGCGGACGCCGGTGAACCACACCTCATAGCCGCCGAGCGCCTCCTGCAGCGGGGCGACCTTGCGGCGGGCGCAGCACAGGGCCGCGTCGCGCTCGAACAGCCGCACGCCGAACTCGGCATCCTGCTCGGCGACCGTCTGCTCCGGCGTGACGTCGACGATCCGCACGTCGAGCGCGCGGGCGACCTCGTCGCGCGTGGCGTAGGTCTCGGTGAAGTGGTAGCCGGTGTCGAGGAAGAGCACGTCGACGCCTGGCAGCTGCTCAGCCACGAGGTGGGGCAACGCGGCATCCGCCATCGAGCACGCGACGGCCGCAGCATCCGCACCGAAGTGTCGCGCGACCCAGCCGACGACCTCTGAGGCGGTGGCTTCGTGGTCGGTGAGGCTGCCCAGCTCGGCGTTTCCTTCTGCGGCGAGGGCGGCGAGCTCGTCGTGCGAGCGCTTGGCGGCGAGGCGCGGGGCGAGGCTGACGCTCATTGCAGAGCCTCCTCGTCTGCGCGGTGCGCCCACGTCGCGAAGGTCTCGTCAGCACCGTCGCGGTCGGCGAGGTAGCGACGGATCACGCGCTCGGCGTAGTCGGCGATGCCGTCGGCCGGCACCTTGAGCCCGCGCACGGTGCGGCCGAGTCCGGCCTCCTCACGGTCGACGTTCGCCAGACCGCCGCCGAGATGCACCTGGTACCCCGGCACCTGCTCGCCGTCGATGAGCACCAGCTGGCCCTTGAGGCCGATGTCGGCGGTCTGGATGCGGGCGCAGGAGTTCGGGCATCCGTTCACGTGCAGCGTGATGGGTCGGCCGATCTCTGGTTCGAGCGCGCCGAGGCGCTCCTCGAGCCGATGGATGGCCTGCGCCGCATTCGCCTTGGTCTCCACGATCGCGAGCTTGCAGAACTCGATACCGGTGCAGGCGATGGTGCCGCGGCGGAAGAGACTCGGGCGGGCGGACAGCCCGAGGGCGTCGAGGCCGACGACGAGCGACTCGACCTCCTCCTCCGGCACATCGAGCACGAGCAGCTTCTGGTGCGGCGTCGTGCGGATGCGGTGCGAGCCGTGCACCTCGGCGAGGTCGGCGAGCGCGGTGAGGGTGCTGCCGGAGACGCGGCCGACGAGCGGAGCGGCTCCCACGTAGAAGCGCCCGTCTTTCTGGCGGTGGATGCCGACGTGGTCGCCGAGCGTGGTGGGCTTCGGCGCTGCGGGGCCGTCGGGCAGCGGGGCGCTCAGGTACTCGGTCTCGAGCACCTCGCGGAAGCGTTCGACGCCCCAGTCGGCGAGCAGGAACTTGAGCCGGGCCTTGTTGCGCAGCCGGCGGTAGCCGTAGTCGCGGAAGATCTGCGTGACCCCGTGCCAGACCTCCGCCACGCGCTCGGGAGCCACGAATGCGCCGAGGCGCTCGCCCAGCCGGGGGACGACCGACAGTGCACCGCCGACCCAGATGTCGTAGCCGATGCCGAGTTCGGGGTGCTCGACCGCGACGAAGGCGCAGTCGTTGATTTCGTGCACCACGTCCTGGCTGGGGTGGCCGGTGATCGCGGTCTTGTACTTGCGCGGGAGATTCGCGAGGGTCGGGTCTCCGATGAACCGCTCGGCGATCTGCTGGATCCGCGGGGTCGGATCGATGAGCTCGTCGGCGGCGATGCCCGCGACGGGCGAGCCGAGGATCACGCGCGGCACGTCGCCGCACGCCTCGGTGGTGCTGAGGTCGACCGCTTCGAGCCGGCGCCAGATCTCGGGCACGTCCTCCACGCGCACCCAGTGCAGCTGCACGTTCTGACGGTCGGTGAGGTCGGCGGTGTCGCGCGCGAACTCGGTGGAGATCTCGCCGATCACGCGCAACTGCGCGGTAGTGAGCTGGCCGCCGTCGATGCGCACCCGCAGCATGAAGAACTCGTCCTCCAGCTCGTGCGGCTCCAGCTGCGCCGTGCGTCCTCCGTCGATGCCGGGCTTGCGCTGCGTGTACAGACCCCACCAGCGGAAGCGGCCGTGCAGGTCGGTGGGGTCGATGCTGGCGAAGCCGCCGGCGGCGTAGACGTTCTCGATGCGGTCGCGCACGTTGAGCCCGTCGTCGGCGAGCTTGAACTCCTCGTTGGCGTTCAGCGGCTCGCGTCCGTCGACCGCCCACTGGCCGTGGGGCTTCGACGGCGCGCGCGTGGTACGCGTGCGGGCACCGCGGATCGGCGTCGTGGGCGGATTGGTCATGGCGGACTCCTCGGACTGGCTCCGGAACAACGTAGGAGTTTGGACTGCGTCCATAAATCGCCCCGACACGCGGCGTCAGCAGGCGTCACGCGGCGACATGTGCTTGCGTCGCCGGTCGAGGTGTGCGTCAGGCGCAGGTCTTTATGTGTGTTGCGGTGCGCGCGGCGGGTGCTTGTGCAGGACGCGGCGGTTCGGTTGGCGCCTATGGTGCGGGATTCAGGGGTGCGAAGCCGCAGGAGGTGCCAAGTGGATGGTGCGGGAGCGGATGCCGCGGGAACCGGTCAGTGCGCGAGCCGGCCCTCGGCGTCGAGGTAGCGGGCGACGACGAGGTCGACGAGCGCCGGAGGCACGCTCTCGCCGTCCAGCAGAGGCGGGGTGATCGGCCGAGGGGCGGCGCGACGCAGCGCGAGGTCGAAGAAGTAGCCGCGCGCGAGGAGGAACGTCGAGACGACGGCATCAGGATGCTGCGCCAGCACGGTCGGCAGGCCGGGCTCGCGCGCGGCGAGGTAGGCGAGGTGCACCTTGCGATGCGTGCGCGTCGAGAGCAGCGCCGCCATGCCTTCTGCATCCGTCAGCGAGCGGGGGTCGCGTGATCCCGCGACCGCGAGGATCACCGGAACATCCGACGGGGCAGCCAGCTGCTCCAGATGCGCGGCGAGGGCGTCGGCGAGCCGCTCGTCGGGTCCGAGCGGGTCTGCCACCACGGTGTGCGGGCGCGCGGCGGCGATCCCGTGTAGGTCGTGGTGCACATGGAAGCCGCTCGACAGCAGCAGCGGCACGATCACCAACGGGCCCTCGATCAGCGGGGCGAGCTCGGCGGCATCCGGATGCTGCACGTCGACGAACGCCTCGCGCACCTCGACGTCGGGCAGAGCCTCCCGTACCCGCGCGACGAGCTCGGCGATCGCGCGGGCGCCGTCGACATCCGCGGTCCCGTGCGACACCGCGAGCAGCGTGGGGCGTGGCATGGCAGGGACTCTAGCCCGCGTCCTGGTGGCGGCGCCGCGGTGGGCGTCGCAATCCGACACGTGCGCGGTGTGTCGTGATGGCTGCGGGCCGGGCCGGGGAGGGCGCTCCTTGCATGCCGGAATGCTCGGTGAACACCGCGCTGATCTGGGGGTTTTCGGCCTGGCGATGTCGGTGGTCCCGGGTTGGATGGGGGTATGACAGCACTGGCGAACGCAACGGTCGAGCAGGTGAGCACCCTGGCCGGGCTCACCGAGGTGCTCGTCGAGGTCGACCGCACGCTGAACGGGTTGTTGGCGGTGAAGGAAGGTGTGCTGGCGCTGGGTAGCCGGTTGGCACTCGACATGGCGGGGGATGACGATGATCACGGCGATCTGAGTCTGCGTGCGGTGGCGGCGGAGTTCGCGGCGGCTCTGCGGGTGAGTGATCGTACGGTGCAGGCGCGGATGGCGGAGGCCGAGGTGAAGGTGACGCGGTTCCCCGGGGTGTGGCGGGCGCAGGGGGAGGGGCGGATCGGTGCGGGGCATGCGCGGGCGATCCTCGATGCGGGGATGCATCTCGACGATGAGGTTTCGCGTGAGGCGTATGTGGAGAAGGTGGTCGCGTTCGCGGAGACGGAGTCGCCGAATCGTGTCGGTCGGATGGCGCGGCGGGTCGCGGAGTGCTTCCAGCCACGCACGCTGGACGACCGGCACCGGGAGGCGCGTCGTGAGCGGCGGGTGTGGGTGACGGATGCGGCGGACGGCATGGCGCGGTTGGGTCTCCTCGGCCCCGCGGCTCTCGTGCACGGGGTGTTCTCGCGCCTGACCGCGATGGCGGAGAAGGTTCAGGTCGATGGCGCGCCGGAACGTGCGGATGCTGCAGGTTCTGTCCACGATCGGCGTATCGATGAGGTCCGGTGCGATCTGGCGCTCGATCTGCTGTTGTCGGGCGCGCCTTCGGGGCACGAGACGGCGGAGGGAATGCTCGCGGCGATCGCCGGGCGGGTATCGGTGACGGTGCCCGTGCTCACGCTGATGGGGGTCGACGAGACCCCGGCCGAACTCGACGGCGCCGTCCCGGTCGACGCGGCGACCGCGCGCAGGCTCGCGGGCGCCGCATCCGGCTGGGATCGGATCCTCACGCATCCGTTGACCGGCGGGGTCCTCGCCGTCGACCGTTACCGACCCTCGGCGGACCTCATCCGACATCTCACCGCCCGCGATCAACGGTGCCGATTCCCAGGATGCGGGCGGGCGGCCGTCGACTGCGACCTCGACCACACGACGGATGCCGCGCTCGGCGGACCGACGACCGCGGAGAACCTCGGTGACGTCTGCCGACGGCATCACGTGCTCAAGCACCACTCGCCCTGGCGCGTTGAACAACTCGGAGGCGGGCTCTTCGCCTGGACCAGCCCCACCGGAAAGGTCTATATCGACCGACCGCCCGCCCAGAACACCGTCACCTTCACGGAAGAAGACCCACCGCCCTTCTGAGTCGTGTATGTCCCGGAGTGAGGATGCCGCGAGCAGCCTGCGCCAAACTTGAGCGAACTCCTATCAAGTTTGTTTGACAGCATCCGATCGCCGGCGTATCCTTGAGTCATCACGGCTCAGGTTTTCATCGGAGCCGTCCCAGACTTCCCGAACACAGAACAAGGAGAAACACATGGCACGTGCTGTTGGAATCGACCTCGGTACGACGAACTCCGTCGTCAGCGTCCTCGAGGGTGGCGAGCCGAAGGTCATCGCCAACGCCGAGGGTTTCCGCACGACCCCGTCGGTGGTCGCCTTCACCAAGGACGGCGAGGTGCTCGTCGGCGAGACCGCCAAGCGCCAGGCCGTCACCAACGTCGACCGCACGATCTCGTCGGTCAAGCGTCACATGGGAACCCCGTGGACCTTCGACGTCGACGGCAAGAAGTGGACGCCGCAGGAGATCTCCGCGCGCATCCTCATGAAGCTCAAGCGCGACGCCGAGGCCTACCTGGGCGACACGGTGACGGATGCCGTCATCACCGTCCCCGCGTACTTCAACGACGCCGAGCGTCAGGCCACCAAGGAGGCCGGCGAGATCTCGGGCCTCAACGTGCTGCGCATCATCAACGAGCCGACCGCCGCCGCCCTCGCCTACGGCCTCGACAAGGGCAAGGAGGACGAGCTCATCCTCGTCTTCGACCTCGGTGGCGGAACCTTCGACGTCTCCCTCCTCGAGGTGGGCAAGGACGACGACTTCTCGACCATCCAGGTGCGCTCCACCGCCGGTGACAACCGCCTCGGCGGCGACGACTGGGACCAGCGTCTCGTCGACTACCTGATCACCCAGTTCAAGGACACCACGGGCGTGGACGTCTCGGGCGACAAGATCGCCCTGCAGCGCCTCAAGGAGGCTGCGGAGCAGGCGAAGAAGGAGCTCTCCTCGTCGACCTCGACCAGCATCAACCTGCCGTACCTGTCGCTGACGGAGTCCGGCCCGGTGTCGCTGAGCGAGACGATCACCCGCGCGAAGTTCGAGGACCTCACCAAGGACCTCCTCGACCGCACCAAGAAGCCCTTCGAAGACGTCATCCGCGAGGCGAACATCAAGGTCGGCGACATCGACCACATCGTGCTCGTCGGTGGATCGACCCGTATGCCCGCGGTCGCCGAGCTCGTCAAGCGCGAGACCGGCAAGGACGCGAACAAGGGCGTCAACCCCGATGAGGTCGTCGCCGTCGGCGCCGCCCTGCAGGCCGGTGTGCTGAAGGGCGAGCGCAAGGACGTCCTCCTCATCGACGTCACCCCGCTGAGCCTCGGCATCGAGACCAAGGGCGGCGTGATGACCAAGCTCATCGAGCGCAACACGGCCATCCCGACCAAGCGCAGCGAGACCTTCACCACGGCAGACGACAACCAGCCGTCCGTCGCGATCCAGGTCTTCCAGGGCGAGCGCGACTTCACCCGCGACAACAAGCCGCTGGGCACCTTCGAGCTCACCGGAATCGCCCCGGCTCCCCGTGGCATCCCGCAGATCGAGGTCACGTTCGACATCGACGCCAACGGCATCGTGCACGTGTCCGCCAAGGACAAGGGCACCGGCACCGAGAAGTCGATCGTCATCTCCGGCGGCTCGTCGCTGTCGAAGGACGACATCGAGCGCATGGTGCGCGAGGCCGAGGAGCACGCCGCCGAGGACAAGCAGCGCCGTGAGGCCGCTGAGGTCCGCAACCAGGCCGAGACGCTCGCGTACTCGATCGAGAAGCTCATCTCCGAGAACGACGACAAGCTGCCCGAAGACGTGAAGACCGAGGTCAAGGCCGACGTCGACGCGCTGAAGACGGCTCTGGCCGGCGACGACGACGAGGCCGTGAAGACCGCGTTCGACAAGCTGAACCAGTCGCAGTCCAAGCTGGGCGAGGCGATCTACGCGCAGTCCCAGGCGGAGGCCGCTCCCGGCGCCGCCGAGGGCGAGACCCCTGCCGGTGACAGCTCCTCCGACGAGGACGTCATCGACGCCGAGGTCGTCGACGACGAGGAAGACAAGAAGTAACCATGACGGACAAGAACTTCGAAGAGAACGAGGTTCCGGAGGGGTCGGATGCTCAGGCATCCGGCCCCGCGCCGCAGAACCCGGATTCCGCCGAGGCGCGGGCTGCCGAGCACTCCGACGACGACCTGACGGTCGACGACATCCTGGGTGCGGAGCAGACCGACGAGGCGGCAGCCGCCGAGTCCGCCGCGATCTCCGACGCGGAGCACTTGCTGAACGACCTCAAGCGTCTGCAGGCCGAGTACGCGAACTACCGCCGTCGCACGGAGGAGCAGCGTCAGGTCGAGATCGAGCGCGCGAAGGGTGAGGCCGCCAAGGGGCTCATCCCCGTGCTCGACGACCTCGCTCGCGCCTCCCAGCACGGCGACCTGGTGGAAGGCACGCCGTTCGCCGTGATCGCCGAGAAGATCCGGTCGGTCGTGGAGCGCCTCGGCGTGGTCTCGTATGGCGAGGCGGGCGAGGAGTTCGACCCGCAGCGTCACGAGGCGATCTTCCAGCAGCCCACTCCGGGCGTCGAGAAGACCACGATCCTCGAGGTCGTCGAGGTGGGGTACCGCCTCGGTGATGTCGAGCTGCGCCCTGCGAAGGTCGTCGTCGCTGTACCGGCTGAGTAGGCAGGTGATCGATGGCTAGCCAGGACTGGTTCGACAAGGACTTCTACAAGATCCTCGGGGTGTCGAAGGACGTCAGCGAGGCCGATCTCAAGAAGACGTATCGCAAGCTCGCCCGCAAGTACCACCCCGACTCCAATCAGGGTGATGCCGCGGCCGAGGCGAAGTTCAAGGAGATCAGCGAGGCCTATTCGGTGCTCTCGGATGCCGAGCAGCGCAAGGAGTACGACGAGATCCGCGCCATGGGCTCGGGCGCCCGCTTCACGGCGGGCGGTTCGGGCGCGGGCGGGTTCGAAGACGTGTTCAGCCGATTCGGTCAGTCCGGACGTGGCCAGACCGCCGACTTCGAGGACATCTTCTCGATGTTCAACCAGGGTGGCGGGGGCTTCGGCTCCGGCCGCTTCGGCCAGACCTCGGGCGGATTCCGGGGATTCGGCGGCCCGCAGCGCGGTGCCGACGTCACCGCGCGCACCACCCTCGACTTCGCGACCGCCGTGCAGGGCGAGACCATCACCCTGCAGGGCGAAGACGGCAAGCCGTTCAAGGTGAAGATCCCCGCCGGCGTCGCCGACGGTCAGAAGATCAAGCTGCGTGGCCGGGGTCGCCCCTCGCCCGATGGCGGGGAGAACGGCGACATCGTGGTGCAGATCACGGTGCGCCCGCATCCCGTCTTCACACGCGAAGGTCTCAACCTTCGCGTGGTGGTGCCGGTGACGTTCACCGAGGCCGCGCTCGGCGCGACGATCGAGGTGCCGACGCTCGGCGGAGACCCCGTCAAGCTGCGAGTCGCCCCTGGCACCCCATCGGGACGGGTGCTGCGCGTCAAGGGCCGCGGCGTCACCACGACGAAGGGCACGGGCGACCTCCTCGCCGAGCTGCAGATCGCGGTGCCGTCGCACCTCGATGAAGCTGCCCGTGAGGCGCTGGAGGCGTTCCAGGCTCTGGAGCCGCAGGAGAATCCCCGCGCCGACCTCATGGCGAAGGCACGGCGATGAGCATCCGTCCGGTCGTTGAGCGAGCACGACGAGACGAAACGCGTCATCTGCGCGTTTTGTCTCGTCGCGGCGCTCATCGCTCGACGACCGGGCTCCGTGGAGGTGGCCGTCATGGTTGACAAGCGCATGGACGCCGACACCCCGGTGTTCGCGATCGCCGTCGCGGCGGAACTCGCGGGCATGCACCCGCAGACGCTGCGGCAGTACGACCGCATCGGTCTCGTCGTGCCCGGCCGCACCTCGGGCGGGTCCCGACGATACTCGACCCGTAACATCGAGCAGCTCCGCGAGGTCGCCCAGCTCTCCGCCGAGGGCATGAGCCTCCCGGCGATCGCCCGACTGCTCGACCTCGAAGACGAGAACCGGATGCTGCGCCGCCGCATCGCCGAACTGGAAGGGGCTCTCCGCGCCGAGCGGGAGAACCGTCCGGGAGCCCGTGTGTTCGCGGCGGGGTCGGCCGGCGTCGTGCCGGTGCCCGGCGGACGTCGCATCCGCCGCTCCACCGAAGTGGTGCTCTGGCACCCGAACGGCTGACCGCGTCGTTACCGGCGCCTGACCGCGCCGTTACCAGGCGCCTGGCCGCGTCGCTACTCGACGCCTGAGCGGGTCGCTACCGGACGCCTGACTCGGGGTCGCTGTTGACTCGCGCCCTCCGGGCAGCGACCCACTACGACGGCCCGCGCCAGATCTTGGTCGCGAGATTCGCCACCTCCTTGTCGAGATCGTCGACGCGTTCTTCGAGGGCGTCGATCTTGTTCTCGAGCTTGTCGAACTTCTTGTCCATGCTCGCTTCCAGCTTGTCGAACCGCACGTCGATACGGTCGAGGCTCTCGCGGATGTGACCGACGTTGTCGTCGACGCGGCCGATCTCGGCGCGGAGGATCCGACCGAAGCCGGTCGTCAGCATCGTGGCCGTGCCGATCATGACCGCCGAGAAGACGCCGATGAGGGTCCACACCTGTGGCTCGTTCAAGATCATGCCTCCAGATTGCGCGGTGTCGCCCTGAATGGCAGTCCGCAAGGTGAACAGGGGAGAGGTCGAGTTCGCGAGTCGGTGCTGTCGAGTGATCTCAGCGTCACACGCATGGCACGCGGCCGCCCGGGCGACGGGTGGGAACGGCCGGCGACCGTGGATAACTCGTCCGCGAGCTCGCGTGTGGAGGACGCGCGCCGCGCGTCCGGCTCGAATGTGGAGGACGGGTGCCGCGTGGCGAGCTCGATCGTGAACGAAAGGCGCGCGCTCCGCGTCGCAGCGTCGCGGGCCCCGACAGGGCGCTTCCCCGCCGCGCGCGGTATCGTTGCGACACGATGAGGATGACGCGTCGCACTCTGCTGATCGGCGCCGGAGCCGGCGTCATGGGGGTGCTGCTCGCCTCCTGCACCCCGGAGCCGGCGCCGTCCCCCACGCCTGACACGCGGCCTCCGTCGCCACGGCCGACGGGCGCCGCTCTGGTGCCCGCCGCGTTCGCCCGCAGCGCGTGGACGGTCGACCCGTTCTCGCTCGGCGCCGCCAGCTACACGCCGTCCGGCGCGCAGCAGAGCGCACGCGATGCGCTCGCCGTCCCGGTGTCCGGCCGCATCTTCCTCGCCGGAGAGGCCACCGACGCCGAGGCTCCCGGCACGATGTCCGCCGCGGTCCGCTCGGGAGTCACTGCCGCCGAGGCGCTGATCGCCGAGGGTAGGGCGGGCGAGGCGGCCCGCGATCTCAAGGCGCGGCTGGCGTCGGGACGTGGC
>JAGIAK010000140.1 GCA_017744855.1 Microbacterium sp.
CACATGCGCTACGACATCGTGCCGGATGCGCACGTCGTCGTACGCCGCCCCGACGTCGTGATCGTGGAGGGGCTCAACGTGCTGCAGCCCCCGCCCGCGCCGAACGACGTGGCCGTCAGCGACCTCTTCGATTTCTCGATCTTCGTCGATGCCGACACCTCGCACATCGAGAAGTGGTACGTCGAGCGATTCCTCGCCCTCCGACAGGGCGCGTTCTCGAACCCGTCGTCGTACTTCAACGTGTTCGCGCACCTCACGGACGAGGAGGCGATCACGACGGCGCTCGGCTACTGGAACGAGATCAACATGCCGAACCTCGTCGAGAACGTGATGCCCACCAAGCACCGTGCGCGCCTCGTGCTGAACAAGGGCGCCGACCACGCCGTGGAGAGCGTGCTGCTGCGGAAGCTCTGAGGATCGGTTCGTTCGGAACCTTCGCAAAATCCGCCGTTTACCCTAGATCCCATGTGTGGAATCGTCGGATACGTGGGCCCGCGGCCCAGCCAGGACATCCTGCTCGCAGGGCTCGCCCGCCTCGAGTACCGCGGCTATGACTCCGCCGGCGTCGCCGTCATCGACGAGGCCGGCTCCCTGGGCATGCGCAAGAAGGCAGGCAAGCTCAGCGTGCTGCGCGACTCCCTCGCCGAGAACGCCCTGCCCGACGGCAGCACGGGCATCGGCCACACCCGTTGGGCGACGCACGGCGGCCCGACCGACGTCAACGCGCACCCCCACCTCGCCGACGACGACCGGCTCGCCCTGATCCACAACGGCATCATCGAGAACTTCGCCGCCCTCCGCGACGAGCTCCTCGCCGACGGCGTCTCCTTCCGCAGCGAGACCGACACCGAAGTGGCGGCTGCGCTGCTCGGCCGTGAGTACGCGAACAACGGCGGCGACCTGCAGCTCGCGTTCCGCGGCGTCGTCAACCGCCTGGAGGGCGCGTTCACGCTGCTCGCCATGCACCAGGACCACCCAGGGCTCGTCGTCGGCGCCCGCCGCAACTCGCCTCTCGTGATCGGCCTCGGAGAGGGCGAGAACTTCCTCGGCTCCGACGTCGCGGCGTTCGTCGAGCACACGCGCAAGGCCCTAGCGATCGGCCAGGACCAGATCGTCTCGATCACCCCGGATGCCGTCACCGTCACCGACTTCGCCGGCACCCCGGTCGAAGCCGAGCCGTTCGAGGTGTCGTGGGACGCTGCCGCCGCGGAGAAGGGCGGCTGGCCGTCGTTCATGGCCAAGGAGGTCGCCGAGCAGCCAGAGGCCGTGGCGAACACGATCCGCGGGCGCATCCAGGACGGCCAGGTCGTGATCCCGGAGCTCGACGGTCTCGATGACCTGTTCACCGGCATCAGCCGCGTCATCATCACGGCGTGCGGCACGGCATCCTATGCGGCCCTCGTCGGCAAGTACGCGATCGAGCAGTGGGCCCGCGTCGCCGTCGACGTCGAGCTGGCACACGAGTTCCGCTACCGCGACCCGGTCATCGGCGACGACACCCTCGTCGTGTCGATCAGCCAGTCGGGCGAGACCATGGACACGCTGATGGCCGTCAAGTACGCCCGCGAGCGCGGCGCCCGCACGCTCTCGATCTGCAACACGCAGGGCGCGACCATCCCGCGCGAGTCGGATGCCGTCGTCTACACGCACGCCGGCCCGGAGGTGGCCGTCGCCTCGACCAAGGCGTTCTCGGCGCAGATCACGGCGCTGCTGCTGCTCGGCCTGCATATGGGCCGCGTCCGCGGCACGGTGGCCGACGCCTCCGTCGACGTCGCCGAGCTGCAGGCGCTGCCCGAGAAGATCGCCCGCATCCTCGCCGAGGAGCAGCAGCACGTGCAGCAGCTCGCCGGCTGGATGGCCGACACGCGCTCCGTGCTGTTCCTCGGGCGCCACGTCGGATTCCCGATCGCCCTCGAGGGCGCGCTGAAGCTCAAGGAGATCTCGTACATCCACGCCGAGGGCTTCGCCGCCGGCGAGCTCAAGCACGGCCCGATCGCGCTCATCGAGCCCGGTCAGCCGGTGTTCGTGCTGGTGCCATCGCCGCGTCACTCCGCACTCGTGCACTCGAAGGTCGTCTCGAACATCCAGGAGATCCGCGCCCGCGGCGCCCGCGTGATCGTGGTGGCCGAAGAGGGCGATGCCGCCGTGCTGCCCTTCGCCGACGAGGTGATCCGCATCCCGCTCGCCGGGGCCATGTTCGAGCCGCTGCTCGCCGTGGTGCCGCTGCAGATCTTCGCGATGGCGCTCGCCACCGCCAAGGGCCTCGACGTCGACCAGCCGCGCAACCTCGCAAAGTCCGTCACGGTCGAGTAGGTCGTCCCACCCATTAGCCGACGCCCCACCTGGTCGTCCACGCCCCACCTGAGAGGCGCCGATCAGGTGGGGCGTCGGCGTCCAGGTGGGGCGTCAGCGTGCAAGAGCGCGGGGCCAGGACGGATGCCGGGGCACGGCGCGACTAGGCTGAACGGGTGATCATCGGGACCGGTATCGACCTCGTGGACATCCCGCGGTTCGAGCGGACGATGGAGCGCACGCCCCGGCTGCGCCAGCGGCTCTTCACGGAGGCGGAGCAGGGTCTGCGGCTGCCGTCTCTCGCCGCCCGCTTTGCCGCGAAGGAAGCCCTGATCAAGACGCTCGGCGGGTCGGACGGTGTGCACTGGACGGAGATCGAGATCGCGTCCGCTCCCTCCGGTCAGCCGCACTTCGTGCTGTCGGGCACCACCGCCGGCGTGGTCGAGGAGCGCGGCATCACCAGGCTGCACCTCACCCTCACCCACGACGCCGGCCTCGCCGCGGCGTTCGTCGTCGCCGAAGGAGAACCGCTGTGACCATCCCGTTCCGCGAAGCGACGATCGAGCTCGATGCGATCAGCGACAACGTGCGGCACTTCCGGCGCCTCACCGGCGTGCAGGTGATCGCCGTGGTCAAGGCCAACGCCTACGGTCACGGTGCGGCCGCGGCCGCGGTCGCCGCCCTCGCCGGTGGAGCGACCCGCCTGGGCGTCGCCGAGATCGCCGAGGCCGTCGAGCTGAGGCGCCAGGGCATCACCGCCCCGATCGTGGCCTGGCTGCACGCCCCGGGCGAGCGCTTCGACCACGCGGCGGCGAACGGCATCGAGGTCGGGATCTCGTCTTTCGACCAGCTCGAAGCGGCGGCAGCGGCCGCCGGTGTCGACCGCCCTGTGGGCGTGCACCTCAAGTTCGAGACAGGGCTCTCCCGTAACGGCATCGCCCCGGCCGACTGGACCAGGGTGCTCGCCGAGGCGGCCAGACTGGAGCGCATCGGACGGCTGCGGATCGTCGGCCTGTTCAGCCACCTCTCCAACACCTCCCCTGAGGACGACCGCGCGGCGCTCGCGAAGTTCGAGCAGGGTGTCGCGGCGGCCGCGTCGTTCGGCATCCATCCGGAGATCCGTCACCTCGCGGCGACCGCAGCCGCGATCGACCTGCCCGAGACGCGCCTCGACGCCGTTCGCATCGGCATCGGCCTGTACGGCCTCTCGCCCTTCGACGACCGCACCTCGGCCGCACTGGGCCTGCGCCCGGCGATGACCCTGCGCGGGGCCGTCGCCGCCGTGCGCAGGGTTCCGGCCGGCACGGGCGTGTCGTACGGCTACGACCACCGCACCGACCGTGACACCACCCTCGTGCTCGTGCCGTTGGGGTATGCAGACGGCGTGCCGCGCAACGCCTCCGGCCGGCTGCCGGTGTCGATCGGCGGACGCCGCTTCACCAACGTGGGACGCATCGCGATGGACCAGTTCGTGGTCGACGTGGGCGATACCCCTGTCGCGGTCGGCGACGAGGTGGTGCTCTTCGGCGACCCCACCCTCGGCGTGCCGTCGGCGATGGACTGGGCGGATGCCGCCGGCACCATCGACTACGAGATCGTCACGCGCATCGGGGCGAGGGTGCCGCGGAGGGCGTCGTGAGCCTCGACGACTTCGTCGGTCGCAGGGAGATCGCCACTGCCGAGGCCATGGAACGGCTCGGCGCCGACATCGGCCGCCGCCTCTCGGCCGGCGACCTCGTGATCCTCACCGGACCGCTCGGCGCCGGCAAGACGACGTTCACGCGCGGCCTCGCCGAGGGGTTGGGCGTGCGCGGACCGGTGCAGAGCCCGACGTTCGTGATCGCCCGCACGCATCCGTCGCTCGTCGGCGGGGCGCCGCTCGTGCACGTGGACGCGTACCGGCTGGGCTCCGGCGACGAGCTCGACGACCTCGACCTCGACCTCGCACGCTCGGTCGTGGTGATCGAGTGGGGGCGGGGCATGGCCGAAGAGCTCGCCGACACCTGGTGGGACATCGAGCTGGAGCGCCCGGTCGGCGGAGGGGACGACCTCGACCCGTCCGACCTCGACCTCGACGCCCCGCGGTTCGTCACGGTCACCCGCGGCGGGGTTTGACCCCGCATCGCTAGAATGCCAGCATGACGGTGCCGTCGCGGCACCGGAGCCCGCGACGTGAGCAGGAGCCCCATGGTCGACCTTCCGACGCGTCAGCGCGTGGCCGTCGTCATCGAGGACGACCCGGACGTGCGGGGCCTGCTCGACGAGATCTTCCGCGCCGCCGGCTTCGACGTCGTGCTCACCGGAGACGGCATCGACGGGATCGAGGCGGTCCGTGCCCACGACCCGGTGATCACCACGCTCGACGTGAACCTCCCAGGCATCGACGGCTTCGAGGTCGCTCGACGCATCCGCGAGATCGGCGGCACGCACATCATCATGCTGTCGGCCCTGGGCGACGAATCCGACGTGGTGCTCGGGCTCACCTCCGGCGCCGACGATTACCTCGTGAAGCCGTTCCGTCCGCGCGAGCTGCGGGCGCGGATCGAGGCGTTCATGCGACGGCCCTACGCCGACCCGCGCGGTCGTTCCGGCGACCTGCGGCGGCATCGCGACCTCAGCGTCGACCTCGCCATGCACACGGTGCACATCGAGCGCCACGAGGTCGTGCTCACGGCCACCGAGTTCGAACTCCTCGCCGCCCTCCTCGAATCGGGGCGGCACGTGCGCAGCAAGGCGGATCTCGCGCGGGTGCTCCGTGGCGAGACGCGCGCGAGATCCGACTACGTGGGCGAGCCGGACAAGCGCGCGGTGGAGGCGCACATGACGAACCTGCGCCGCAAGATCGGCGACAGCCCGGTCAGCCCCCGCTACATCGAGACGGTGCGGGGCGTCGGCTACCGACTCACCCCGGGGGAGACGAGCGGTGCCGACTGACCGGTACTGGCCGCGGCTCCCCAGAAGCCGCGGCCACTCAGTGCGCGCGTCCCCAACGAGCGTCAACCGGCCCCTCTCAGGATGCTAGAGCGCCGCAGGCTCGCGGCGAGGGCAGACGGAAGCATATTTCACTAATCTTGCGGCAACATTGAGGATCGATCCCCGGAGAGGCGGAGGCGCATGGTCCGCACGCTGTCGATCTGGCGCTGGCAGCTGATCTTCACGGGCAGCGTGGCCGCGATGGCGGTCGTGATCGCCGCCTTCGTGCCCGTCACGCTGGCGCAGCCGCTGGTGATCGCCAGCCTCGGTCTCGTGGTCGCGACCTCGATCGTCACGCTGCTGGTCCCCTGGGCGCGACTGCCGCGGTCGGCGGCGCTCTCCGTGCCGCTGCTCGACGCGCTCGCGATAGGACTCGCCACCGGCGACACGGACGTCCGACTCGGCTTCCTCTGGGTGTTCCCCGTCACCTGGATCGCGACGTACTTCAGCCTGGGGTGGGTGTTCGGCTGCATCGGGTTCATCAGCGTCTGCCTCGTGGCGTTCGCCGACCGCGGCGGCGATCCGTCGGACATCATGGTGCGCATGCTCAGCGTGGTGCTCACCCTGAGCTTCCTCGGCACGACGGTGCACCTCGGCGCCCGTCGGTCGCGGGCGGTGCGGCGGCTTCTGCGCCGCCAGTCCGAGCAGGCGAGCCGCGCAGCCGAGCGCGCCGAGACGCAGCAGCTCAGGGTGACGCAGATCATCGACGCGCTCGACGTGGCGCTCGTGGTGGTCACCCCCGACGGCCGCATCCGCCGCACGAACGACGCGTACCGCACGCTCTACGGTCTCGACGGCTTCGGGGCGGCGCTCCCGTCTGCCGGCGTCGAGTACGACAGCCGCCGCGGTGAGCCGCTGCCCCCAGAGCGCACCTCGCTCGCGCGGGGAGCCGCCGGTGAGAGGCTGCTCTCCGAGCGGGTGTGGCTGTTCGACGGCGAGGGGCGGTGGCACGCGCTCGACGTGACGACGCAGGCGATGGCGGCAGGCATCCTCGACGAGCGGCTCACGCTGGTCATCATCGACGACGTCACCGAACTGCTCGAGGCCGATGAGCGCCGCCGCACACTGTCGGCTGTCGTCTCGCACGAGATCCGCAATCCGCTGACGGCGATGATCGGGCACGTCGACCTCATGCTGGAGCGCGACGACCTCCCCGCCCGCGTGGTGGAGCAGCTGGAGAT
>JAGIAK010000141.1 GCA_017744855.1 Microbacterium sp.
ACCTGGTAGTAGCGGCCGTCGAGGGTCGCCGTCCCGGTCGTCCACGCCTGGTGCATGATCTCCACGCCCTCGCGCAGCATCCGGAGGCGGTCGCCCACCTCGGGGAAGCCGTAGCCGTACGCACGCCACTCGTGCTCGTACCAGCCGCCGCCGATCCCCATCTCGATGCGGCCGCCGGACACGTGGTCGGCGGTCGCGGCGACCTTCGCGAGGTAGGCGGGGTTCCGGTAGGACATGCAGGTGCACATCTGGCCGAGCCGGATCCGCTCGGTCGAGGCGCCGAACGCGCTCATGAGCGTCCACGCCTCGTGCGTCGCCTCCTCGGTCGGCTCCGGGACCGTGTGGAAGTGGTCGTAGACCCACAGCGACTCCCAGGGGCCGGCGTCGGCCGCCTGGGCGAGGCGCCGCATGGCGGGCCACTGCTGAGCGGGTTCGATGCCGACGAGGTCGAGTCGCCAGCCTTGCGGGATGAACGTTCCGAAGCGCATACGGCTCACCCTAGCGGGGCGGGGAGAACGCCCCGGACGCGCACCGACTCACGCGACGAGTCGGCGGAGCAGGCCGGTCAGGCCGATCACGGTCGGGCAAGAGTGGTCTTCCCGACCTGGCGCGGCCCGAGCAGCGCCACGGCGGTGGACTCCTGCAGCGCACGGCGCAGCGCGTGCTCGGCCCGACGAGGGATCATGCGTGCAATTCTTACGTCTGCTGAATGATCTGCACAGACTGCCTATCCGCCGGGGCCATTCTCAAAGAATTTGCTTGCGCAAGGGAAGACTTTCCAGCCTTCATGCGATTGTATGAAGACATGACAGCTGGAACCGCCCTGCACCCCGAATACACCGTCGGCACCTGGACCGTCGACCCCGCCCACTCCGAGATCTCGTTCACGGTCAAGCACCTGCAGATCTCGAAGGTCCGAGGATTCTTCCGGAAGTTCGACGTCACCATCACGACGACCGAGGACTTCGAGGACTCGACGATCGAGGCCGTGATCGACGTCGCGAGCGTCGACACGAACCAGGAGCAGCGGGACAACCACCTCCGCACCGGCGACTTCTTCCTCGTCGAGGAGTACCCGACCGCGACGTTCAAGTCGACCGCGTTCGCCGGCACCCCGGACGACTTCACGGTCACCGGCGACTTCACGCTCCGCGGCGTCACCAAGTCGATCGCCCTCAAGGGCGAGTTCGGCGGCATCGAGAAGGACGGCTACGGCCGGATCCACGCCGGCGCGACCGCGACGACGAAGATCAACCGCAAGGACTTCGGCGTCGAGTACAACGCCGTCCTCGAGTCCGGCGGCATGCTGCTCGGCGACGAGGTCACCCTGAACCTCGACATCCAGGTGATCCTGCAGCAGTAGGCCGGCGGCCCGGCTTCCCCGCCTCGCCGAGACGAGGAGCATCCGGCGGGAACAGGGCGTTCTATCGCAGAACGCACTCCTCCGGACGGAACGTACTCGTCTCGGCGGGCCGCGGGGTGCCCGGCGCGCTCGCCCGCAGCGGCTCCGGCGGGGTCGTGCCGCCGGCCCTGCGGGGTGACGGCTCCGTGGCGCGTCCCGTCACGCCTATCCGCGCCTAACCGCCCCACTCGGCGTGCACGACGAGCTCTGACCCGGCATCGTCGCAGATGGACCGCAGCCGGCCGAACGCCTGATGCGCCGGCTCGGTCGGGTCGTCACCTTCCGGCACGACGGGAAGCGCCGCCAGGGCATCCACGACCGCCTGCACCGCGGGCTCAGTGCCGCTCGGCGCGACGGCGAGCAGCGCATCGGCCGATGCCGACGCCGCGAGGATGCGCGCATGCCAATCCTCCGGCGTGATCCGCTCGGACCACAGCCCCAGGCCGGCATTCGAGACCTCGCTCAGGACGTCCGACGCCTGCTCGCAGAAGTCGGACAGATCGATCTCCTGCTGCGCCGCGTCGGGCGTGCCGGCAGGACCCGGAGACGCCTCGCCTCCACCGGCCGGAGCGGCAGCGACACAGCCGCTGAGCAGCAGCACGAGCCCGGCGGCGAACGGCGCGATGCGGCGACGCACCGAGAAAATCGGAGTTCCGGCGATACGCCGAAGCGTTCCCCCGGCCGGCATCCGGCTATCCGCCGAACTCCGCCGATATGACGAGCTCGTTCCCGGCGGCGATGCACGTCGTGCGAATGTCGGCGAACGACTCGAGAACCGCGGCCGCAGGCTCGTCACCCTCGGGCATCGTCGGCAGTCCGTCCAGCATCGCGACAACCGGTTCGACCGATGCCCGAAGGCCCTCCGGCGCCCCGTCGAGCAGCGTGCCGGCGGCATCTATGGCCATGTCGATCCTCGCACGCCATTCCTCGGCGGGCACGGCGCCGATGCGCCAGCCGGTCTCCGCATTGGCGACGTGGCTGAGGACGAGCGAGGCATCGCGGCAGAAATCGCTCATCATGACCGTCGGCTCGGCGACCGTCGGGTCGGGCGTGCGCTCGACAGCGTCTCCCGTCACCGCGCACCCGCTGATGCCGGCGAGGAGCAGTGCGACCGCCGTTGCACCGCTCCAGCGATGGACTCCACTCATCTCCGCCCTCCGATCCTCGGAACCAAGACTCCCACAGCGATCGCGCCGATCATCGCCGGCACCAGGGCACCGCGGGCAGCGAGAGCGAGCACGCTGGACAGCTCCGCCTCGGGCGGGACCCCGATGCGCAGCGGATTGCCGAGCGTGAGCAGCAGGAGCGCGATCAGGAGCGCCGCGAGCGCGACGCCGATCGCCGCTCCGAGCACGGGACGCCTGAGGGCGAGGAATGCACTCGCCGCCGTGAGCCCCAGCGCGATCACGGTGCCGAGGAGCACATAGAGAGGGCTCTGCGCGAACATGAGCGTCGTCCCGTACCCGGCGGCGGCGAAGAACACCGCACCGCCGAGCAGCCCGAGCAGCGTTCCGGCGACCGCTCGCGCAATGCCGTCCGCGGCCGTCGGTGGCGGTTCGACCGCGCTGCTCCGGCGAGTCTGCTGCATCTCCATGGTCCCTCCGTCGAACATGCGCATCTGGCGACCCGCAAGAGCCGTCGATGCGTACGTTTGGCGAAGGGGCCGAATCCTTACAGCCGACGGGAAAGATTTCCGACGCGAGCTGTAAGGATTCCCCGGTTCGGCAAACTACTCAGGTACAGGATCGGTCGCGACGATCGCTGGGGAGGTGACGTGGGTCCGGGAAGCGAAGCGTTCACCCAGCTCTACCTGCGCAGATTCCGCACGCTGGTCCGCTTCATCCTCGCGCGCATCAGCGACCGTGAGGCGGCCGAGGACCTTGCTGCGGAGGCGTTCGCCATCGCCTGGAAGCGGCACCAGACGGGTGAGTCGATCTCCGCGGCCTGGCTGTTCACGACCGCCAAGAACCTGATCGGCAACGAGTACCAGCGACGAGACCGGGAGCAGGGCAGATTGCAGCAGGCAGGCGTAGAGGCGGCGGTGCATCTCGACGCCTGGGACCTCCACATCCAGCAGCTCGAACTCCGCCACGCCATCGCGCGCCTTCCTGCCCGTCACGCGCTGGTCCTGCAGGTCGCCTATTGGGAGGACCTGCCCGCGGCGGACGCCGCCACGTTCCTCGGCTGCAGCGTCGGCACCTTCTGGGTCCGGCTGACCCGTGCGCGGGCCGCCCTGCGGACGCTGCTCGCGGATCCCGAAGCAGTCGCAGCCGAACCGCTCGGAATGGGAGGTGCGGTCGATGGATGAGCTCAGCCGGCTGCTGCGCGCCGGCAACCCGTTCGCGCGGGAGACGTTGACCAGCGCGGAGCGACAGGTCCTGGATGACATCGTCGCGGGCAAGCGCGTTCCGCGCGACTCGAGCGGCGCCGCGTCCGTCAGGTCGGGCTCGGCCCGCCGAGCCCCGTTGCTCCTCCTGGGCGGCGCGTTCAGTATCGTCGCCGCGATCACCGTGGTCCTGCTCATCGTCACTCGGCCCCATACTGCAATGGCGGCGACACCGGCTCCCCTGTCGATCCGGCCGACCGCGATGACCCTGGAGTCGCTGCGCGAGCAGGTCATGGTCGGCATCGACGATGCACCATCCGGTGTCTCCCGCCGAGGCGCCGTCTCCGACGGCTGGTACTCGCAACTCGACGCGAGCCATCCGGCCGCGACGTTTATCCAGCCGCAGACCTCGGAGGTGATCTGGAACGAGGACGACTCGGGTGTGCTCCGAACGATCGCCGGCGCGCCGATGCGACCCGACGGCAGCAGGATCGAGCCGGTGCCGGTCGGCGCAGCAGACCCGGGCTCGACCGTCTACGAAACGGTGATCGGCCCAGGCGAGTTCCTGACGTATTTCACCGGGCCTCCTCCGGAAGAGCCGGGCGCTATGCGCGACTACCTGACTGCGGAGCTCATCGCTCGGGGCTGGCCGAGCTCCTCGACTTTCACAAGCGCAGAATATGTGGATTCGACCCTGGCGCTGATGCAGACCTGGACCCTCAGCGACGCGGCCCAGCGCGCGGTGATCGCCGTGATCCTCCAGTCCGATGGCCTCCGCCTGCTCGGCGAGACCACGGACCGGGCCGGTCGCGACGGGCTCCTGCTGGAAGTCGGGCCGACGGACGCTCTGATGGGGCATCTGCTCCACCTCGTGATCGATCCCAAGACTTGGCGCATCCTCGCTTCCGAGGACATCTCGATCAACGGGTCGGCGGAGTACCGGATCGCCCCCGGCGCCGTGATGGGCTACACCCTCTGGCGATGACGAAGGCGCAACCATGACCTCCGTCCCCCTCGGCGACGAGCGCGAGAGTCCGGCGCCGGAGCCTCCCCCGAGGCACCTCTGGCTCAGGTCGCTCGGCGTGATCGCCGCGAGCGGGGCGGCCATGCTGCTCGCGGACGCGGTCGTTTCGTACTCGATCCTCCTGGCCTGGCCGATGGGACCCGTCGCATTCCTCGTGGGGATCCCGGTCACGGCGGTGCTGCTCGTCCTGGTCATCGTCGGGGTCTCGAAGGCGCTCACCCGACGCGCCCACGGGCTCGGGGCGGTCGTCGTGACGCTCCTGCTCGTCGGCATCGGCGCGTACGGATTCACGAACGGCATCCTGACGCTCCTGATCCTGGACCCCGTGCCGCATCTGATCCCGGTGCTGCTGTGCGCGGTGAGCCTCGGACTCTTCCTCGGACCCTGGCCGATCCGGATCCTCGGCGCGCTGGCCGCGGCGGCGGCGATCGCGTTCATGGCCGTCCAGCCGACGAACGCGCAGCGGCAGGCCGAAGCCGCGGCGCAAGCGGAGGATCAGCGGGAGGTCGAACCGCTGAGTGCGGCCATCGACCAGGGTCGCGCCCCGCTCGTCGCCGATACCGCCGGATGGCGGATCGCGCTGGTGAGCGCGAGCAGCGGGTACGCAATGAGCTGGCTCGTCGGCGAAGACGGAGCCGTTGCGATCGTGACCGCGGTCCCGATCCCGACGAACGCTCTCGACTCCAAGGCTTGCACCACGATGGCGCCACCGGGGAGCGGCCTCGCAGGGGACGGCGACAGGATGCCCGTCTGGTGCCTCAGGACCGACACAGGATGGGCACGAGCCGATGGCCTCGGCATCGCCTACCTCGACCAGGATCGACTCGTCGCGCTCCACAGCGCAGTCGACGACGAGATGCAGCGAGTCGGCTCCGGCCAGCCGGCAAGCGCGGGCGACATCGCCGAGCTCATCGATTCGCTCCGCCCGATGACCCTCGCGGACCTGGACGGCTACTTCGCCGACGACGCGCGAATCCCGCGCTGAGCGCCGTCGCCGAGCCCGCTGGAGGCAGACTGCACGGCGGCGCCGCGGCCGAGACCTGGAAGATCGCCGGAACCAGGACCGTTCCGCCGCGAATCGTCCTGGCTTCGGCGATCCGCCTGGTTTCGACGGTCCTCCCGGCTACGCCTCGTCGATCGCGGCGGCGAACTGCGAGCGGTAGAGGCGCGCGTACGCGCCGTCGGCCGCGAGCAGCTCGTCGTGGTTCCCCTGCTCGACGATGCTGCCCGCCTCCATCACGAGGATGAGGTCGGCGTCGCGGATCGTGGAGAGCCGGTGCGCGATGACGAAGGCCGTGCGGTCGACCCGCATCTCGGCCATCGCACGCTGGATGAGCAGCTCCGTGCGGGTGTCGACCGAGGAGGTCGCCTCGTCGAGGATGAGCACCCGCGGGTCGGAGATGATGGCGCGCGCGATCGTGATGAGCTGCTTCTGGCCGGCGGAGACGTTGTCGCCCTCGTCGGTCAGGAGCGTGTCGTAGCCGTCCGGGAGCGACTGCACGAAGCGGTCGACGTACGCGGCGCGCGCGGCGGCGACGACCTCGTCGTCGGTCGCGCTCGGGCGGCCGTAGCGGATGTTCTCCCGGATCGTGCCGGCGAAGAGCAAGGTGTCCTGGAG
>JAGIAK010000142.1 GCA_017744855.1 Microbacterium sp.
GCGCCTGTCCGTGCGCTGGATCGCCTGGACGCCCGTGCCCGACGACCGCAAGGCGCTCGCCAACGCCGTCCAGTCCGACCTCAAGAAGGTGGGCATCGAGGTGGTGCGCGAGGAGCTCGAGCCCGGCGCCTACAACGATCAGTACGGACCGAAGACGTTCGACCTGACCGACTGGGGCTTCTCCGGAGTCGATCCGGACTTCCTGCGCAACCACCTGCACACCGACGGGTTCCAGAACGCGTCGCAGGTCTCCGACCCGGCCCTCGACGCGCTCCTCGAAGAGGGCGTGGCCACCAGCGACCAGTCGAAGCGCAACGAGATCTACACCGAGGTGCAGCAGTGGAACGCCCAGCACGTGGCGATCGTGCCGCTGTACAGCCCCTCGGCGATCACCGCGGTCGGCGATCGCGTCAAGGGACTCCAGTACGACCTGTACGGTCGACCGCTGTTCTACGATGTGAGCGTCGGCTGATGACAGCCGGACGGTGAGCGCGGCCGACCTCGCCGCCCCGGAGTCAGGGAGAGTCTCGTGAAAGCGGTGCTCACCCGGATCGCCGGTCTCCTCGCGACCGTGGTCATCGTGCTCTGGGGTGCGGCGACGCTCGCGTTCCTCGCGTTCCGGATCATCCCCGGAGACCCGGTGTCGGTCATGCTCGGGCCGCAGGCGCAGGTGGGCGAGGACGTCAAGGACGCGATCCGCGCCGAGCTCGGCCTCGACCGGCCCCCGCTGGAGCAGTACGTCACGTTCATCGGACAGCTCGCCAGGGGAGACCTCGGAGAGTCGTACCAGCTGCGGATGCCGGTCACCGAGGTCATCGGACGGCAGCTGGGCGCCACGCTGCAGCTGTCGGCGCTGGCCCTGGTGATCGCCGTGCTGCTCGCGCTCGCCGTATCGCTGCTCGTACGCGGGCGCACCGGTCGCGCGGTCGCCGCCGGAGTGGAGCTCGTCGTGCTCTCGTCACCGGTGTTCTGGATCGGGCTCGTGCTGCTCAGCGTCTTCGCCTTCGGTCTGGGATGGTTCCCCGTATCGGGGGCCCGCAATCCGGCCACGCTCGTGCTGCCGGCGGTGACGCTCGCGCTCCCCGTGGCCGCGCTGCTCGGTCAGGTGCTGCGCGATGGGCTCGCGCAGGCCGAGCGGATGCCGTTCGCCGAGACGGTGCGCGCACGGGGTGCGGGGCCGACCTGGTTCACGCTGCGGCACGGTCTGCGGCACGGCGCCGCCGGCGCGATCACCCTCGCGGCGTACCTCACCGGATCCGTGCTCGGCGGAGCGGTGCTCGTGGAGACCGTGTTCGCCAGACCGGGTCTGGGGCGGGTCACGCTCGCCGCGATCAGTGACCGCGACCTCCCCGTCATCACCGGGATCATCCTGCTCAGCGCGGTCGTCTTCGTCGTCGTCAACACGATCGTCGAACTCGTGCACCCGTTGCTCGACCCGCGTCTGCGCCGTCGGGCGGAGGCCGTGCGATGAGGCGCGCGCAGGACGTGATGCTGTGGGCGGCGGTCGCCGTGCTGGCCGCCGTCGCGCTCGCCGCGGTGGCACCTGGGCTGCTCGCGACGCACGACCCGCTGCAGACGGAGGTGCGTCAGGCGCTGTTGCCGCCCAGCGCCGACCACCTCTTCGGCACCGATCAGAGCGGCCGCGACGTGTACTCGCGGGTCGTGTTCGGCGCAGGACGCTCGCTCGGCATCGGTCTGCTCGCCACCGGCATCGCGCTGGTCGTCGGGCTCGTCGTCGGCGCCATGGCCGGCGTGGCCCCGCGCCCCGTCGACGTCACCCTCATGCGGGTGAACGACGTGCTCATGGCGTTCCCTGAGTTCCTCGTGGCTCTCGTGGTCGTCGCGATCCTCGGCCCGGGGCCCGTGAACATCGCCATCGCGGTGACGCTGGCCGCCGTGCCTGTGTACGTGCGCCTGGCGCGGGTGCAGACGCGTACGCTCGCCCTCGCGGAGCACGTGGAGGCGGCGCGCATCCTCGGTGTGGCCCCCGTGCCGGCGTTCCTCCGCCACGTGGTGCCCGGCGTGCTCGGATCGCTCAGCGTGCTGGCCACGATCGGCATCGGCTCGAGCATCCTCGCGGCGGCAGGGCTCAGCTTTCTCGGTCTGGGACCGGTTGAGCCGACCCCGGAGTGGGGGCTCATGCTCGCAGGTGGGCGCAATGTGCTCGGACAGGCGTGGTGGATCGCGGTATTCCCCGGAGCCGCGATCACCCTCACCGTGGTCGCCGCGAGCGTGATCGGTCGGGTGCTGCGGGCACGGACGGAAGGACGACGCTCGTGACGGCGGCGCTGGAGGTGGAAGGCCTGCGGATCGCGTTCGGCGACCGGATCGTCGTCGACGGGGTGTCGTTCACCGTGCGACCGGGGGAGTGCGTCGCCGTCGTCGGAGAGTCGGGGGCAGGCAAGTCGCTCACGGTGCGCGCGGCTCTCGGGCTGACACCGGCCGAGGCGACGGTCGACTCCTCCCGGCTCATGGTGACGGGCGTCGACGCGTCAGGGCTGAGCGAGCGCGGCTGGCGTGCGCTGCGGGGTGCGCGCATCGCGCTCGTCTCGCAGGATGCCCTGATCTCCCTCGATCCGCTGCAGCGGGTGGCGACGGAGGTCGCCGAGCCGCTGCGGCTGCACGGCCTCTCCGCCGGTATCGATCGGGTGCACGAGCTGCTGCGACGCGTCTGGATGCCCGAGCCGCAGCGGAGGGCACGCCAGTACCCGCATGAGCTCTCGGGCGGCCTGCGTCAGCGCGCGCTCATCGCCTCGGCCATCGCGGCGGGACCGTCCGTGCTCGTGGCGGACGAGCCGACGACGGCCCTCGACGCGACCGTGCAGGCGCGCATCCTCGACCTGCTGCGGGAGATCGCGGACGCCGGAACCGCCGTCGTCTTCGTGAGTCACGACGTCGCGGCGGTGCGGCGCCTCGCCGATCGCGTGCTCGTCATGAAGGACGGACGCGTCGTGGAGTCGGGGCGCGTCGCCGACGTGCTCGCCGATCCGCAGCACCCGTACACGCGGCAGCTCATCGCCGCGACGGTCCACGAGCCCCGTGCCTCCGCTCCCGTGTCGACCGAGGTCGTGCTCGAGGCCGATGGCGTCGGCAGATCCTTCGGCGCGACGGCCGCGGTGCGCGATGCCCACTTCACCGTGCATGCCGGGCGCACGCTCGGCGTCGTGGGGGAGTCGGGGTCGGGCAAGACCACGCTGGCGCGCATGATCGTCGGCGTCGAGCGCCCCGACACGGGGGAACTGCGCTGGAGCCGCGAGCACCGGGTGCAGCTCGTGCATCAGAACCCGCTCGGCGCGTTCGATCCGCGATGGACGGTCGGACGATCGTTGCGAGAGGCTCTCGCAGCCGGTGGAGTGCCGCGAGCGGAACGCGCCGCTCGCGTGGCCAGGCTGCTCGGCGAGGTCGACCTGGATCCGTCCCTCGCGACGCGTCGGCCGGCCGCACTGTCGGGAGGTCAGCGGCAGCGGGCGGCCATCGCTCGTGCCCTCGCGGCCGAGCCCGAGGTGCTCGTGCTGGACGAGCCCGTGTCGGCCCTCGATCCGTCGGTGCGCGAGCGCGTGCTGTCGCTGCTGCTCCGGCTGCAGCGCGACCGCGCGCTCACGATGGTGTTCGTGTCTCATGACCTCGACGTCGTGGGGGCCGTGGCCGACGAGGTGCTCGTGATGCAGGACGGCGGCGTCGTCGAGCAGGGCGCCGTGCGCGATGTGTTCGCCGCTCCGCAGCATCCGTTCACGCGCGAGCTGCTGGCGGCGAGCGGCGGACCGCGGTCCTGAAGCGCGGCGAGGTCAGTCCCTGATCTGGATGCCGATGCTCGCGGCGATGACCGGGGCCAGCTGCTGCACCTGGAATCCGGTGAGCGTCGTGCCGCGGAGGCTGTTCGCGTCGAGGTAGCTCAGCGCGTCGAGACCACGGAGATCGACGTCGACGGCCTTGAGCCCCCGGGGGTCGACCTCGTCGGAGCGCGTGCCATCGAAGCGGACCCTGGTGAGCTCGGCCTGGGGCGTGTCGATGGTGCGGATGCCGCAGTCGGCGATCTCGACGTCGGTCGCCTTGGCTCCGCCGAGGTTCAGATAGTCGATGCGCAGGTCGCGGAGCTCGAGTTCGTCGACGCGTGCTCCGCTGAGGTCGAGTGTGCCGATGCGCCCGCCCGTGATGCGCAGACGCCGCACTCCGGCGTCGCGCATGCGCAATGAGGCGATGCGCACGCCGGACATCGCGACGTCGAGCACTGTCGCCCCCGTGAGGTCGACCGCATCCGCGTCGGCCTCGACGGTGCACTGCTCGAGAGACGAGTGCGCGAGGTCGACGGTGCCGGCGAGGTGGAGTCGGACGGCGAGCAGATCGGCGCCGCGACGGGGCACGCCCTCGTCGAACTCGCGAGGGAGGTCGGGTGGCGAGACGCGGGGCGCGGCGGGCGATTCGGGGGAGCGTGCCATGCCTTCGAGGGTAGGGCTTGCCTCGGACATCGCTCGTGGGCTAAATTGCTAGCATGCAAGCAAATGAGCCGAAAGTGCAGTTCAACGTGTACTTGCCGCCAGACCTCGTCCGTGCGGTCAAGCACCGCGCCATCGACGAAGGGGCGAGCCTGTCGGCGCTCGTCGAGCGGGCGCTCGTGGGATACCTGGAGGAGAGGTCATGACCGTCGTCGTGCAGCAGATCGTCTATACGTCGGCGCCGGAGCGCTGGTGGGCGCTCGCGGTCGCTCTCGGGTTCTTCCCCGCGTACGAGCCCTCTGTGGAGTGGGGAGAGTTCGAGGCGGACGGCATCCTCGCCGTCCACCACGCGATCGACGCGCACCCCGCAGGCGCGTGCGACCTGCACCTGCTCGTCGACGACCTCGACGGGGCCGCGGAGGCGCTGTCCGCGTTCACCGTCTCGCGCGCGCTGATGGACGGCGTCGGGGAGGTCCTCACCGTGCGCCCGGCGTCAGGCCTGTCGATCACGGTCTCGGAGGGAGCGCGCCCGCTGCCTGGCGGGGACATCTCCGTGCAGCCGATCTGGTTCCAGCGCGACGTCGGCGAGGCGAGAACAATCCTCGAGGCGTTGGGGCTGCGTCCGTCGATCTCGGCCGAGGCCGGCGGCTGGGTCGAGCTGACAGCCGCAGGAGGCACGGTGGGCGTGCACGAGGGGGAGCCCCGCATCGGCCTCTCCTTCGTCGCGACGGGCGACCTCGACGCACTCGCCACGCGGCTGACTGACGCCGGGTTCACGGCATCCGTCGTCGACGAGGCCTATGCGCGCACCGTCCGCATCGTCGACCCGGACGGCGGCGACGAGATCTGGGTCAACGGCACGCAGGACGACCTCTACGGCTACCGGCGCGAGTCCTGAGCCCTGCGGCGGTGCCTGTGCCGCCGGGCGCGCGGTGCACGCACAGCCGGGGCGCGCGTACAATGGGGGCACGAGCATCGATCCGGCCATCACCGGGGAGCTCTCGGAAGAACACCGCGGCGGCGCGAGAGCGCGGCTGTGGCCAGTAGAACCGAGCGGGTCAGGCCCGTCACAGCCGCAGTGAGAGTGGTCGCGCCGCACGGCGCGGCAGGCGGGGTGGTACCGCGGTCCACCGGAACGAGAGTCCGGGGGTCGTCCTCGCAGCAGCATCCGCCACGACTCCTGCGAGACGACATGACCTACCCCCGCACCTCAGCCTTCGGCCCCGCCGCCGACCAGGCCTCCTCCGTCGCCCCGAGCCCGCGCTTCCCCGACATCGAGCGCGAGGTGCTCGACTTCTGGGAGGCCGACCAGACCTTCCGGGCGTCCATCGAGCAGCGCGAGGGCGCCGACGAGTGGGTCTTCTACGACGGCCCGCCGTTCGCCAACGGCCTCCCGCACTACGGGCACCTGCTCACCGGCTACGCCAAGGACGTGTTCCCGCGGTTCCAGACGATGCTCGGCAAGAAGGTCGACCGCGTGTTCGGCTGGGACACCCACGGCCTGCCCGCGGAGCTCGAGGCCATGAAGCAGCTCGGCCTCACCGAGAAGAGCGAGATCGAGGCCATGGGCATCGACGTCTTCAACGAGCGCGCGCGGTCGTCCGTTCTGAAGTACACCCACGAGTGGCAGGACTACGTCACCCGCCAGGCGCGCTGGGTCGACTTCGAACGCGGGTACAAGACTCTCGACCTCGGCTACATGGAGAGCGTGCTCTGGGCGTTCAAGACGCTCTACGACAAGGGCCTCGCCTACGAGGGCTACCGGGTGCTGCCGTACTGCTGGCGCGACGAGACGCCGCTGTCGAACCACGAGCTGCGCATGGACGACGACGTCTACAAGATGCGGCAGGACCCGTCCGTCACGGTGACGTTCCCGCTCACCGGCGCGAAGGCCGAGGCGCTGGGCCTCACGGCCGTGCGCGCACTGGCC
>JAGIAK010000143.1 GCA_017744855.1 Microbacterium sp.
CTCGAGGACCAGGTCGCGATGTCCACGCTGCAGGTGCAGCTCACGCGCCCCGCCCCGCAGGCCTCCGCCGATCCCGCCGGATTCGGAGACGGCATCGCCGCTGGTTGGAACGGTCTGATCGTGTCGCTGAACGCTCTCGTCGTCGCGGTCGGCTTCATCCTCCCCTGGTTCGGGATCGCCGCGGTCGTCGTCCTGGTGATCTGGGTGATCCGTCGAGCGCGTCGTCGCGCGAAGGCTGCTCCGGCGGCGTCGGCGGCAACGCCGGATCCGACGCCCTCCGACGACTGACGCCGACATCGTAGAAGAGCCGCCCCGACCTCATCGGGGCGGCTCTTCCGTTGATTTTCCGGGGTATACAAGAAGTCTTGTGCGATTCACGCCACGCCTTTAGCGTTGCTGCTCGTGGAAGACATCTCCGTGATCACCGCCGTGCATCACCCGCTGCGCCGACGCATCCATGACTACCTCCTGCTGTACGGGGTCTCGCAGGTGACGACGCTCGCACGGTCGCTGGACAGCCAGGTGGGCAGCATCAGTCACCACCTGCGGATGCTGGAGCGCGCCGGCGTCGTCGAACGTGCCGAAGACCCGCACGGAGACCGACGCACGAGCTGGTGGCGGCTCGCACGGCGGGGCATGACGTGGTCCGTCGAGGACTACGCCGGCTCCCCCGCCGACGCGCTGCTCGCCAGGGAGGCGCAACGTCAGGGCATCAGAATGCAGATCGAGCGCCTGCAGCGTTGGCACCGGCGGCACGACGATGCGGTGACGGCTGCCTACGACGCGTCGAACACGGAGACGACGGCGTGGGCGTCCCCGGACGAGCTGCGCGATCTCTCCGCACGGGTCCTCGCCACCCTCAGGGACTGGCAGTCATCGATCGACCTCGACGACGGTCAGGAGCGCACTCCGGTCTTCTTCTTCGCCCACGCGTTCCCCACGGAGCCGTGATGGCCGCCGTCGAGCCCGTCATGCTCATCGAACCGCCCGCGTTCCGGCGCGACCGCCTGGTGCACGCCTGGATCGCCGTCAAGGCATTGTCGGATGCCGGTGACGCCCTCTGGAGCATCGCTCTGGCGTGGACGGCAGTGCAGGTCGCGTCCCCCGCCGTCGCCGGGCTGATCGTCGCGGCAGGCACGGTGCCGCGCGCCGCCGTGCTGCTGTTCGGCGGCGTGCTGGCCGACCGCTCCGATCCGCGCCGCGTCATGCTGCTGTTCAACGCGATCAGGGTCGCCGTGCTGGTCGCCGTCGCGCTGTGGACGCTCGCCACGACGCCCTCCATCGTCGCACTGCTCGTCGCGGCCGTCGCCTTCGGCGTGTGCGACGCGTTCTACGAGCCGTCGGCCGGCACCATCGCCAGGCAGCTCGTGCGGGCGTCGGATCTTCCGTCGTACGGAGCCGTCGCGCAGACGGCCTCGCGACTGGGCACGATGGCGGGTTCGGCGGCGGGAGGGGTCGTGGTGGCGTACGCCGGCCTCAGCGGCAGCGCCTCCGTCAACGCCGTGACCTTCGCCCTGGTGATCGCGTTCATCGCGATCTGGCTGCGCCCCCGCTTCCGGCTCGAGCGCGCACCGAAGGAGTCCGCCCTGCGCGGCATCCGCAGCGGCTTCGCGCACCTCCGCGACACGCCGACGACTCGCACTCTGGTGATCGCGCTCTCCGGGCTCAACCTGGCGGTCGGCCCCGCGGTGGGAATCGGGCTCGCACTCCGCGCCCACTCCGAGGGGTGGGGCGCTCAGGCCGTCGGGCTGTTCGAGGCGCTGCTCGGACTCGGCGCCGCTCTGGGCGCGGTGTCCGTCGTGCGCTGGCGGCCACGCCGCGAAGCTCTGGCGGGATTCTGGGCGCTCGTGGTGCAGGGCGCCGCCATCGTCGCCCTGGGCCTCGGTCCGATCTGGTCTGTCGCCGCGGCGGCCTTCGTCATCGGCTGCACCGCAGGGTACGCGTCCGTGCTGCTCAGCGCGACGTTCTCGGCCACCGTCGACACCGCGTACCTCGGGCGGATGGGTGCGCTCACCAGACTGGGCGACGACTGCCTCATGCCGCTGGCGATGGCGGCGTTCGGCGCGCTGGCGTCGGCGACGGTGCTCTGGGCGCCCTTCGCGCTCTTCGGCGGCGCGATGATGGCGCTGATGATCGGCCCGTTGCGCAACCCGATGTTCCGGTCGATGTCGCTGCGCGCGCCGCAGGAGCGGTCCCCCGCATCCCCCGGCGTCCGCGCCGAGGACGAGCTGCGCCACGGATAGAGTCGTCGGCATGAGCAGCGCCGCCACCGACACCCCTACTCGCGCGGTCCCCGCCGGACGCGACCTCACGCTCGACCTCGCGCGGGTCTCCTGCGTCGTGCTCGTCGTCTTCGTGCACATCCTGTTCACCGGCGTCGGCATGGCGGCAGACGGCCGCCTGCTCATCGAGCGCACGGTCGAGGCGCAGTCGTGGTTCGTCCCGGCCTCATGGATCGCGAACATCATGCCGCTGTTCTTCGTCGTGGGCGGATACGCGGCGCGAGCCGGATGGCGCTCTGCCGCAGCGCGGGGCGACTCGGCCGACGCCTTCGTGCGGGTGCGGCTCGTGCGGCTCGCGAGGCCCGCCCTTCCGCTGTTCGTCTTCTTCACGGTCGCGCTCGGGGTCGCGCGGCTCCTTCCTCTCGATCCCGCGCTCGTCGACACCATCGCGATCGGTGTCGGCTCCCCGCTCTGGTTCCTCGCCGCGTACATGATCGTGCAGGCCGCGGCCCCCGCGATGGTGCGCCTGCACGCGCGGTTCGGCGGATGGGTGCTCGTCGCGCTGCTGGCCGCCGGTGTCCTCGTCGACGCCTTCCGGTTCGTCGTGGTGGCCGGTCTCTGGGGCATCCCCTCGGTGCCGCCGACAGGGTACTGACTCGGCCAGCAGCTCTTCGGCATCCCCAACATCGTGTTCATCTGGCTGTTCGCACAGCAGGTGGGCTTCGTGCTCTTCGACGGGTGGTTCGCCCGGCGCTCGTGGTGGCAGCTCGTCGCCATCGTCGCCGGCGGCTACCTCGCGGTCTGGGCGCTCGTGTCGACCGGCGGCTACTCGTGGAACATGCTCTCGAACCAGTGGCCGCCGACCACGACGATGGCCGTGCTGGCGGTGGTCCAGGCGGCGGCGCTCACGCTGCTCCATCGACCGCTGACGGCGCTGATGAGCAGCAAGGGCGCCCAGGGCGCCGTGTTCGTCGTCGGCTCCCGTCTGATGACGATCTACCTGTGGCACCTGCCGATGATCATGGTGCTCATCGGCATCGAGCTGCTGCTCCCCCTGCCCATGCCAGCACCTGGCAGCGCCGTGTGGTGGTGGACGCGGCCCCTGTTCCTGGTGATCGTGCTCGGCGCGGTGTGGCTGCTGTCGTTGTGGCTGGTGCGGTTCGAGCGCGCCCCGGCGCCAGGCATCCCGCGTCTCCCCGCTGCCGGCGCGACCACCGCAGCTGTGCTGCTGTTCATCGCCCCGGTCATCGCCATCACCGCCTACGGGCTGGACTTCCCGCTCGCGGCGCTCGCCCTGGTCTGCACGGCGCTCGCGCTCTGGCTGACCGGTTCCCGCAACTGACGCGAAAGCAGCACCACCCGGGAACGACGAAAGCCCTCGGAGAACCGAGGGCTTTCGTGTGTTGCGTGACCCCAGCGGGATTCGAACCCGCGTTACCGCCGTGAGAGGGCGGCGTACTAGGCCGCTATACGATGGGGCCGTCTTGCAGAACCTTGTCCGTTCCGCGACAACTGTTCAAGTATGCCATGGCGATTCTCATGCCGCCAAATCGAGGCCGCCGCTCCCGGAATCCCGGGCGTGGCGGGCTCCTCCGACGAAGGGTTTGCCTCCGATCCGAATGAGGGGTTGACTCGTCCTATGCGCGTCACCAAGTTCGAACATGCCGCCCTCCGCATCGACCAGGGCGACGAGACCCTGCTGATCGACCCCGGCTCCTTCACCTCGCCGATCGACGATCTGCAGAACGTCGTCGCCGTCGTGCTCACTCACGAGCACCCCGACCACTGGACGCCGGAGCATCTCGACCGCGTCCTGCGTGCGGCACCGGGTACTCCGGTGTTCGCGCCGGCCGGCGTCGCGCGGGCCGCTGCCGACTACGAGATCACCGTCGTCGCGCCGGGCGACACCGTGCAGGCCGGCGGCTTCACGCTGCGCTTCTTCGGCGGCACGCACGAGGTCATCCACTCCTCGATCCCCGTCATCGAGAACGTCGGCGTGCTCGTCAACGACGAGCTCTACTACCCCGGAGACTCCTACGCCGTGCCGGAGGGCGTCGAGGTGCGCACCCTCGCCGCACCGCTCGGCGCCCCGTGGCTCAAGATCGGCGAGGCGATCGACTTCGTGCTCGCCGTGAAGCCCCGACGCGCGTTCGGCACGCACGACATGACCCTCTCCGTCGCCGGCAAGACCATGCACCGCCAGCGCCTCCAGTGGGCGACGGAGCAGGGCGGCGGGGAGTTCTTCGCCCTCGAGCCCGGCGACGTTCTCGACGTCTGATCATGGCGGACTCCCCCGCCGCCGAGCATGAGCTCGATGAGGACGGCATCCGCTCCCTGCTGCGCATGACGGCCCCCGAGCTCGCCGACCTCCCGCTGAGGTTGTACGCAGACGGGTGGGACAACGCGATCTGGCGCCTGGGCGACGACCTCGTCGTGCGGGTGCCCCGCCGGCAGCTGGCGGTGCCGTTGATCGCCCACGAACAACGCGCCCTCCCCGAGATCGCCCCACGGCTGGCCGCGCTCGGGGTGCGCACCCCGGTGCCCGTCGTCGCCGGCCGACCGGGCGACCTCTTCCCCTGGCCGTGGTCGGTCACGCCGTGGATCGACGGCACGACGGCTCTCGGCCGGCCGCGCGGCGAGAACGCGGGGTGGGCGCCGCTGCTCGCGTCGACGCTGGGCGCGCTGCACACCGCGGCTCCCGCCGATGCGCCTCTCAATCCGTTCCGCGGCGGCCCGCTGTCTCTGCGTGACGACGCCGTCCGGCCGCGTCTCGCGCAGTTCCCCGAGCGCGCGGCGCTCGCAGACGCGTGGGACGCGGGCTTGAGCGTGCCCGTCGGCACGGAGCGGGTATGGATCCACGGCGACCTGCACCCCGGCAACGTCGTCGTCGGCGCAGACGGTCTGGCGGCACTGATCGACTTCGGCGACGTGACGGCCGGGGATCCCGCCTACGACCTTGCGGTGGCGTGGATGCTGTTCGACGCCGACGGTCGTGCGACGTTCCGCACGGCGACGGGCGACCGGTACGACGACGCGACCTGGGTGCGTGCCCGCGCCTGGGCCGCCTACATCGCACTGGTCCTGCTGACGCAGAGCGACGACCGCCCCGAGTACCTGGCGGCCGGAGCATCGACCGCCGACGAGCTCGCCGTCGACTGAGCCCGTCGGCGACCGGTTGTCAGCTCTGCAGAGCCTGCACCCGGAGATCACGCGCGAGATGATCGCGCTGCTCGACCACGATCCGCCGCAATGCCGACGGAGCATCGTCGTTGGCGGCGAGCCACGCGTCGACCGCATCCAGGGAATCCGTGGCAGGGAAGAGCCCGACCACGAGGCGCTGGGCCAGCTCGATGCTGCGCGAGCGCCAGGCGTCGCGGATCCGCGCGAAGTACTCCGCATCGAAACCCGCCACGAGATCGCGTCGCCCGCCGGCACGGAATCCCGCGATCTCCGCGTCGAGGTGATCGTTGCTGAGGGAGAGGTCGTTCCACGCGGCGTCCCAGGCTCCCGCGCGCACGGCGGCGTCGGGTCGGGACGCCAGCGCACGACGCGCAGCCGTGCGGCCGCTGCCGGTGTCGTCGCGGTCGAGTTCCGCCTCGACGTCTCCCGCCGTCGCGTGCCCCGTCGCGGTGAGCGCCGTGAGGAGCTGCCACCGCAGGTCCGGGTCGACGGTCAGTCCGTCCGGCGCATTCCCGTCGAGCATCTCGCGGATGCCGTCGGCGTGCACGTCGTCGTAGGCCGATGCCGTGGCGAGTGCCCGAGCCCACGACAGCTGCGCATCGCTGCCGGGCTCGGCGTCGTGCAGCGCACGCCACGCGGCGTCCACCCAGTCGCGCTGCTGTGCTGTTCGACGCTCGCCCGAGACGTAGTGGCGCAGCGCGAACGCCGCGTTGGGGAGGATGCCGGCGAGCAGGCCGATGTTGGACTCCGCCGGGGCGTGGTCACGCACGATCGCCAGGTAGCGGGTCGCGTCGAGCTCGCCGTCACGGGTGGCGTTCCACAGCGACGACCAGACGAGTGCGCGGGCGAGCGGGTCCTCGGGGTGCAGGCGAGCGCCGGGCTGGGTTTCTTCCAGGTACTCGCAGATCACGTT
>JAGIAK010000144.1 GCA_017744855.1 Microbacterium sp.
TCCCGAACGCGGGCCGACATAGGTCGCCGCGGCTGTCATCTTGAGGTTGACCGGGTTGACATAGGTCAGTCCGAAGCGCGCCGCCGTCTCGGGACCGATGTCGAGGCCGATGCCGGACGCGCCGAACGCCGTGTCCTCGATCGCGTCGGCCGCTGCCACCTCGTGCGCGGCATCCGCAGCGAACTTCTCGGCCACGACGACGTCGGTGGGGAGCACGAGCTCGACTCCGCGTTCGGCGGCCTCGGCGATGTAGCCGCGCACCGTGTCGAGCTGGTCCTCTTCGAGGAGACTCGACGCGACATCGTGCCCCTGCGCCTTGAGGAAGGTGAAGAGCATGCCGCCTCCGACGAGGATGCGATCGACCCGCGGGAGCAGGTGCGAGATCACGCCGAGCTTGTCGCTGACCTTCGAGCCGCCGAGCACGACGGCGTAGGGGCGGTCGGGGTTCTCGGTGAGCTTGTCGAGCACCTCCAGCTCGGTCGCGATGAGCAGACCGGCAGCGGACGGGATCAGCTGGGCGAGGTCGTAGACGCTCGCCTGCTTGCGGTGCACGACGCCGAAGCCGTCGGATACGAGAACGTCGCCGAGCTCCGCGAGTTGCGCGGCGAAGGCCGAACGCACCGCGTCCTCCTTAGAGGTCTCCCCCGCGTTGAACCGCAGGTTCTCGATGACGACGACGCCGCCATCCTCGAGCGAGGCCACGGCCTCGGTCGCCGACTCGCCTACGGTGTCGCGCGCGAACGCGACCGGCTTGCCGAGCAGCTCGGACAGACGCTGCGCGACCGGCTCGAGGCTGTACTGCGGGTCGGGTGCGCCATCGGGGCGCCCGAGGTGCGAGCACACGACGACGCGAGCGCCCGCGTTGATGAGGGCGTTGAGAGTCGGCAGCGAGGCGCGGACACGGCCATCGTCCGTTATGACCCCGTCCCGCAGGGGGACGTTGAGATCACAACGGACGATGACGCGCTTGCCCTCGAGCGGACCCAGAGATTCCAGGGTGCGCAGAGTCATGTGCTGGGTCTCAGAGACGCTCGGCCACGTACTCGGTCAGGTCGACGAGACGGTTGGAGTAGCCCCACTCGTTGTCGTACCAGCTCGAGACCTTGACGAGGTTGCCGCTGACGTTGGTCAGGGTCGCGTCGAAGATCGAGGAGTGCGGGTTGTGCACGATGTCGCTGGAGACGATCTGGTCCTCGTTGTACTGCAGGTAGCCGGCGAGACGTCCGTCTGCGGCGGCCTTCTTGTACGCGGCGTTGACCTCGTCGGCCGTGAGGTTCTCACGGTCGGTGATCAGCGTGAGGTCGACGATCGAGCCGGTGGGAACCGGGACGCGGTACGAGGAGCCGCTGAGCTTGCCGTTGAGCTCCGGGAGCACCTCGCCGATGGCCTTGGCCGCACCGGTCGACGCGGGGGTGATGTTGATCGCGGCGGCGCGGGCGCGGCGCAGGTCTCCGTGCGGGCCGTCCTGCAGGTTCTGGTCGGCCGTGTAGGCGTGTGCCGTCATCATGAAACCGCGGTCGATGCCGAACTCGTCGTTGAAGACCTTCGCGAGCGGGGCGAGGCAGTTCGTGGTGCACGACGCATTGGAGATGATGTGCTGCGTGGCGGGGTCGTAGGTGTCCTCGTTCACGCCCATCACGAACGTGCCGTCGACGCCCGTGCCGGGCGCGGAGATCAGGACCTTCTTGGCGCCGGCCTCGATGTGCTTCTTGGCGAGCTCCGCCTTGGTGAAGAAGCCGGTGGACTCGATGACGATGTCGACGCCGAGCTCGCCCCACGGGAGGTTGGCGGGGTCGCGCTCCGCGAACGCCTTGATGGCCTTGCCGTTGACCGTGATGCTGTCGTCGTCGTAGCTGATGTCGGCGTCGAGCACGCCACCGACCGAGTCGTACTTCAGCAGGTGGGCGAGAGTCTTGTTGTCGGTGAGGTCGTTGACCGCGACGATCTCGAGGTCAGCGCCCTGCGCGAGAGCCGCGCGGAAGTAGTTGCGTCCGATGCGGCCGAAGCCGTTGATACCGATCTTGACAGACACTAAGGTCTCCTGATTTCTCGTGCGCGAATGCGCGGTTTCAACTAGAGAAGCATGGACAACGGCGTCCCGACGGGCCGAGAGCCCATCGGGACGCCCGTCTTGTTTACGACAGTACCAGCAGGCCCGAGGTCTTCTCACGGGCTGTGACGAAGCGCTGCGCGACGTTCTCCCAGTTGGCGATGTTCCACGCCGCCTTGACGTAGTCGGCCTTCACGTTGAGGTAGTCGAGGTAGAAGGCGTGCTCCCACATGTCGAGCTGGAACAGCGGAACGGTGCCCTGCGCGGTGTTCGACTGCTGGTCGAACAGCTGCTGGATGATGAGGCGCTGACCGATCGAGTCCCAACTGAGCACCGACCAGCCGGAGCCCTGGATGCCCATGGCGTTGGCCGTGAAGTGCGCCTGGAACTTCTCGAACGAGCCGAAGAACTCGTCGATCGCCGCGCGCAGCTCGCCCTCGGGCTCGCCTCCGCCGTTCGGCGACAGGTTCGTCCAGAAGATCGAGTGGTTGACGTGACCGCCGAGGTTGAACGCGAGGTCCTTCTCGAGCTTGTTCACGTTCGCGAGGTTGCCGCTCTCGCGCGCCTCGGCGAGGCCGTCCAGCGCGGCGTTGGCACCGGCGACGTAGGCCGCGTGGTGCTTGTCGTGGTGGAGTTCCATGATCTTGCCGCTGATGTGCGGCTCGAGCGCCGCGAAGTCGTAGGGCAGGTCGGGGAGCGTGTAGGTCGCCATGTCGCTTTCATCCAATCCGCGCCGCGCCGCGGCGCTTGCCGATCCTCCGCGCCACCGAAGTGCGGTGCGGAGCGGACTCTCTTCATCCTAGTGACGACAACGCGGGACCGGACCTGATCCTTCCGAGATATGACGGCGGGCGGGAGACGACGAAGCGCGCCGCACCCAGAGGGATGCGACGCGCTTCGAGCAGGCGGGATCAGACGTCGAGGCCTACCGGGACGGCGGCCTCCGTGCCGGGGATGCCCTCCTGCTGGGCGCGCTTGTCGGCCATCGCGAGGAGACGGCGGATGCGGCCGGCGACAGCGTCCTTGGTCATCGGCGGGTCGGCGTGGTGGCCGAGCTCATCAAGGCTCGCGTCGCGGTGCGCGAGGCGCAGTTCGCCGGCGACGCGGAGGTGATCGGGGACCTCGTCGGCGAGGATCTCCAGGGCGCGCTCGACCCGAGCGCACGCCGCGACGGCGGCCTGCGCCGAGCGGCGGAGGTTCGCGTCGTCGAAGTTCACGAGGCGGTTGACGCCGGCGCGCACCTCGCGGCGCTGACGCATCTCCTCCCACGCGACCGCGGTGCGCTGCGCCCCGATCTCGCTGAGGATGGTGCGGATGGCCTCGCCCTCGCGCACCACGACGCGCGGCATGCCGCGGACCTCGCGGGCCTTCGCGGCGACGCCGAGGCGGTGGGCAGCGCCGACGAGGGCCATCGCGGCCTCCGACGTCGGGCAGGAGATCTCGAGCATCGCCGAGCGGCCGGGCTCGCTGAGCGTGCCGGCGGCGAGGAAGGCGCCGCGCCAGAGTCCTGCGACCTCGGCCCGCGAACCGGTGGTGAGCCTGTTGGGAAGACCGCGGACGGGACGCCGGCGCTGGTCGAGCAGACCGGTCTGACGGGCGAGCGTCTCGCCGGCGGCGATCACGCGCACGGCCCAGCGTGCGCCGTCGTTCGCGGTGCTCGACTGCACCTGGGCGATCTCGGGACGCACGCCGTAGATCTCGGCGAGGTCGCGGGCGACGCGCTGCGCGAGCACCTCCGCGTCCACCTCCGCCTCGACGGCGACCCGCCCTGCGATGGAATGCAATCCACCGGCGAACCGCAGGATCGCCGTCACCTCCGCCACGCGCACCGTGGGGGGTGCGTTGCGGATGCTGACTAGCTCGGCCTTGACGTCGGTGGTGAGTGCCACGGGTCTCCTCAAAAAGCTCACGCGCCGGATCGCGACGCAAACCTCCAGCTTACTCGGCCGGGGCGGTCGCTACTCGCGCCCCAGGTCCCTGTGACGCACGTTGACGGCGACACCGGGGACGGCGGCCAGGCGTCGTGCCAGCTCTTCCGCCATGGCGACCGAACGGTGCTTGCCGCCCGTGCACCCGATCGCCACGGTGGAGTGGCTCTTGTTCTCCCGCTGATACCCCTCGAGAACGGGGGTGAGCGCTGCGGCGTAGGCGTCGAGGAACTCGGCCGCCCCCTCGCGGGACAGCACGTAGTCGCGCACCGACTCGTCCTGCCCGGTGAGTCCGCGCAGCTCCTCGTTCCAGAACGGGTTCGGCAGGAAGCGCATGTCAGCGACGAGGTCGACATCGGTCGGCAGACCGTACTTGAAACCGAAGCTCATCAGCGTGACGCGGTGACGGGCGGCGCCCTCCTCGGAGAAGAGGTCGGACACCTGGGTCGCCAGCTGGTGGATGTTCAGGGACGACGTGTCGATCACCAGATCGGCGCCCTCGCGGATGGGCGCGAGGCGCGAGCGCTCGGTGCGGATGCCGTCGAGGAGGGTGCCGTCGCCCTGCAGCGGATGCGGTCGACGCACGGCCTCGAACCGCCGCACGAGCACGTCGTCGGAGGCGTCGAGGAACAGCACGCGCACCGAGCCCCTTGAGCGGAGGGCGCGCGCGACGCCGGGGAAGTCGTCGAAGAGGTTGCGTCCGCGCACGTCGACGACGGCGGCGATCTTCGGGAGGGCGTCGCCGCCCATGTCGGTGAGATCGAGCAGCGGCCGCAGGATCTGCGGCGGGAGATTGTCCACCACGTACCAGCCGAGGTCCTCGAGCGCGTTGGCGACCGTCGTGCGCCCTGCGCCCGACATGCCCGTGACGATGAGGAATTCGCCCTTGTCCCCGTCTGACATCCTTGCTCCTTCTCCCCCGCGGATACCAGCCTATCGACTGCCGCTACCGGGCGGAGAGGTGGGTGTGGATGTTCTGCGCGAGTACGGGCCCGATGCCCTGGACCTCTTCGATCTCCCCGGGCGCGGCGGCACGGAGCGCCGTCACGGAGCCGAAGTGCTTGAGCAGCACCTTGATGCGCGAGGCCCCGAGACCGGGCACCTCCGCGAGGACCGTGGTGATGTCGTTCCTGCGGCGTTTGCGCTGGTGAGTGATGGCGAACCGGTGAGCCTCGTCTCGCAGGCGCTGCAGCAGGTAGAGCGCCTCGCTCGTGCGGGGCAGGATCACCGGGAAGTCCTCGCCGGGCAACCAGATCTCCTCGAGGCGCTTGGCGATGCCGCACACAGCGATCTCGGTGTGCCCCGAGTCTCGCAGGGCGCGAGCGGCGGCCTCGACCTGCGGCTGCCCGCCGTCGACGAGCAGCAGCTGCGGCGGGTACGCGAAGCGCGGCTTGCGTCGGGTGGTGGTCTCCCCCGCGTCCGTGTCGATCCCGTTCTCCGTCACCGAGAGGTCCTCGACCGGCTCGGGGCGGTCGAGGTAGGCCAGCCGCCGGGTGAGCACCTGGTACATCGAGTCGGTGTCGTCCGTCGTCTCGGCGATGTTGAACGACCGGTACTGGTCTTTGCGGGGCAGGCCGTCTTCGAACACCACCATCGACGCGACCACGTTCGTTCCGCTGAGGTGGGAGATGTCGTAGCACTCGATCCGCAGCGGCGCGTCCGGCATGCCCAACGCATCCTGCAGGTCGGTGAGCGCCTGCGTTCGCGCCACGTAGTCGCTGGTGCGGCGCGTCTTGTGGCGGATCAGCGCCTGCTGCGCGTTCAGCGTGGCCGTGCGCATGAGGTCGGCGCGCTGTCCGCGCTGGGCGACGGCGATCTCGACCTTGCGCCCGCGCCGCTCGCGCAGCCACTCCTCGAGCTCGGCCGTGTCGTCGGGCAGGGCGGGCACGAGGATGCGGCGGGGCACGTCCTGTGCCTCGCCGTACGCGCGCTGCAGCACCTGGTCGACGAGCTCGGCGCCACCGATGTCGATCTCCTTGTCGATCGTCGTGGCACGGACGCCTCGTACACGCCCTCCGCGGATGATGAAGTGCTGCACCGCGGCGGACAGCTCGTCCTCGGCGATGCCGAAGAGGTCGGCATCCATGTCCGCCGCGAGCACGAGCGCGCTCCGATTCAGCACCGCGTC
>JAGIAK010000145.1 GCA_017744855.1 Microbacterium sp.
GACAGGCGTGCGGCTGGCCTGCCTGTCGGGCCGGGCGCGCTGGTCGAGGCGGTCGAGGCTCTGGGCAGCGGTGCGCTCGGCGGCATCGACTGCCCGACGAACCAGCTCGATCCCGGCGAGTCGCTGACGTGCACGGTCGAGTACAAGGTGACCCAGGCCGACATCGACAGGGGCGTCATCAGCAACACGGGTGCGGCGTCCGGCGAGACTCCGTCGGGGGATCCGGTGCTGGCTGCGCCGTCGATGGTTCGCGTCACGGCCGTGCAGACGCCGGGGCTCACCCTCGACAAGACGGCGACGCCCGACACCGCGGATGCCGCGGGCGACGAGATCGTGTACTCGTTCCGCGCCACCAACACCGGCAATGTGACGTTGACGGGGCTCGCGATCACAGAGACCGCGTTCTCCGGCACCGGAGTGCTGGCGGCAGCGGATTGCGGATCGACGCTCGCGCCGGGCGAGGACGTGACCTGCGAGGTCACGTATGTCTTGACTCAGGCCGACGTGGATGCGGGCACGGTCACCAACACGGCGGCAGCCTCGGCGTCCGCCGCGGGCGAGGCCGTGTCGTCGGCGCCATCGACCGCCGTGGTGACGGTGGATCGTCGGGCGGCCCTCTCGCTCGTGAAGTCCGCCGACGTCGGTGACCCGGAGGACATCCACGCGGGCGACGTGGTCACCTACTCGTTCGTGATCACCAACACGGGCAACGTGACGGTGACAGGCGCGCGAGTCGTCGAGGGCACCTTCACAGGTACCGGCGAGATGGGGACGCCGGACTGCGGGGACGCGGCACCACTTGCGCCCGGCGGACAGGTGACCTGCATGGTCGTGTACACGATCACCCAGGAGGACGTGGATTCCGGTGAGCTGTCGAACACGGCGACCGCGACCGGCGACGTACCGGACGGGGTGCAGCCGCCGGTATCCGACGGGTCGACAGCTCTGCTGCCGGCGCCGGCGAAGCCGAGCATCACGCTCGTGAAGAAGACGGATGCGACGAAGGTCATGGGGGCCGGTCAACTCATCGCGTACACCTTCACGATCACGAACACCGGGAACACGACGGTCCGGAACCTATCGGTGCAGGAGGACGCGTTCTCCGGGCGCGGCGCAGCTCCGGTCGTGGACTGCCCGATCGCCGCGGGGCTGCTGCCTGGCCAAACGCTCGAGTGCGCAGCGACATACACGGTCGCCGCCGCCGACCTCGACGGGAAGGCGCTGGTCAACACCGCATCGGCGGCGGGCATCGCGCCGAGCGGTGCGGACGTGGCATCGGACCCGTCGACAGCGCGGATCGACGATGTGCGCACGGTTCCGACACAGGGCTCGGGACTGGCTGTCACGGGCGGCGCCATCGCCTGGGGCGTGGTGACGCTCGCCGTCGGACTGATGCTCTGCGGCGCCGTGCTGCTGATGGTCCGTCGACGCCGGCAGGAACGGAGTCGCGACTGAGCGATCGGCACGACGAGTGGTGCCCTGAGCGCTCGGGGCACCACTCGTCATGGCTGTCGGGGGGGGGTATGGGCGCAGGGCTGTGCGTACGCAGCCTGCGCGAACCGCGGGGACGGATCGCCGCATAATATTGGGATTATGCTCGCCCCGGATGAGGCCGACCCCGGCCACGGGGCTACCATCACCCGTGCGTATCTGCAGTCCGCGGCCTTCGCTGCCGTCCAGTCCGTGATCGTGATCGGGCTCGCCCCGCTGACCCCGCACTTGGCGGGGTGGTTCCCCCCGGCCTATGCGCTCGTCGCCGGGCTGCAGACCCTGATGATCTTCGCGTCGCGCCGGTTCACCGGGCTCCGCTGGGGCGCAACGCTCACCGCCCTCCTCACCGCGCTCGTGTGCGGTCCGTTCACCGCGATCGGTTGGCTCATGGCCGTTCCGCTTCTCGGCGCGGGGGCGCTGTTCGACGCCGTCCTCGCGATGGCAGAACGACGAGGCTGGAGTGAGCGAAGGGACGCGCTGGTCGCGGGAGCGATCATCGGGACGGGACTCTTCCTCGTGTCGCTCCCGGTGATGTCGCTCGGGCATCTCGGACCCGTCGTCGTGGCGGCGACCCTCGGGGCCCGCATCCTGGCCTCGTGGGGAGGTGCGTCGCTCTCCGCGCGACTGGTCCGTCGTCTCGAACGGATCGGCGTTCGTCGCGCGCGGCGCATGTCGCCGGGTGAGCGCGGGGTGAAAGAAGTCGCCTGAGGGTCTGCCGCCGGGGGACTCTGCGGTTGTATGGGGTCACGGCGTTTCCCCTGGACGCCGTACTCTCTCCGAGAGCACGCCGGGTGCCGGCCGCTTCGCCTCTCCCGGCTCGACGCGGCGGCACTCGGCACCCCGCACCGCGTCGCCTCGACGCGGCCCTAGGATGGCAAGGTCGCGCACGCACGTGTGCGGCACTGGTCTCACGCGGGCTGCTGGGGAGTATCGCGCGACGCAGAATCACCCCATCGAGCTCGATCCCGGGAGACGATCATGGACGATGCGACCGACGGTTCCAGCGCCGGAAGCACCGCACCGCTGCAGCGCCTGAGCGCGGCGGTCGCCTCTGGGGACTGGACTGAGGCGACGGATGCCGTCCGTGATGGCTGGTACGAGCTCGCAGCCGACCACGCCGACGAGGCACGCGCGATCCTCGACCGCGTGCCCGTCAGTGTGCTTCGAGCCCACCCGCTGCTCGCCATGGAGTTCGGCATCTTGCTGAACCAGCTGCGATTCCAACGATTCCGCGCGCTCCGGTTCTTCGTGATGGCGGTCCGATCGGCGCGGTCGACCCGCACCCACAATCTGAGTCCGGTCGATCGACTGCTGATCCGCTCGTCCGAGTCGGCGGCGTTCAGGTTGCTCGGCCGTACGGAGTTGTCGGTCTCGGCCGCACGCGGCGCCATGGAGGTCGCGCACGCGCTCTCCGACGAAGAACGTGCGTCGATCACTGAACTGCCGCGTATTCTCGCGGTGCTCGGAATGTCGTTCCACTACGGGGACCACCACGAGGAAGCCTTGCACGCTGCGTCGCTCGGACTCGCCGAGGCCTCGCTCACGCCGCCGTCCAACGGGATGAGCGCGCTCGCGTTGCTGGCTGGCATCCACGCACTGCGGGGCGACCTCGACGAGGCCCGTTCGTACATCGAACACGGGAGGACCGACCTGTGGACCGATCGTCAGAGGAACGGATACTCGGGCATCTTCTACCGGGTCGCTGAGACGCGGCTGGCGATCGAGCGCTTTGATGCGAGTCGTGCGCGCCGGGAGCTCGACAGTCTCGTCGCCATGACCAAGGGACGCCACACGACGGAGCACTGGGCGCTCGTCGCCGAGACCGACGCGTTGATCGAGCTGGTCGCAGGGAGCCCTGGCCACGGACTCGCGCGCCTGGACGAGGCGGTCGAACGACGCGGCGGCGACGGCGGCGCGCGTCGTGCGCGTGCCAGGCTCGCCCGTATCCGTTCGTTGCTGCACCTGTCGCTCAGCAACCCTGACGGCGCAGCCGCGGTGCTCGCGCGTGATCTGTCGGACGGCCCGGCGGCCCGCATCGAACGTGCGCGGGTCGCGTTGTCGCTCGGGCAGACCGGCACGGCGCTCAACGATCTCCGCGCGGTCTCGGGCGCGCACTTGTCGACGCGGCAGTCCGCGGAAGCCGCGGCCATCGACGCCGCAGTGCTGCTGCGGATCTCCGCCACGCCCCGGCGCACGGCGGCGGTGCAACGCCTCGGCGCACTGCTCGATCGGTCAGGCCTGCGATTGCCGCTCGCACTGCTCCCCGACCCGGATCTTGCGCGGGTCGTCGCCGCGCTCGAGGCAGAGGGGTATGCCCACGTCGCAGCCGAGCTCCCGAAACGGGCCTTGATCGGCGACGTCGAACCGGATGGTCTGCTCAGCAAGCGTGAACTCGCCGTGCTGGAGCAGCTCATGCACACGTCCTCCATCGCCCAGATCGCCGCGGCCAACGTCGTATCAGCGAACACGGTGAAGTCGCAGCTGCGCAGCATCTACCGCAAGCTCGGCGTCTCGAACCGCGAGGATGCGATCGCCGTCACCGTGGAAAGACATCTGCTCGCGTCGGTGGACTGAGCCGGATGTCGGTGGCGGGCGGTAGCCTCGGCGCATGCCTTCGTTCGCGACACTGCAGACGCCGGTCGGGGTGATCGGCGTCGTCAGCGACGGCACCGCGATCACCAGGGTCACCTGGCGCTCGACCGCACCGGTCGGCGCCGATGCCGCGCCCGACGCTCTGCTCGACGAGGCGATCGCCCAGCTCGGCGCCTACTTCGACGGCACCCTCACCGCCTTCGACCTGCCCATCGACCTCGGTGTGCAGACCGAGTCCACGCGCGCGGTGCTCCTCGCGCTGTACGACACGGTCGCCCACGGCGAGAGCGTCACGTACGGCGAGCTGGCAGCGCGCAGCGGCACCACGATCCCCGCTCGCGGCATCGGCGCGATCATGGGCGCCAACCCCGTACCGCTCATCGTCCCGTGCCATCGGGTAGTCGCCGGCGACGGTCTCGGCGGTTACTCGGGCGGAGAACCCGGTCAGGGCCTCGTGACCAAGAGGTGGCTGCTCGAACACGAGGGCGTTCTGCCGACCGGACTGTTCTGAGAAAGCGTGAAGCGGATTCGCGGTATCGAGGAATACCAGGTGTGAGCACCGACAGCGACATCATCCGCAAGTCCGAGCGGACACCCCAGGCCTTCGCCGAGGTGTTCGATCGGCACGCGGCCTCCGTCGAGTCCTTCCTCCGGCGCAGGCTGGGGTCGGATGCCGCGGAAGACGCCCTCAGCGAGACCTTCCTGATCGCCTTCCGGCGGAGAGGCTCGTTCGACCACGACCGGGAGTCGGCTCGTCCGTGGCTGTTCGGCATCGCCACCAGGGTCGCCGCGCGTCATCGGGCCACCGAGGCCCGGCACTGGCGGGCGGTCGTCGCCTCGGCCGGAGCGGAGCACTCCACAGGGGGTGGCATCGAGGAAGCGGCCGTGCGGATGGACGCGGCGGACATGATCGCGATGCTCGCCCCGAAGATCGCGGCGCTGTCGGCGAGAGATCGCGAGACCCTCCTGCTTCTCGCCTGGGGCGGTCTCAGCCACGAGGAGATCGCGCAGGCTCTCGGGGTGCCGGTCGGCACGGTGTGGTCGCGCCTCAACCGGGTCCGCCGCAAGCTGGCACCGCCGGGATCGCAGCTCACACGACTCACCTGGATCGGAAAGGAGCTGGAAGATGGACGTCTTGGAGCTGGTGCGTGAGATCGAGAGCACGCCCGATGACCGGGCGGCGGGTCGCATCGCCGCCTCCCGCCGAACGCTCGTCGCGGAGATGACCGGCCGGCCGAGGCGCGGTGCGCAGCGCTCGTGGATCTGGGGCGGCGCGTTGGGCACGGCATCCGCCGCCGCCGTCATCGCGACGATCGTGGTCGCGGGCGCCGTCGCTCCCGTCGCGCCGGAATCCGCGTCGGCCGCCGCGGTGGCCGTGCTGAACGACGCCGCGGGAAAGGTCATGGCCGGCAACGATCCGATCGTCGGGCCTAGCCAATACCTGCTGGTCCGGGAGACCTATGAGCTCGTGTCGCTGTGGGATGCCGACGCGGATCCGGCGACCTCCGACGAGTACGTCTCGGGGTTCAACACCTCCACCTTCGAGAACTCGGAGGGCGCCGTGCGCGCCAGGGGGGTCCGTGATCTCTACGTGCCGAGCGACAGGTCGGGGGACTGGATCCTCGACGACCGGGCCGTGAACCAGGTGCTCGACGTGTACGGAGACCAGGCGGCTCTCCCCGCCTACGAGCGGATGGTGGAGAAGTACCCGGAGAGGGACGCCGACCCGGGTGGCCTCACGCGGCTGCCGGCCGGCCTGCAGTCCTGGGATCCGAACACGACGGACGACGATCAGTACTTCGATCCGTTCCGCGAGCACTACGACGAGATGCCCCGCGACCCCGCCCGGCTGCTGGCGTGGTATCGAAAGCACCTCAGCACGTCGGATGAGGACAGCTACCTCTTCAGCTACATCACCCGCGCGCTCGGCACGGATCTCATGCCGGTCGACCTGCGTGTGGCGACCCTGCACGTGATCGGCCTGCTG
>JAGIAK010000146.1 GCA_017744855.1 Microbacterium sp.
GGCCATCGCCATCCGCGCCCAGGCAGGGCTCGCGGTCGCGGCGCGAGATCCACGAGCCGCTCAGGATGCGCTCGGCGTGATCGAGGTCGAGTCCGCCAGGGCTCTGGGCGAGCTGAGAGCGATGGTGAGGGTGCTGCGACAGGACGAGGCGGCGGAGTTCGCGCCGCACCACGGGCTCGCCGACATCGCCGCGCTCGCCGGAACCCGAGCGGGCGGAACACACGTCACCGTGATCGTGCCCAAACTCGACGACAGCATTCCGGCGCCCGTCTCGGCCGCGGTCTTCCGTCTCGCACAGGAGGCCGTGACCAACGCGCTCCGTCATGCTCGGCACGTCACCCTGGTGGACGTGTCGGTTCAGGCGGACGACCACAGCGTTCGACTGCGGGTGACCAACGACGGAGACGTCCCCGCGACGCCGGCTCCAGGTTTCGGCGTCATCGGCATGATGGAGCGGGCCGCGATGCTCGGAGGTACGCTCCGCGCAGGTCCAGAGCCGGACGGAGGGTGGGCGGTCGATGCGATCCTCCCCCGGACAGGTTGGGCGTCATGAGCATCCGCGTCCTCATCGCCGACGACCAGGAGCTGGTGCGTACCGGCCTGAGCATGATTCTCGGGGCTCAGCCCGGCATCGAGGTCGTCGGCCAGGCGGTCGACGGCCACGAAGCTGTCGCTCTCGCCCGGACGCGGAGACCGGACGTCTGCCTGTTCGACATCCGGATGCCGCGTTTCGACGGGATCGAGGCGACGCGCGCGCTCGCCGGACCGGATGTCGCGGATCCGATGGCTGTCGTCGTCATCACGACGTTCGATCTCGACGAGTACGTCTATGCCGCCTTGCGGGCCGGCGCCAAGGGATTTCTCCTCAAGGATGCAGGAGCGCCGCTTCTCACGCAGGCGATCCACGCGGCCGCCGACGGCGATGCCCTGATCGCGCCTCAGGTCACGGTACGGCTGCTCGCTGCGTTCGCCGCCGCGAAGCCCACTGGGCCTCCCCCGCAGCCCTCCGATCCACTCACCGAACGCGAGGAGCAGGTGCTCGCCGAGGTCGCCCGCGGGCGGAGCAACAGCGAGATCGCGGACGCGCTGTACATCAGCCTCAGCACGGTGAAGACGCACGTCGCGAGCCTCATGGCGAAGATCGGCGCCCGCAACCGGGTCGAGATCGCCATCTGGGCGATGGGGCGGGCTCAGCCGTGAAGGCCCTGCCGGCCGGACGCGGTGCGCAGTGAGCCCGACCGCGCCGACCGCACGGCGACCAGTACGAAGAACGTGACGAGCAGAGCGATGCCGATCGGCAGCGCGCCCGCCGAGAAGACGGAGAACAGCACGAACTGGTGCAGGGCGGTCCACCCGATCCACATCCCGCTCACGAGCTGGAGTCCGATGGGCAGGACAGCCCGGGCGAGCAGCGCCCAGGTCACACTGGCGAGCAGGGGCACAGCGCCGAGCCCGAGCCTGGTGTTCTTGCGTCCCCTGCGCCCGAGCATCCATCCAGCGGGGAGCGCCACAACCAGCGCGACCAGCCCGCAGATGACGCCGAGGGCGACCGAGAATCCTTCCTCGCCGATGTTGTCGGACCGCGGCGTGGCGCCTTCGAAGCCCGAGATGCTCCCCATCATGAACAGGCTGGACAGGGCGGTGGCGGCGCCGACGCCTGTCCAGGTGATCGCGCGATCGAGGCGCGTGGTCGGATCGGTCGGGTCAGCGCTGTCCGTCATGGGCCCACCATAGCCACGGCGGCTGACAAGTCGCACAGCAGCCTCAGCGGGGTCCTGCTCATGCGCGCGCACGACCTCCGCTCCGGCGACTGAGCCCGTCCTCCCCGCCGGGCATGAGCGAGGCGGCCGCGGTGACGACCGCCGCGGCGCCGGCGATCACGACGTAGGCGCTCGTGGCGGGGTTCGCCGAAGCCTCGGTGAGGAAGCCGACGACCGTCACGCCCGTCGACGCGAAGAGCTGCAGCATGATGAAGAGCGCAGCGGTCCCCTGGCCGATCGACGCCTTCGGCAGCACGCGATACAGGCTCGCGAACGTCGGCGAGGCGATCGAGCCGAAGCCGAGCCCGAGGATGCCGACGAGCACGAGCACGACTCCCATCGGCCAGCTCTGGTGACCGATGGCGATGAGCGCTGCGGTCACGGCGGTCACCGCGGCGCCCCCTCGCACGAGGATGCGGGGGCCGATGCTGTCGCTGAGCCGGCCGGCGAGCGTCATCGAGACGAGCAGGCCGCCGCCGAGCACCGCCACCGGCAGCGCCTGCCACAGCGGCGGGAGCCCGAAGCTGCGCTGGGCGAGGATCGGCAGCACGGCGAGCTGCGTGTACATGACCAGTCCGACGACGCTCATGATGCCGAGCGCCGCCGCGAAGGAGGGGATGCGCAGAAGGCGGATGTCGACGAGCGGCTCCGCGACGCGCAAAGCGTGGCGCACGTAGAGCGCGAGCAGGATCACGCCCGCCAGCACGATGGCGCCGACGAGCACCGGGCTCGCGCCGGCACCCCACCGGTTCAGGCCCAGCAGCACCAACACGAACCCCGGAGGGAGCAGCAACAGCCCGACGACGTCCATGGCGGCGCTGCCGTCACCGTGCCGCTCGTCCTTCGGCAGCAGTCGCCAGGCCGCGACGCCGATGAGCACGGCGAGCGGCACGTTCATCCAGAAGATCCACTGCCAGGCCCCGCCGCTCACCAGGATGCCGCCGAGCAACGGGCCGACGACCGGTCCGAGGTTGATCACGAGCGAGACGAAGCCCATGACCCTGCCCATCCTCGAGCTCGGGGTCAGCAGTCCGATCACGGCGAGCGCCGCCGGTTCGAGCATCCCTCCCGACACGCCCTGGATGACGCGGAACACGAGCATGCTCGGCAGATCCCAGGCGAAGCCGCTCAAGAGCGAGCCGAGGGCGAAGCCGACGAGTGCGATCTGCAGCACGCGGCCGCTGCCGATGCGGGCGGTGAGCCAGCCGATGAGGGGAACGGATGCCGAGGCCGCGACGAGGTACACGGTCGTCACCCAGACGACGCCGGAGATCGTCGTGCCGAGTGCGGGGGCCATCGCTTCCAGCGAGGCCGTCACCGTCGTGCCGTTCAGCACGGCCATGAACGCCGCGAGTGCCATCGCCCCGATTGCCCAGCGCGTTCCGCTGGCGAGATGTTCTTCCGTGGTGTTTACCGTCATGGTTGGGCACTTTACTGGCGAGTAAAGTGAAGCGCAAGATCAGGTTTAAAGTCTGGTGTACTCTGGTGTCATGGCCACCACCGCTCCCGTCAAGCCGTCTCCGCGGACCGACAAGAGACGCGCCATCCTCGACGCCGCGGGCCCTGTGTTCGGCGAGTCCGGGTACGAACGCGCGAGCGTCGACGCGATCGCCGCGGCCGCCGGCGTCTCCAAGCCCACGATCTACTCGTACTTCGACGGCAAGGAGGGGCTGTTCCGCGAGACGATGGCCGACATCGCGCGGCAGCTCAACGAGGCGTCCTACCGGATCGTGACCTCGCTCGACCTGCGACCGGAGCACTGGCGCGCCGGCCTCCACGAGCTCGCTATGGCGCTGACCGCCTGCCAGCGACAGGGGTGTGCCGCTGCACTGAGTCGGCTCGTCCTCGCCGAGAGCAATCGCGATCCCGAGGTGTTCGACGAGGTGCGCCGGGCCGGGATGGAGCCGATCCGCGAGGCCCTAGCCGGTCGACTCGCCATGCTCGGAAACGCGGGTCACCTGAACGTGCCGGACCCCGCGGTCGCCGCCCAGCACTTCATCGTGCTGACGCAGGCCCACCTCCCCGAGCTCACCGCCGGAGGGACGCGCGATGGGGATCCCGCGCAGATCGACGCCGCGGTCCGGCAGGGCGTCGACGCCTTCCTGCGGGCGTATGCGGGACCGACCGCGTCCTGAAGCGCTCCTGTGCGACCCCGCGCCTATGCTCCTGGGCGTGAGGTCTTCGCGTTCTCCGAGGTAGGCGTTTCCCGTCCACCGCGGTACGCGCGGACGAGATCCCGATCGGCGGCAGCGCGCCTGGCAGCGGGGATCCGCAGCGCGATGCTGGCGAAGAAGAGCAGAGCAGCGACGCACGCCATGCCGACGAAGACCCCGCGTTCTGCAGGATCGGAAGCCCGAGCGATGTTCGCGAGGCCGCCGACGAGGAAGAAGACGCCGAGCAGCGCCATCGGGGTCAGCAGGCGGATCCACCATGCGCCGAGCGAGGTCTGGAAGAACTCCTCGAACGGTGCGGGAAGGCCGCGGTGCGATCTCGCGGCATCGCTGAGCCAGGCGCGAGCGAGGGCGCGCCCTCTGCGGTTTCGAGCATCCTGCAGCAGCCCCGCGACCAGGCGCAGGGCGCACCAGAGCCCGATGAGCACCAGGTAGATCGTGATGACAGGGGCCGGGCTCTGCAACCAGGCTGCGACGAGGAACACGGCCACCGCGGCCCAGCCGACGATACGCGTCACGAGCCGCGCCGTGCGCACGAGACCGGGGCCGTCGAGGCCCGCCTCGTGCAGCTGCGCACGCGCGACGGCATCGTCGGCGGCCCACTCCGCGCGTCGCCGTTCTCGCTCTTCCGGCGTGAGCGTGCTGTGTGAAGGAGCGGCCGACGCGAGGCGCAGGGCTTCGAGGTCGCCCGGGTAGGGAACCTCGGGCCGGAGCGCCTGAAGACGGAGCACTTCCTCGTAGCTCAGGACGCCGTCGCGGGCACGTGCCGCAGTCGCCATCGATGTGACGTCGCCCCTCACTGCACGGCCGGGACGTACCGGCCTGGCGCCGGGGTTGCGGGCGACGTAGTCCTGCATGATCGCCCAGGCGTACACCGCTCGCTGCTGTCGCGACTGCGCGACGAAGCTCACGATCAGCCAGATGAGCAGCAGCAGGAACACGAGCCCGACGAGGAAGACGATCGCGCCCTCGCCGGTGCCGGTCGAACTCGTCGAGTACTCGTTGCCGCTGTCGACCAGCATGTAAGCCCCGCCCGCGAGACCGAGGATCGCGAGAAGCGCGGAGAACGCGAACTGCGTGATCCAATAGCCGAGACCGGAGTACTTCTGGGAATCAGGCATGTCCCGATTCTCCCGTACCGAGGGAGGCGTGCGTGACGGCCCGCGGCTCGGGTCCGCGAGCTCTGCGAACCGTCGCTGAGAACCGTGCCGCCTGCCGCAGGATGCAGTTCTCTGCGACGCCTCGTCCGGGTCGCAGGTTTCCGCGACGACATTGACAGACTCCTCGAATGGGAAGACGCGCACGGACCCGCCGTCGGCATCGCGGCAAGGCTCGTGTCACGGAGCATCGGTGGGCGCCGGTGTGGACCATCGGGACCATCTCGTCGCTGTTCGCCGCGCCGCTGCTCATACAGGTGTGGTTCGTGGCGACACAGCGGGGACCGTACGATGCGTCGCCGATGCTCGGGATGACCGTCGCCTGCGCAGCGGCAGTCGGGATGATCAGTTGGATCCCGCATCTCATCGTGATCCACGACGGCTACCTGCCGACGTTCACGCATGAGAAGAACACGCCCTTCACGTTCTGGTTCCTCGTGATCACCCTCAGCGTCTGCGCGGCCCTCCTGGCGCTGGCGCCGGCGTTCCCGCTCACGGCCGGGCAGAGCTTCACCGATGATGGCGTGACCTTCCACAGAGGGTCACGGAGCACCCCGATCGCGCTATGGATCGCGGCCCCGCCGATCTGGGCAGCATCCGCGCTGCTGTTCTATCGCATCGGTCGCGGCCTCTGGCGGCGCTTCCACCCTGAGTCGCCGAGGCAGAGCGACCCAGCGCTCCGGGCGATCGAGGCGCTCGTTCCTCCGCTGCGCGGACGACTGACTCTCACCGAGGTGCAGCGCGAAGAACGTGCGCAGCGCGCAAGAGAGCGGCGCTCTGCGCGAGAGAAGCGGCCACAGGGCTCGCTGAATCTCCCCGGCCTCGTACAGGTCCCCCTTTATCTCTCGACGTTGTTCCTGGGAATGATCCTGCCGCAGATCCTGATGTCGGCATGGCCGCCGAACGTGAGGTTCCCCCTCGCTGGCCTGGTCTTTCTCGCGTTCGGGTG
>JAGIAK010000147.1 GCA_017744855.1 Microbacterium sp.
TCACACGGGCGACCTTGCGGAGGGCCGAGTTCGGCTTCTTCGGGGTCGTCGTGTAGACGCGGGTGCAGGTCCCGCGCTGCTGCGGGTTCTCGCGCAGCGCCGGCGCCTTGGTCTTGGAGACCTTCGGCGAGCGGCCCTTGCGCACCAGCTGCTGAATGGTGGGCACTCTTCTTCTTCCTTGTCGGACGCGCCTGGACGCGTCTTCCTCTGCTGCACGGTGACAGCGCGGCCGAACAGGCCGCCTCATCCGCCAGCGCGTTCGATCGAACGCGCCGTCGCGGCGGATATGCCGTGGGGGATGCGGGCCATGGGGCGTCGCTCCCTGGATCTGCTCCGTCCCCGCAAGCGTGAACGTCGGCAGACTCCGACGCAATATGTTACATCACACCGTGCCGGCGTGGAACTCCGCGAGCTTGGCCTGGAACTCGTCGCGAGCCGCCGCGTTCTTCAGCGCGACGCGCTTGCCGCGGCTCGAGACGATGGCGCCGAACCACAGCGCGACCTCGCGCGCGAGGATCGCGGCGACGATGTAGAACGCGCTGGCGAAGAACAGGCCGGGCGCGTCCTGCTGCTGGAAGACGAGCTGGTTCACGAGCAGCACGATGCCGACGGAGCCGAAGTAGACCGCCGCGCCGACGAACAGCGACCCGATGACATGCGCGACCCACCCGGCCCGGTTCACGATCACGGCGACGATGATGAACGCGATCACGAAGACCGCGACGGGCATGTAGAAGTCCCAGGTCTTGAGGAACTCGAAGCCCGTGGCGCCGAAGAGGACGTACTGCGAGATCCAGGCGGTCGCGGCGAGCAGGATCGCATAGAGGATCGCGGCGAGAACGGCGATGAGCACGCCGAAGCCGCGGTTGCCGGCGTTGCGCGGCGGGACCGGGGCGTGCACGTAGACGACCTGCTGCGGCGGGGTGGCCGAGGTGTACATGGGCTCGACGGGGGGCGCCGTCGCCGCCGGTGCGGTCGGCGGGGCAGGTGGCGCCGGGTACGCGGTCGGTGCAGGCGGAGGGGCGTCGGCGACCGGGCCGGTCGAGCCGACGGCGGGGAAGTCCACCGGGGCCGCGGTCTCGACCTCGGTCACCGTCTCCGAGACGACGGTCTCGACCTGCTCGGTCGAGTCGTCCGCGACGACGTGCTCGGGCGTCTGCTCGTCGGGGGTGAGTGCAGCCATGTCGACCTCCTGTGCCGGGTGCGCTCAGTCTACGAGCGGGGCTCGCCCGAGCCTAGGGATTCCCCGCGTGCGCCACCCCGTGACGCGCCTCGGCTCCCTGCGGATTCGCAGGGAGCCGAGGCGTCGTCGCATCGTGGATCAGGCCGTCGGTTGCTGGCCGAGCGGCTCGCTCGGCAGCACCCAAGCGATCGCTTCGATCGTTCCCATGCCGGTCGCCGACGCGGTCGGCGGCGTGAAGCTCACCCCGGTGACCAGCAGTTTGCGACTCGGCGCACGCTGGAGCGCATCGGCGGCGGCGAGGAACTGCACCTGGTCGGCGTTGAGGTTCACGGTGACGTTGATCGCGATCAGGCCGGCGCTGACGACGCGGTCGATGTCGGCCTGATAGAGCGGCAGGGGAACGGTGTTGGGACCGCTGGTCTCCTCGGCGGTCACCGGTTCCGCGTTCTCGTCGACGCCCGTGCCGCCCGCCACGAAGTTGGACGGATCAGAGTACGCCACGGCGGTGAGCGCCGCACCGGTCGCTTCGACCGTCGCTTTGATCTCACGCGTGAGCGACGTCGTCGAGGGCGTCTTCGGCACTCCGACCTCGTACCTCGCAATGTCGGCCTTAAGCGCGTCCTGGTCAATACCCTGGAGCAGTGCGATCTGCGACCGCAGGGACTCGTTCGTCGACTCGACAGTGGCGGCATTGCTTTCGTTCAGCTTCACTTGGTCGAAAAGCGGGGAGATCAATAGGAACCAGCCCGCGGCCAGCACCGCGATGATGGCGAGCAGGCTGCCGACCTGCCAGATGCGCTTCGCGTTCACTGTCCTGCCTCCGTCGGCATAGGAGTCACTTCAGGCGTGGGCGTCGGGGTGGGCACCGCTGTCAGCTCCGGCGCGATAGAGACCGTGACGCTCATCTGCCAGCCCTCGGTCCCGCCCGAGGTTCCGAGGTTGAGCACCTCGGAGAACGTCGGGTCCGACTTCAGCTGGTCCAGCCAGTTCGTCAGCGCGACGGGGTCCGGACCCACGACCTGGGCAGCGATCTCCCCGATCTGAGGCGCGATGAAGAGCCCACTCATCGGCGGAGTCTGCTCCTGCGGCGAGTCGACGGTGATCGTGAGCGTCGTGATCGCAGCCCCTGCCGGGAGTCCGGTCAGGAACTTGCTCACAAGCGGCTGCCAGTCGATGTCAGTGCCGGTGGCTCCGGCTCCGCCGATCACACCGTCGACCGACTTGAAGGTCATGGCTCGCTCCTGCATGTCGCGCGCCGGGGCGAGGTTGTTCAACTCCTGCTGCAGCGCGGCGGTCTGCGACTGAGCCGACGCGAGCCGCTGCGCGGAGCCTGCCATGATCAATCCGACCCCGACGAACGCGGCCGCGACGACGACCACCGAGCCGACGATGCCGAGGAGGGCGAGGCGGCGCGTGGAAGCGACCTGCTCCTCGTCGTGAATCTCTTTCGGCAGAAGATCGACGCGCGCGGGGGCGTCGACGAAACGGAGCGCCTGCGGCTGCGCATGCGCAGCCCCATCGGCGAGGACGATGTCGGTCACTTCTTCCCCCCGATCTGCATGCTGAGGAACCCGCTCCTCTTCGTTCCGGCATCTGTGCCCACGAGCGGCGCGCCGCTACTCGACTTCCGCGAGCCGCCGTCCTTCTCCCGCCCGCCGGAGGCGAGCGCCGTGGCGACGATGAAATCGGGATCGGCGACGCTCACAAGCCCCGCCGGGATACGGGTCCAGGCCGTGATCATCTGCGGGAAGCCGCCGAGACGAGCACCGCCGCCCGTTAGCAGCACCTGCGACACGCGGCGCTGGCGCGTGTCGCCGAAGTACTGGAGCGTGTCGCGGATCGAGGTCATGAGCTCGCCGCTGCGCGTCACCATGAGCTCGACCACGGGACGGTAGCGGGCGTCGACGCCCTCGGCCGAGAGGCCGACGGTGCGCTTGATCTGCTCCGCCTGCTCACGAGTCAGCTGGCCGAGGTCCATCAGCGATCGCGTGACGTCCTCGCCGCCGCTCGGGACGGTGCGGACGAACTCCGGGACGCCGCTCGTGGCGACCGCGATGATCGTCGTCGTCGCCCCCACGTCGACGAACGCCCGGGTCTCAGCATCCCTCGAGGACGACAGGCTGCGGATGAGGGCGAACGGGATCATGTCGATCCCGTTGACCTCGAGGCCCGCCGCTTTCGCGGCGCGCGCCGCGGTCAGCGCGACATCCTTGAGCGCCGCGATGAGCATTCCGCTGTAGACGTCGTTCCCGTCATCGTCCTGCACGATCGAGATCGGGTAGTAGTCGAGCACCGCGTTCGAGACGGGCATCGGCAGCATGTCGGCGACGAGGAACTGCAGGCCCTCGCGCACCTGGCTGAGCGGCCGCACAGGCACCTGGAGGTCGCGCGCGAGCACGCGCGAGTTCCCCATACCGAGCACGACGCGCTTCGTCCTGAAGCCGGCTTTCACCCACAGCTGCTTGAGCGCGGCGGTCACCGCGGCAGCGTCGCGGACCTCGCCGCTGACGACCGCGTCGCCGGAGATCGGCACCGCGTCGACACGGACGACCTGTTGTCTGGATGTGCCGGGATCCTCGACCTCGGCAGCACGAATGATGCCGTTGCCGAAATCGATCCCTACGGTTCGATTCGCCAAAGTATTGCCCCCTATGTCAATCCTAAAACATTCGAGTACCAGCTCCAGGCCCAAGGTCCTGCGGCGATGCCGACCCACGCACCCGCGAGCATCCACGGGCCGAAGGGGACGCTGCTCCGCCGCCCGGCACGGCGCGCGAGCAGCAGAACGATGCCGAACACTCCTCCGAGCAGGAAGGCTGCGAAGACGCCGAGGATAAGGGACGGCCAACCGGACCACGCCGTCACGAATCCGAGCACGAGCGACAGCTTCGCGTCGCCGAAACCCATGCCGCCCGGCTTGATCAGGATGATGAGGACGTAGAAGGCGAAGCTCGCGGCGGCGCCGACCAGGCCGCGGCCGAGACTCCAGAGGTCGCCAGTGAGAGCGGACGCGGCGGCGAGCAGGACGAGGAGCACGATCCCCGTCGGGAGGACGACCCGGTCCGGGAGCCGGAGCGTCTCGATGTCGATCGCCGCCAGCGCGATCGAGGCGGCGGCGAACCACAGCAGGGCAGCCAGGACCAGGTACGCGGCGATGGTGGTCCCGAGACCCACGCCTGTGACGGTCCCGGCAATCGCCGGGAACGGCGCGAGCGGACCGCCCGGGGCGAAGGCGAGCGCGACGAGTGCGAAGGCGATGCCGCCCGCGAGCTCGACGAGCGGATAGCGGATCGAGATCCGGGTGCCGCAGTCGCGGCAGCGTCCGCGGAGGACGAGCCAGCCGATGACGGGCACGTTGTCATACCAGCGGATGTCGTGGCCGCAGTGCGGGCAGTGGCTGCCCGGCTTCGAGAGCGACAGGCCGGCGGGGACGCGGTAGATCGCCACGTTCAGGAAGGACCCGACGGCAAGACCGAAGAGGCCGCAGAACACGGCGATGATCGCGAGCATGACGGACTCCTCTCCGGAAAACAGGAACGGGGTGCCCGGGCGAACCCGGGCACCCCGCCCCGATCAGTTGTTGCGCAGAATCAGAGCGCGGCAACCGTGACGGCCGGCGTGCCGGGGCAGGCCCCCGTCCACGCGGCGGTCTGCGCGGCCGAGGCCGACGCGATCTTCTGCGGAGTCGATCCGTCGAGCGAGTACCAGGTCGACTCGGTCGCGCCGAGGTAGGTCGCGACGACACAGAAGTGCGTCGCGCCCGCGTCGGTGCCGTAGGAGACCTTCAGGTCGCTCGCGGTGTCGGGCATCGACTTCTTGAGGTCGGCGGAGCCGGTCTGGCCGGTCGCGTCGGTGCCCGCGAAGTTCGTCGCCGCCGGAACCTTGCCGCCGTTCATCGACGACCAAGCGGTGATAGAAGTGACGAGCTGCGAGACCGTCTGCTGCCCCGCGGTCTTCTTCGTGTTCTCGACGGTCGAGAGATACACCGGGATCGCGATCGCCGCGAGGACGCCGATGATGAGGACGACGATGAGGAGCTCGATGAGCGTGAAGCCCTTGTCGTCCTTCGTGCCGTTCATGATGGCCTCGCGACGAGCCGCGAGCACCTTCTGGATCTTGAGCATGTGTTTTTCCATCCTGTTCGCTCTGGTGAATAGTGACAGGCGGCCCCCAGTTTTAGTGCCCCCCGGTGATCATTATGCACCCCCCGGACGGGGGTGCAAACCCGATCTTTCAGGACATAGGTCCCGGAATCGGCTCAGCCGCCGATCTCGCCCATGAGATTGAACATCGGCATGTAGAGCGCGATGACCATGAACCCGACGACGACGCCGAGGAGCGAGGTCATGATGGGCTCGATCGTGCTCGCGAGCGCCTTCGTCTCCTCCTCGACCTGCTCGTCGTAGAAGTCCGCGACCTTGTGCAGCATCGTCTCGAGCGCACCCGAGTTCTCGCCGACGGCGATCATCTGGGTGACCATCGACGGGAACACTGGCTCCCGCATGAGCGGCGTCGAGATGTTTCCCCCCATCCGCACGGAATCGGCGATCCGGTCCATCGCCTGCTCGATGACCCAGTTGCCGGAGGTCTCCCCGACGATCTGCAGTGACCGCAGCACTGGCACACCAGCCCCCATCATCTGCGCGAAGTTCCGGGCGAACCGCGCGATCGCGATCTTGGTGTTCAAGGTGCCGAACGCGGGAATCTTGAGCTTGATGGGATCGATCTTGGAACGGATGCTGTCCTTGTTCTTGTTCGCACGCCACCAGATCGAGAAGCCGATTATGACGACGATCAGCGTCGGCACCCAGATGATCGCCGTG
>JAGIAK010000148.1 GCA_017744855.1 Microbacterium sp.
GCCACAGGGTGTCCGGACGCCACGCGTCGTCGCGGGTCGTGTAGAGCACGCCGGTGCCGTCGGGGGTGAAGAACGCGCCGCCGGTGTTCGGGATCTCGTCGGGGAGCGTCTCTCCGGTGACGAGGTCGCGCACGCGTACGGTGTAGAGCTCGTCACCCTCGAAATCGGTGGACCACAGCAGCTTCGTGGCGTCGTCGGTGGTGTCGAACGCGCCGAGGGAGAAGAACTCGTGCCCCTCCGCCTCGACGTTGCCGTCGAGTAGCACGACCTCGCCGGGGACGGGTGCGCCAGGCTCCAGTACCGGGGGAGTCCAGTCGTCGCCGGCGGCCGTGCGGCAGTGGATCGCGTACTGCGAGCCCTCCTCTGTGCGGCTGAAGTACCACCAGTCGCCCCGGCGGGTGGGCACGGAGAGGTCGGTCTCCTGCACGCGCCCCTTGATCTCCTGGAAGATCCGCTCGCGCAGCGGCGCCAGGTGCGCGGTGCGGGCATCGGTGTAGGCGTTCTCCGCCTCGAGGTGGGAGACGACCTCGGGGGAGTCCTTCTCGCGCATCCACTCGTAGGGATCCTCGAAGGCGTCCCCGTGGTGGGTGCGGACGGACGGACGGCGGGCGGCGATCGGAGCATCAGTCACCGTTCCACGCTAGTCGAGGTCGAGTTGACCGGCACGGAGGAGGGTGGGAGGATTTATCGGGGCCGGTAAACGGAAGTCAAACCCACGGTGAACTCTTCGTTCGTCACGTCGATCCCGTCGACACTCACCTTCTTCCCAACGACCGAAAGCGAACGGTGGAAACCGCAGCCCTCATCGTCGTGCTGGTGATCGCACTGGCACTGTTCTTCGACTTCACCAACGGGTTCCACGACACGGCGAACGCCATGGCGACACCCATCGCCACCGGAGCGCTCAAGCCCAAGACGGCGGTGATCCTCGCCGCGGGCCTGAACCTCGTCGGCGCGTTCCTGTCGACCGAGGTCGCCAAGACCGTGTCGGGCGGCATCGTGAACGAGGCCGACATCTCGCACTCGCTGCTCCCGGCGCTCATCTTCGCCGGTCTGATCGGCGCCATCACCTGGAACATGCTGACCTGGCTGCTCGGGCTCCCGTCGAGCTCCTCGCACGCCCTGTTCGGCGGCCTGATCGGCGCCACGCTCGTGGGTGTGGGGGCGGCCGGCATCAACTTCGGCGTCGTGATGTCGAAGGTCGTGCTCCCCGCTCTGATCGCTCCGCTGACGGCGGCGCTCATCGCGTTCGCTGCGACGAAGATCGCCTACGGCATCACCCGTCGCTACGACGGCAAGCCCGACGGCCGCTCCGGCTTCCGTTGGGGGCAGATCTTCACGTCGTCGATGGTCGCGTTGGCGCACGGCACGAACGACGCGCAGAAGACGATGGGCGTCATCACGCTCGCCCTCATCACCGTCGGCTGGCAGGACACGGACGAGCCGCTGTGGGAGGTCAAGGTGGCGTGCGCCGTGACCATCGCCCTCGGCACCTACCTCGGCGGATGGCGCATCATCCGCACGCTGGGCAAGGGCCTCACGGAGGTCAAGCCGGCGCAGGGCTTCGCGGCAGAGAGCTCGACCGCCGCCACCATCCTCGCCTCCAGCGCCCTCGGCTTCGCGCTGTCGACCACCCAGGTCGCCTCCGGCTCGGTCATCGGCTCCGGTCTCGGCCGCCGCGGCTCCGTCGTGCGCTGGCGCACCGCCGGCCGCATCGCCCTCGGCTGGCTGCTCACGCTCCCTGCGGCCGCCGCGGTCGGCGCACTCGCCGCCGTGCTCGTCGTGTGGCTCGGCATGACGGGCGTCGTGATCGACGCGATCCTCGCGGTGGCGATCATCGTCGGCCTCTTCCTGCGGTCTCGTCGCAACGAGGTCAACCACGCGAACGCGATGAGCGACGTGGCCGTCTCCGGCCATGCCGTCGACCTGCCTGACGAGCCAGGACCCACGCGCCGGCGCACTCGCATCGAGTTCGAGCGCGCCCAGGCGAAGGCGGAGCGCAAGGCCGCCGAGGCCGAGCGGGCCGTGCGCCGCGCACGCAAGCTCGAGAAGCAGGTCGGCAAGGGCCCTGAGGTCAAGGCAGCGCGCAAGGCCGCCGAGCACGCGGAGCGCAAGCTCGCCGAGGCGGAGCAGGCCGCCCAGGAGTGGGAGGTCCTCGTCGCGAGCCGCAGGGCACGAGCCGAGCTGGCCGAGTGGGAGGCCGCCAACGGCGTGTCTCCGGAGGAGGGTCGCTGATGGGCATCGAGATCAACTGGCTCGCCTTCGTGCAGGTGTTCGCCGCGGCGCTCCTCGGCGCGGTCGCCATCGTCACGTTCTACGCACTCGGTCTGCGGATGCTGGTGAGGGCGGGACGCATCCCGCTGGTCACCCCCGCGGAGTTCACCGACGCGATCACGGTGATCAGTGAGAAGGAGCTCAAGCGAGCGGCCAAGCAGGCGGCGAAGGCCGCCAAGAAGAGCCCGCTGACCGATGGGCAGAAGGGCCTCGCCCTCGTGGCGGCCTACGCGTGCTTCGCGGTCTGCGGCCTCGCCGTCGTCGGCGGCATCACGCTCATCGTCGTCGGTCACTGAGCTGTGGCGCCGACGGCGGTTGCCGTCGGCGCCGAGCCGCCGTCTATCGTGCCGGCGTCCGTGACCTGGACCCGTCGTGTCAGCCCAGGAGGCCGTGCACGAGGTCGTCGATGATCTGATCCGTTGAGCGTTCCGGCTCGATCGGAGTGGTCAGGCGGTCGAGCAGCAGGCCGTCGATGGCGTAGTGGAAGAGCGCGATCTCGCGACGACCTCCCGGCAGCCCTGCATCGGCGTTGAACGCGACGTCGCCGTCGAACCCCGCGCGCTGCCAGGCGCCGAGCACCGCGGCGACCTCGGGGCGTCGGCTGCTCTCCAGCCGCAGCTCGAACAGCGCGATGGTCACGTCGCGGTCGTCGGTGAGGCGGCGCACGATGTCGCGCAGGTAGTCGGCGAAGAGCGCGGCGCTCGGCGCATCGGACGCGCGTCGCTCGAGATCCTCTGCAGTGGGGGCGAGTCGTTCACCGATGCGTTCGACCAGTCCCGCGATCAGCGCATCGCGGCTGCGGAAGTAGTTCGACGTCGTGCCGGTGGGAACGCCGGCCGTGAGGTCGACGGCACGGTGGGTGAGTCCGCGGGAGCCGTCGCGGGCGAGCACGGTCAACCCTGCGTCGGCGAGAGTGCGGCGACGGGTGTCGTTCTTGGCCATGAGCACACTCTAGCGCTACCACTACAGGTGATGTAGTCTCCAATCACGACAAATGTTGTGAATGGAGAATGATGCGAGAACTGGTCTACTACGTCGCCGTGAGTCTCGACGGGTACATCGCCGGGCCCGACGGACAGTTCGACGCCCTGCTCAGCGAGGGTGATCACATGGCGGCGATCAACGAGCGCTTCGGCGACACCGTGCCGACCGACATCGCCGATGCGCTGGGGGTGTCGCGCGACGGCGGGATGTTCGACACGGTCCTGATGGGGTGGAACACCTACGCCGTCGGATTGCCCTTCGGCGTGACGAGCCCGTACCGGCACCTGCGCCAGATCGTCTTCTCCCGCTCCCACGAGGCGGCCGGGGAGAACCTGGAGGTGACGGCGTCCGACCCCGTCGAGACCGTTCGCGCGCTCAAGGAGCAGGATGGCGGCGCGATCTGGCTGTGCGGAGGGGGTGAGCTCGCGGCGGCCATCGCAGACGAGATCGACCGGCTCGTGCTCAAGCGCAACCCGTTGCTCTTCGGCACCGGCATCCCGCTGTTCGGTCGTCGTCCGTACGCACCGCGGCGGTTCTCCGAGGTCGGGACCACCGCCTTCGGCTCCGGGGTGGTGCTCTCGGAGTACGTGCGCATGGGGGCGTGATGACGCCGGCAGCGGAGAACCCCTCCGCGGCTGAGCCGGTGCACCTAGGCTGGGCACATGCCCGAGCGTCCCGAGTACGTGTTCGGCCGTCATCGGCCGGCCTCGCACGTGGTCATCCACGTCAGCGACCCGCACTTCCTCGCCGGGGGTGCGCGTCTCGGCGGCAGGTACGACGTCGAGTCGAACTTCGCCCGCACATTGGAGGCGATCAGCGCGGTGCATCCGCATCCGTCGGCGATCGTCGTCACCGGCGATCTCGCCGACCTGGGCGAACCAGACGCCTACCGTCGCCTGCGCGCGGCGGTCGAGCCGGTCGCCGCCGCGCTCGGCACCGTCGTGATCTGGGTCGCAGGCAACCACGACGAGCGACCTGCGCTGCGCGAGGGGCTGCTCGACCTCGCTCCGACCGAGGAGCCGGTCACCGGTGTCTGGGACCTCGACGGCCTCCGCGTCGTCGCCCTCGACACCAGCGTGCCCGGCTGGCACCATGGCGACCTCGACCGTGCGCAACTCGACTGGCTGGCCGGAGTGCTCGCCGAGCCCGCGCCGCAAGGCACCCTCCTCGCCATGCACCACCCGCCGCTCCCCAGCCATCTGCCGCTGTTCGACATCCTGGAGCTGCGGCACCAGGACGAACTCGCCGAGATCGTGCACGGCAGCGACGTGCGCGGCATCCTCGCCGGTCACCTGCACTACTCCTCGCACGGCATGTTCGCCGGGGTACCGGTGAGCGTCGCATCGGCGACCTGCTACACGATGAACGTCGCCCGTCCGGCGGCCGACGTCAACGGCATGGATGCTGCGCAGGCGTTCCAGCTCGTCCATGTGCACCCCGACACGATCACGCACACCGTCGTGCCGGTGACGGACGCCGACACGGGCGCGTACTTCTCCGAGGAGTGGCTGCAGCGGATGGCGCGGCTCACACCGGAGGAACGACTCGACGCGTTCTCGCGCAAACCTGGGCGTTGAGCCCAGGGGCGACGGCCGGTCGGGCGTAGACTGGGAGCATCCCCCACGTACCCACTCGCCACGACCCACAAGGATGTGACATGGCTTCTGCCGCGCCCGCCCTCACCCGTACAGAGACCGATTCCCTCGGGAGCATGGAGATCCCCGCCGACGCGTACTGGGGCATCCACACCGCCCGCGCCGACGCGAACTTCCCGATCACCAAGCGTCCGATCTCGGTCTATCCCGATCTCGTCGTCGCGCTCGCGATGGTCAAGCAGGCCAGCGCCCGCGCCAACAAGCAGATCGGGGTCCTCGACGCCGAGCGGGCCGACCTGATCGACCGCGCAGCGCAGCGGGTGATCGACGGCGAGTTCCACGACCAGTTCACGGTCGGCGTCATCCAGGGCGGTGCCGGCACCTCGACCAACATGAACGCGAACGAGGTCATCACCAACATCGCGCTGGAGATGGCAGGACGTGAGAAGGGCGACTACGCCTTCCTCTCGCCGATCGACCACACGAACCGCAGCCAGTCGACCAACGACGTCTACCCGACGGCGGTGAAGATCGGCCTGTCGCTCACGCTGCACTCGATGCTCGAGGAGCTGGACCTGCTGCGTCAGTCGTTCCTAGGCAAGGCAGCGGAGTTCCACGACGTGCTCAAGGTCGGCCGCACGCAGCTGCAGGACGCGGTGCCGATGACGCTCGGCCAGGAGTTCCACGGATTCGCGACCACGCTCGGCTACGATCACCAGCGCCTCAGCGAGAACGCGGCTCTGATGTTCGAGGTCAACATGGGCGCGACGGCCATCGGCACCGGCATCACCACCCACTCCGACTACGCGCCGGCCGTACTCAAGCACCTCCGCCAGATCACCGGACTCGATCTCGCCACCGCGTCGGACCTCGTCGAGGCCACGAGCGACACCGGCTCGTTCATGTCGTTCTCGTCGTCTCTCAAGCGCAACGCGATCAAGCTCTCGAAGATCTGCAACGACCTGCGCCTGCTCTCCTCGGGCCCGCAGGCGGGTCTCGGCGAGATCAACCTCCCTGCGATGCAGGCGGGCTCCAGCATCATGCCCGGCA
>JAGIAK010000149.1 GCA_017744855.1 Microbacterium sp.
TCGGTCGCCGGATCGGCGTCGGTCGCCGGATCGGCGTCGGTCGCCGGATCGGCGTCGGTCGCCGGATCGGCGTTGTCGGCAAGTGCTACGTCGGTCGCCGCTGCGTCGTCTGCCGGTGTGGCGTCGTCGGACGCCCCGTCGTCGGCGGGTGCTCCGTCCTCGGCAGGCATGGCGGGCGAGGGCGCCGCGATCGGCTCGGCGACCGCTGCTGCGGGCTCGGATCCCGCCTCAACGACGGCAACCGCTGTGTCGGCGTCGTCGGACGCCCCGTCGGCGGCGGTGTCCGGCGTGCGCCGCGGTCTGCCGCGTGTTCCCGGCGGTGAGCCCTGGCCGTCGGCCGCCCCCGCTCCGGCCGCGTCGACCACGCCCGCGTCATCCACTCAGGCTGATCCCGCCGTTGCGTCGGCATCCGCTGCTCCGGCGTCCCCGCCGGCGATCTCGGACGCAGCCGCCTCGGCGACAGCCGCGCCGACCGTCGACGCAACCGCAACCGGGGCCGCCCCGGTGGCCGCCGCAACCGCAGCGACCGCGGTTCCGGGCGGCGAGGCCATGCGCCGCGGCCTTCCGCGCGTCGCGGGCGGCGAACCGTGGCCTCCGGCCGGTGTCGTACCGGCCGTGGCCGTCGCCGCCGTGCATGCGGCTGCGGACGGCTCCACGGCTGCTGCCGCTCCCGCCACAGACGCCGTAGCGGCCGCCGCGGCGGCATCCGGAGCCACCGCACCCGACTCGAATGTGCCCGCGCCGGGCGCCGAGATCGTCGCCGCGGCGACCGTTCCCGCGCATGGCGTCGCGGTCGCCGACGTCTCCGCACCGCTGCCGTGGTCCCGCACCGTATGGGACGGTCGGGCGCCGCGACACATCGCCGCCGCTCCGGCATCCGATCGCCGCCGTCCGACCTGGCCGCAGGCGATCGCAGGACTGTTCGCCGCCGCCGGACTCGGCGTGCTCGCGGCCGCCGCGGTCGCGTTCGTCCGCACGCTGCTGAGCATGCCGTTCATGCAGGACTTCCTCGCCGCGTTCCCCGGGGAGTACGCGTCGGCCATCCAGGTCGAGCCCGGTTTCGCGCCCTGGATCGGGTGGCAGCACTTCTTCAACATGTTCCTGATGGTGCTGATCATCCGCTCGGGTCTCACGATCCGGCGGGAGAAGCGACCGACGGCGTTCTGGACGCCGAAGAACAATCCCAAGGGCAAGGTCAGCCTGACGATCTGGTTCCACCAGGCCCTCGACATCCTGTGGCTGGTGAACGGCGTGATCTTCGTCGTGCTGCTGTTCGCCACCGGGCACTGGGTGCGCATCGTGCCGACGAGCTGGGAGGTCTTCCCGAACGCGCTGTCGGCCGCGCTGCAGTACGTCTCGTTCGACTGGCCGCACGAGAACGGCTGGAACAACTACAACAGCCTGCAGCAGCTCGCGTACTTCGTGACCGTCTTCCTCGCGGCGCCGCTGGCCGCCGTGACCGGGTTCCGCATGTCGGGGCTGTGGCCGAAGAAGGCGGAGCGGCTGTCGAAGGCGTACCCCATCGAGTGGGCCCGTGCGGTGCACTTCCCGGTGATGCTGTACTTCGTGCTGTTCATCGTCGCGCACGTGGCGCTGGTGTTCCTCACCGGCATGCTGGCGAACCTCAACCACATGTTCGCGTCGTCCGCGGCCGTCACGTGGACCGGGTTCTGGGTGTTCGTGCTGGCTGTTGCAGTGATCGCCGGGGCCTGGGCCGCCGCCCGCCCCCTGGTGATCGCCCCGATCGCGAAGCTCTTCGGCACCGTCTCCGGGCGCTGAGCCGCGCCCGCGCCCGCGCCCGCGTCGCCCCGCGCCCGCGTCGCCCTGCACCCGCGTCGCCCCGCGCTCGCGCACCCGCCGACGCCCCACCTGCGCGACGACGCCCCACCTGGCTGACGCCACTCAGGTGGGGCGTCGTCGAGCAGGTGGGGCGTCGGGGGATCGAGCGGGTGCGCGTCGAGCGTGACTCGACCGAACGGGGTCAGCGCGTGAAGCGCACCTCGGTCAGCGTCTCGCCGAGGAAGGGCTCGGTGTGGCTGGCGCCGTCGAGCGTGAAGCCGTTGCGCGTGTAGAAACGGTGCGCCCGGGGGTTGTCCTCGGCGACCCAGAGGTACAGCGGCTCGTCCTTCTCGACGGCCGCGTCGAACAGCTTCTGACCGATTCCGGTGCCGTGGTAGGCGTCGAGCAGGTAGATGAAGTACAGCTCGCGGAACGCCGGAGCGTCCTTGTCGCGGGCCGGACCGGAGCCGACGAAGCCGACGATCTCGCCGTCGACGAGGGCGGCGTTCATCTTGAACTCGGGGCCCTGCGAAGCCCAGTGCGTCCACAGCTCGGCCATGCGACGGGGCGACACCTTCTCGAGGGCAGCCTTGCTGATCAGGTGGTCGTAGGTCTCGTGCCAGCACTGCGCGTGCACGCGACCGAGGGCTTCCGCATCCACATCACGGACCGGACGGACGGAGATCTGGGGCTGGGCTTCGGCGCTCATGCCGTGACTCTACGCGCGGCGTCCGCGATCCGGAAATCGAGTGGATGCGGTTCAGGACACACACCCGGGGGCTGGAGGGTTCGCACAACGATGTTCGCGAATCGTGCAGCCGTGGCTACGATCGGTGCTCGTGAATGTGATCTGGCGCACCCTTCTGGTCATCCTCGGAGCCCGCCGCCGCGTGCGGCAGGGCAAGACCCTCGACCCGACGGCCGTCGGCAGCATCACGGTCACGACGCTCCCCACCGACCTCGACATCCTGCGCCACATGAACAACGGCCGGTACTTGTCGCTCTTCGACCTCGGCCGCTGGGACCAGCTCATCCGCACCGGCCTCTTCGACGCCATGAAGGCGCACGGCTGGTACGCGGTGGTCTCCAGCGAGACGATCACGTTCCGCAAGTCGCTGCAGCTGTGGCAGCGGTTCGAGGTGCAGTCGCGGTTCATCGGCCACGACGAGAAGGCGCTGTTCATGGAGCACCGGGCGGTCGTCGACGGCGAGGTGTACGCCAGGGCCATCGTGCGGGCGCGGATGCTGCGCCGCACCGGCGGCACCGTGAGCAACGAGGAGCTGTTCGCCGCGGTGGGTAAGCCCGACGGGGTGCCCGAGATCGACGCGTGGGTGCACGAGTGGGCCGCGGCATCCGCTCTCCCGCCCGTGCGCCAGAGCGCGCCGAGCCTCTGGGACTGAGCGCGCGCCCGACGGCACGCTAGCGTGGGTGGCGTGCTGGCGATCCTCACTGCGACGGGCCGGGTGCTGTGGAGGCACTGGCCGGCGCTGCTGGCGTGGTTCCTTGGCGGGATGCTGGTGCGGCACCTGCTCATCGAGCTGGCCGGGTTCGTCGGCGGATACACCGCCACCGGCGGCCTGTTGATCCTGCCTCTCGCCGTGCTCGCGCGGCTGATCGGCTTCGTGGGCATGTTCCTCGTGATCCGCGACGGGATGCGCGCCCTGCAGGGGGTCGCTCCGCTGCCCGCCGAGCCGCGGGAGCGGCGGCGCGACTTCCTCGACGCCCTGCTCGTCAGTGTGCTCCCGTTCTTCGCTATCTACACGGCGCAGAAGGAGCTGAAGGGCGACGTCGTCGAGTACACCGAGCGTGCGCTCGACGTGCGGGTCGGCCAGATCTTCGCGCAGACCGTCGATGCGGCGGATGCCGGGGCCGACGAGAGCGTGCTGAACCTCACGCTCAACGTGTGGACTGTGCTCATCATCGCGGCGGCGATCGCCGGCCGCTGGGCGTGGTCGCGCTGGGGACGTCGGCTGCCGCGACTGCTCGCCCTCGTCGCCCTCTACCTCGAGGTGGTCTGGGTCTTCTTCTCGCTGCTGCTCTTCTCCCAGGTGCTCGACGGAGCGACGACGTGGATCGACTCGCGCGCGGTCTCGGAATGGTTCGGCGGGCTCCGGTCCTGGGCGTCGAGTCAGCTGCTTCCGCTTGACTGGGCGATCTCGGCTGTCGAGTGGCTGTGGGCGGACGGCGGACGCGTGCTCATCGAGCCGCTCGCCTGGCTCGTCGTCGCCGGTGTCGTCTACGGGCAGGCGATCGCCTCCGAACGCGTCCGCGTGGAGCATCGGCTGCTCGAGCGCGCGAAGGCGACGGCGGGACTCGTGCCCTCGGCGATCCGCGCCCGTGCGGCCAGGCTCACCGCCGGCCTCGAGGAGCGGTTCGGCCCGATCGGCCACGCGCTCTCCCTGATGTGGCACGCGGGGCCGGTGCTCATCGGCGTCTACATCCTCTTCTACGCCGTCGCGCGTGCGCTCGATCCGCTGATCCAGCTCGGGATCGTGCGCGTGCTCGGACCGCACGACATCGCATTCTGGTCGGCGATCTCGGTCGTGCTCGCCCTGGTGCCGCAGCTGGTCGCCGAGCCGGTGCGCATCGCCGTCATCGGCGGGACCTACGACACGATGCTCGCCGTGGCAGGCGCGCAGGAGGAGCCGGCGGCTCAGGGCGCGATCGAGAACCGGGCGAACGAGGGGGCGGTGTCGTACGGCGCCACCTCGACCCAGAACGGCCCCTCCGCGTCGACGGGCACGATGAAGGGCACGAGCAGCTCGTAGGGACCGGTCGGGTCCGACGTGCACGTGAGCGGGTAGTCGGGGTCGTAGCCGAGGCCGAGCGCCGTCGACATCTCCGACCACTGGCGGCCCGTGCTCTGCTCGATGAGCACGGGCGCCGGGCAGCTCGTCGGATCGCCGAGGTCGTCGTTGTCGACGCGGACCTTCACGGCGACGACCTTCGCCCCGTCCGGCACGGGCAGGTCGTCGGCCGCGGTGAAGATCCCGGAGGTCACCGGGCCCCAGGTCGCGCCGTCGAGGGCGACCGTGCCGTCATCTCCGGCGAGCACGGGGTGGGTGCGCTGGGTGGCCGAGTCGTAGACGGCGCTCCATTCGCGCCAGCCGATCGCCAGGACGGATGCCGGCAGCAGCACGGCGAGCGCGACGAGGGCGACCGTGTTGCGGCGCCACCAGCCGCGCGGGCGGCGGACGGTCGGAATCTCGGCATCCGTCGGCGGGGAGTCGGATGCCGGCCCTTCGAGATGCGGCGGGATCATCGCGCCCACCCCGTGTCGGCGACGGTGATCTCGGGCGTCACGTGCAGGGCGTCGAGGTCGATGTCCAGCTCGACGATGGAGTCGCCCCACGGCTTCGTCGAGGTCGCGAACCGGAGCGTCCCGTGACCCACGAGAGCGTCGTCTGGCAGCTCGAACAGCAGGCTGCCCGTCATCGGCACGCCGGGTACGAGCTGCTCGCGATAGATCGACATCTCGTCGGGTCCGCGCTCGCTCGCGCTGAAGGTACGTTCGCCGATCCGCAGTGTCGCCGTGGTCAGGAGCCCCTGCGACTGGCTGACTCCCGCGTCCGCCGAGAGGTCCACGAGCAGCCAGGTCCCGTCCGCACGCCACCCCGACTCCGACACGATCGAACGCGCAGCGCGCACGTCGAGCACCGTCGCGGCGATGTTGCGCCCCTCGACCCGCTCGCCGACCGTCGTTCGCATCGTGAAGGCGTCGGCTCCCGCGTTGTCCGACGGCGCGAGCACCGTCACCGCCCATGCCCCGGCGACGAGGGCGACGGCGAGGCCCCACGCGGCCGCGCGCCTCACAGCCGACCGTCCTCTCCGCCGTCTCCGAGGTCCTCGACCCTGGCGGTGACGATCGCCGACGGCGGCAGCTCCGACCAGCTCACCTCGCCGCTGAACAGCATGCTGTCGAAGGTCTCGGCATCCGGCAGCACGATGCGCACCTCGGCGTCGTCGGCGAACTCGCCCCTGGACGCGGTCCACGTCAGCAGCAGCCGTACGGGGA
>JAGIAK010000014.1 GCA_017744855.1 Microbacterium sp.
CTCGAAGCGGAAGCTGCCCGCATCGGCGCGGATGCCGGCCTGGTCGAGCGCGCGGCCGAGATCGGCGCTGTCGCGGCGTAGCAGGTCGAGCGCGGCGCCGCTCTCGGTGCGGAACGGCCCGAACCCCGCGAAGCGGCGTCCTCCAGGGGCGTCGCCGTCGCGCCACGCGCCGGTCGCCGGAGGACGCGCGCGCAGCAGACGCACATCGGCCTCCGTCACCGGTGCCGACGGCACCGTGTCCTCGGAGGTCGTCTGCCAGTCCATGCATCCATTCTCGCCTGAGCCGGAGGCGATCGCCTGCAGGTTACGCCGGGACGGCATCGACGGCGGACGGATGCCGCCACCACGACGAGGACGTGGTGGCCGTGTCTCAGCGGGCGAGCACCGTCCTGGTCGCGAGGTGGTCGCTGTTGCCCGCGCGCTCGGTGGTGGACGAGTGCACGGCCACTCCGCGCGTGAAGACCTGGTCGATGCGCGCGAGCGGCAGCGAGGCGGGCCACGTGAAGCCGAGCGAGCCGTCGGTCGGTCGCACCCAGTCGAGCTGCGACCGCAGCGGTGCGAGGGCCGGGTCGGTCGACGAGGCGTTGAAGTCGCCGACCACGACGATGGACGGAGCCGGGTCGTCGGCGACGGTCCTCGCCATCTCGGCCAGCATCCGGTCGCGGCCGTCCTGATGCCCCGGCCGCACGGATGCTGCATGCACGACGTAGAGCTCCACCGCGGACTCCGGGGCCTGCACGGTGACCCGCAGGGCCCGGTTCCAGGGGAGTCCGAGGGCGAGCGGTTCCCCGTGCGAGAGCGGGTATCGACTCCAGATCGCCACCGTTCCCACGGCGTAGGAGTGCGGGTAGGAGGCGGCGAGGGTCTCTCTGGCCGCGGCGAGGCTGTCGCCGTCGAGCTCGACGAGCGCGATCACGTCGGCGCCGGAATCGGCGAGCTCCTGCGCGGAGGCCGCGGCGCCGCCCGACTGCGCCCGGACGTTCTGACTCATCACGACCAGGGACTGTTCACCGGGAGCGCCGGCCCCGGGGAGTGCGGGTGCCATCGCGAGAACCCACACGAGCACGGGCACGAGGAGGAGCACCAGCACGCGTCTGGCGAGCACGAGGGCGGTCAGCACGACAGCGGCCAGGGCGACGCCGAGCCAGGGGAGTGCGGCGGCGCCCGCCGTGCCGACCGGGCCGGGGACCCACGTGCACACCACGGCGATCAGCAGCACGATGCCGGTGATCGCGAGGGGGCGCGCCGCGCGCCGGCGTGTGCGGCGGGGACGGGGCGGCGTGGGCGAGGTGTAGATCGTGGGCTCCTCTGGGCGGGGCTTCCCATTGTCCCGGTCGGCGTCTGTGCGTCGGCCGAGCGGAGGGCCGTGCACGCTCAGGGCGCGCGACGATGCCCCGGGCGGGAGGCCCGGGGCATCGTAGGTGCTCCGCGAGGGAGCGCGTCAACAGGCGCGGGGCCTCAGGCGCGGGCGGCCTCCGACACGCGGCGAGCCGCGGCGAGGGCCTGGTCGAGGTCGGCCTTGAGGTCGTCGATGTTCTCGATGCCGACCGACAGGCGCACGAGACCAGGCGTGACGCCGGCGGTGAGCTGCTGCTCGGGCGTGAGCTGGGCGTGCGTGGTCGACGCGGGGTGGATGACCAGCGAGCGCACGTCGCCGATGTTGGCGAGGTGGCTGAACAGCGAGAGGTTGTTCACGAACTCGCGACCCGCCTCCACGCCGCCCTTCAGCTCGAACGACAGCACAGCGCCGACGCCCTTGGGAGCGTAGGTGTTGGCGGTGGCGTACCACGGCGAGGAGGGCAGACCCGAGTAGTTGACGGTGGCGACGTCGTCGCGGCCGTCGAGCCACTCGGCGATCTCCTGCGCGTTCTGCACGTGGCGCTCGATACGCAGCGAGAGGGTCTCGACACCCTGGATGAGGTTCCACGCGCTCTGCGGGGCGATCGCCGAGCCGAGGTCGCGCAGCAGCTGCACGCGGGCCTTGATGATGTACGCGAGCGCGTCGCCGACAGCGGCCGTGTAGGACGCGCCGTGGTACGAGGGGTCGGGCACGGTGAGGCCGGGGAACCGGTCGACGTTCTTCGACCACTCGAACTTGCCGCCGTCGATGATGACGCCGCCGATCGTGGTGCCGTGGCCGCCGAGGAACTTGGTGACCGAGTGGATCACGATGTCGGCACCGTGCTCGAACGGACGGATCAGGTACGGCGTCGCGATCGTGTTGTCGACGATGAGCGGCACGCCGGCCTCGTGGGCGATGTCGGCGACCGTGCGGATGTCGAGCACGTTGATCTGCGGGTTGCCGATGGTCTCGGCGAAGAACAGCTTCGTGTTCGGGCGGACGGCGCGGCGCCACTCCTCGGGGTCGTCCTGGTTCTCGACGAACGTGACCTCGATGCCGAGCTTGGCCAGCGTGTACTTGAAGAGGTTGTATGTGCCGCCGTAGATCGAGCTGGAGGCGACGAAGTGGTCGCCCGCCTCGGCGATGTTGAGGATCGCGAAGGTCGACGCGGCCTGGCCGCTGGAGAGCACGAGTGCGCCGGTGCCGCCCTCGAGCGCGGCGAGGCGCTGCTCCAGGACGTCCTGAGTGGGGTTCTGGATGCGGGTGTAGATGTTGCCGAACTCCGCCAGGGCGAAGAGGTTGGCCGCGTGGTCCGCACTGTCGAACACGTACGACGTGGTCTGGTAGATCGGCGTGGCGCGGGCCTTGGTGACGGGGTCGGGCGCGGCGCCGGAGTGGATCTGCTTGGTCTCGAAACGCCAGGTCTCGGGTGCGGACATGTGTTCCCCCTGGAACTTGTGAAGAGGTCTGTGGCGGATGCCGTTGAGGCGAGAGTACGGAATATCGGCGGCTGTCAACAACGGATGGGAAATGTGACGTAACAGTCCCGGCCGCCCGTGTTCACGGGTTCTCCGCGGGAACGTCGTACGGTGGAGGCATGGTGAACAGACGGGCAGTGGTGACGGGTGCGAGTTCGGGCATCGGCGAGGCGACGGTGCGCGCCCTTCGTGCACGCGGATGGGACGTCGTCGGCGTCGCCAGGCGCGAGGACCGCCTGGCCGCGCTCGCTGCGGAGACCGGCGCCGAGGTCATCCCCTGCGACCTGACCGATGCCGAGGCCGTCGCGGAGCTCGTCGCGCGGATCGGCGCATCCGGTCCCGTGCACGCGCTCGTGCAGGTCGCAGGGGGCGCCCGCGGCACCGACCGCGTCGAGGACGCCTCCACGGCCGACTGGCAGTGGATGTTCGACGCCAACGTGCTGTCGACGCAGCGGCTCGTCGCCGGGCTCCTGCCGTTGCTGCGCGCCGCGGCCGCCGCGGACGGTCACGCCGACACGCTTTTCGTCACCTCGACCGCCGCGCAGGTCGCGTACGCCGGTGGAGCCGGCTACAACGCGGCGAAGGCCGCCGAGGCGATGGTCGTGCACGCGCTGCGCCTCGAGCTGAACGGCGAGCCGATCCGGGTGTCCGAGATCGCGCCGGGCATGGTGCACACCGAGGAGTTCGCGCTGAACAGGCTCGGCGGCGACAGCGTGGCCGCCGAAGCCGTGTACTCCGGTGTCGAGGCTCCTCTGGTCGCCGCCGACGTCGCCGAGGTGATCGCCTATGCGCTGGACGCTCCCGGCCACGTGAACCTCGACCTCGTCACGATGCGCCCTGTGGCGCAGTCCGCCAACCACCTCCTCGCCCGGGGACCGCTCCGGGTGCGCGCGGACGACTGATGACGGCGCGCACGCTGGCCGAGCTGGCCGCCGACGGCGACATCGATCAGGGATGGGCCGACGCGCTCGCCCCGGTTCAGGACGTCATCTCCGCCCTCGGAGACCGGCTCCGGGTCGAGCAGGCGGAGGGTCGCGGGTACCTCCCCGCGGGGGCGAACGTGCTGCGGGCCTTCCGGCGGCCTCTCGCCGACGTGCGCGTGCTCATCACCGGGCAGGACCCGTACCCGACGCCTGGACATCCGATCGGGCTCTCGTTCGCCGTCGACCGCGACGTGCGCCCCCTGCCGCGCAGCCTCACGAACATCTATCGGGAGCGCCAGGACGATCTCGGCATCCCTCCCGCTCCGCACGGCGACCTCACCGCCTGGAGCGATCAGGGCGTGCTGCTGCTGAACAGGGTGCTGACCGTGCGTCCGGGAGAGGCGGCCTCCCACCGCGGCTGGGGCTGGGAGAAGGTCACCGAGCTCGCCATCCGCGCGCTCGTCGCGAGAGACCGGCCGCTCGTCGCGATCCTCTGGGGCAGGGATGCCGCGAACCTGCAGCCGCTGCTGGGGACGACGCCGGTGATCGCGTCCGCTCATCCGTCTCCGCTGTCGGCGAGCAGGGGCTTCTTCGGCTCGCGACCGTTCTCCCGCGCGAACGCGCTGTTGGAGGGGCTCGGCGCAGCGCCCGTCGACTGGAGGGTCGACGGAGAGCACGAGCGGGGCTGAGATGCAGTTCGAACCGGGAGACCGCCGCCGCGTACTGCCGCGGCATCTGCGGCCGACCCCGGCGCCGGAGGTCTTCTCTTTCGCGATCCGGCCGGTCGAGGCCGCCGATCTGCCGCACATCAGGGAGATCTACGACCACTTCGTGCGCAACTCGGTGGTCACCCTCGACGCGCATACCCGCGGCATCCCGCACTGGCGCGACAAGTTCACGCTGCTGAACCGGCTGCGTCTGCCGTTCCTCGTGGCCGTCTCGCCCGGTGGGGCGGTGCTGGGCTTCGCGCTCGCCCAGCCGTGGGCGGGCGGCAACGCCTACCGCTACACGGTGGAGGACTCGATCTACCTCGGACCGGGCGCCGGCGGCAAGGGCCTGGGGACTGCGCTGCTGCAGGCGCTGATCGACGCCTGCGAGCAGCTCGGCATCCGCGAGATGGTCGCGGTGATCAGCGACAGCCAGGCCGACGCCTCGGTGCGGCTGCACGCCAGGCTCGGGTTCGAGGAGGCGGGCAGGACAGGTCGCGTGGCGCACCGGTTCGGCCGCGACATCGGCACGCTGTACATGAAGCGGCGCCTGCGCCCGGCGAAGGGGCGCCGCCTGTTCGGCTCAGCCCGCTGATCGCGGGATCACCGGGATCGCGGCGAGCAGGGCCCTGGTGTACGGATGCTGCGGACGCCGGAGCACGTCGTCGGTCGCGCCGCGCTCCACGATCTCGCCGTCCTTCATGACGAGGACCGTGTCGCACAGGTTCTGCACAACGCCGATGTCGTGCGACACGATCAGCAGGGTGAGGTCTGCGGTGTCGCGCAGCTCGATCAGCAGGTCGAGGATCTGCGCGCGGACGGTGACGTCGAGGGCCGACAGCGGTTCGTCGCCGACGAGGATGCGCGGCCGGTGCACGATGGCGCGAGCGATGGCGATGCGCTGACGCTGCCCGCCGGAGAACTCGTGAGGGTAGCGATCGGCCATGTCGGCGTCCAGGCCGACCTGCTCCAGCACTTCGCGGACGCGGGCGCGGCGGTCGCCCTCGATGTCGAGCGCCCAGAGCGGTTCGCCGATGATCCGCCCCGCTGTCATCCGCGGGTCGAGAGACGCGTACGGGTCCTGGAAGACGAGCCCCGTGTCGCGGCGCAGCCAGTGCAGTGAGCGGGGGGAGGCGGCGGCATCCACCGTCCTCCCGTCGATCGACACGGTGCCAGCGGTCGGACGGTCCAGCCCCAGCAGGAGCTTGACGAGCGTCGACTTGCCCGAGCCGGATTCGCCGATGATGCCGACGGACGTGCCGTCGGCGACGTCGAGGTCGGTGGGCGCCAGGGCGGTCTGCCGACGGGTGCGCTCGAAGGTCGACCTCTTGGGGACGATGAAGTCGCGCGTCAGCCCCCGCGCTTCGATGAGGCTCATGACGCGTCTCCGTCCGGTCTCCAGAGCGTCGCCGTGGCATCACGGAGCAGCCCCTGGGTGATCGGCGACGTCGGCGCCGACAGCAGCGTCGACACCGGCGCCGCCTCGACGACGCGCCCGTGCTCGAGCACGACGCCGTCGACGGCGACCTGCGAGAGGACGGCGAGATCGTGCGTGATGAACACGAGCGACATGCCCTGCTCCTCGACGAGCGAGAGGAGAAGGGCGAGGATCTCCGCCTGGATGGTCACGTCGAGGGCCGTGGTGGGCTCGTCGGCGATCAGCAGCTGCGGCCGGCAGGCGAGCGCCATCGCGATCGCGACGCGCTGACGCTGTCCGCCGGAGAGCTGGTGCGGGTAGCGGTCGACGATGGTCTCCGGGTCGGGGAGACGCACCCTGGCGGCCTCCTCGATCGCGCGGCGCCGGGCCTCCTTGCGGTCGACACGTTCGTGGATCCTGATGGCCTCGGCGATCTGCCTGCCGACGGTGCGGATCGGGTTCAAGGCCGTGCGCGGCTCCTGGAACACGATGCCGATCTCGTCTCCGCGCAGTCGGGCGAGCTCCCGATCGGGCATCCCGATCAGCTCTGCGCCCTTCCATCGGATGCTGCCGCTCGCCGTCGCTCCGTCGGGGAGCAAGCCGAGGATCGCCAGCGCCGTGAGGGACTTGCCCGACCCTGACTCGCCGATCAGCCCGAGTCGTGCGCCGTCGGCGACGTCGAAGGAGACGCCGTCGACCACACGGCGCCCGTCGAGTTCGATCACGAGGTCGCGCACCGAGAGACTCATGCGACCACCGCCGGAGTGTGCACCTCGGCCGAACGATGCCGGAGTGTGGGGTCGGTGGCCTCGCGCAGGCCGTCGCCGAGCAGGTTGAGCGCGAGCACGGTGATCGTGATCGCCAGCCCAGGCCAGATCACGGAGAGCGGATGCACGCCGATGTAGCGCTGCAGATCGGCGAGAAGGATGCCCCAGCTCGGCTCGACCACCGAGGCCCCGAAGCCGAGGTACGACAGCCCCGCCTCGGCGAGCACGGCGACGGCCATCGACCACGACAGCTGCACGATGAACACCGGCGCCACGTTCGGCATCAGGTGCCGCACCAGGCTCTGCCCCGTGGTGAGGCCCGAGGCGCGGGCGGCGAGCACGAAGTCGCTCTGCTGCACGCGACGCAGCTCAGGGCGGGTGACGCGGGCGATGTTCACGCCGAATCCGATGCCGACGGACCAGATGACCACCCACAGCGAGCCGCCCCACACGGAGGAGATCATCATGGCGATGAGCAGCACGGGGAAGGCGATGAGGATGTCGACGAGCACGGCGACGGTCTCCCGCAGCCATCGGGCGGTGAGGGCTCCGAGTGCGGCCAGCGCGATGCCGACGATCGTCGCGACGATGCCGGCCCCCACGCTGACGAACACGGTCGTCCTGGCCCCGGCCATGATGAGGCTGAGGATGTCGCGACCCGTGTCGTCGGTACCGAGCAGATGCGGCCAGCTCGGCGGCATCCAGCGGTCCCTGATCTCCGCCGCCTGCGGATCGAACGGCGTCCAGAACAGCGATACGAGCGCTGTCGCGGCGATCACCGCGACCACGACGAGGCCGAACCGGCCGGTGGCGGTGCGCCAGAGGCGGCGCAGCCAGAGCGGCATCATGACGCCTCCCGCTGTCGGGGGTCGATCGCGCGGTGCAGCAGATCGACGAGGAAGCCGACGACGAGCACGAACCCGGTGAGCACCAGCAGCTCGCTCTGCACCTTGATGAGGTCGCGGGTGCCGACGTCGGCGACGAGCATCCGGCCGATCCCCGGCAGGGTGAAGAGCTGCTCGATCACGACGGATCCGACGATGATGCCGGCGACCTGGAGGCCCAGCACCGTCACGATCGACAGACCGACGGCGGGGATGCCGTGCTGGATGAGCGCGCGGGTGCGGGTGAGTCCCTTGGCTGCGGCGGTGCGCACGAAGTCCTGACCGGCGGCCTGCAGCGTGGCGCTGCGCACGAAGCGCATGAGCATGGCGCCCTCGACGATGCCGATGGTGAGCGCGGGGAGCAGCAGCGACTCGATGGCCTTGAGCGGCGTCGACCAGCCGGTGCGGGGGAAGCCCTGCGGCGGGAGCCAGCCCAGCCACACGGAGAAAACGACGATGAGCATCATGCCGGCCCAGACGACGGGCACGGCAGCGAGGGCCTGCGCGCCGACGCTGAGCAGGGTGCCGTCCCGGCGTCCGCGACGCAGTGCAGAGAGGATGCCGAACGGCACGGCGATGAGCACGGCGATCAGCAGCGACATGATGCCGAGGGGCACGGTGACCTGCGCCTTGAGGTACAGCTCCTCGCCGACGGACGCGCCGGAGAGGAGCGACGTGCCCAGGTCGCCGTGGAGGATGCCGCCGATCCACTCGAGGTACTGAGCGGGCAGAGGGCGGTTGAGGCCCAGCGATTCCCGCAGGGCCTCGACCTCGGCCGGCGAGGCCTGCGTGCCGGCGATGAGCTGTGCGACGTCGCCGGGGAACACGCGGAGCGTGAGGAAGATGAGCACGCTCGCCACGAGGAGCCCTGCGATGAGCAGGGCTCCTCGGACGAGCGTGTAGCGGATCACGGGGTCGCGGTCGCCGTCACTTCGCGCTGGCGACGGTGACGCCGGCCAGGTTGATGCGGGAGTTGATCGAGTCCTTCGGGAATCCGGAGACGAGCGGGCTGACCGCGGTGATCGTCTCGCCGTTGTACAGCCAGTCGGCCGCGTGGTCCTCGGAGACGATGCGCGCGGCCTGCGCGAGCAGCTTCGCCGACGCGTCGGGGTCGACCTCGGCGAGCGCCTGCTCGTAGAGCTTCTGCACGTCGGCGTTGTCGTAGCCGAAGTAGTAGTCGGGGTTGGCGAAGTTGCCGAAGTCGCGCGGCTCGACGTGCAGCACGAAGCTGAGGTCGTAGTCGTGGTTCGTGTAGACGTCCTCGAGCCAGGCGGGGAACTCGACCGACTTCACGTCGAGCGTGACGCCGACCTTCGCGAAGTCGGAGATGAGCACCTTGGGCACCGTCGTCCCGTAGAACGACGGGATCGTCAGGGTCAGCTCGAGCTTCTCGTGACCGGACTCCTTGAGCAGCTGCTTGGCCTTCTCGGGGTCGTAGGAGACGACGTCGGAGAGGTCCTCGTAGCCGGGGTCCAGCTCGGGGATGGGACCGTAGAGGGTGGTGCCGGCGCCGACGGCCTCGACGAGCGCCTCGTGGTCGATCGCCAGACGGAGCGCCTCGCGCACGCGGACGTCGTCGAGCGGAGCCTTCTTGTTGTTGAAGGCCAGCGTCGCCTTGTCGGTGGTGCGGCCCTTGGTGAGGGTGAAGTCGGTGCCGTCGAACTGGGACACGAGGTTCGGGTCGACGGCCGTGAGCACCTGCACTCCGCCGTCGAGCGCCGTGTTCACGCCCGCAGTGAAGTCGGGGATGTACTGGAACTCGACCGTGGCGACGCCGGCGGCCTTGCCCCAGTAGCCGTCGTAGCGGTTGAAGCTGATGGTGCTTCCCTTGTTCCAGCGGCCGAGGGTGAACGGTCCCGTGCCGTTCTCCGCGGTCTTCAGATCGGTGGTGTCCCCGTTCTGGAACACGAGTCCGGCGGGACCGGTGAGGGAGAAGAGGAAGTTCTGGTTCGGCTGCGTCAGCACGATCTCGACCGTCTTCGGGTCGGTCGCGGTGATGGAGGCCACCGGCGCGAAGTCGGAGTTGCCCTGCAGCGTGCTGTCCGTGCGCACGGCCTCATAGGAGGCGACGACGTCGGCTGACGTGAGGGCGGTGCCGTTGTGGAAGGTGACGCCGTCGTTCAGCGTGAACGTGTAGGTGAGGCCGTCGCTCGACACCTTGTAGTCGGAGGCGAGGCGCGGCTCGATCTTGTTGTCCTGGGTGCGGGTGACCAGTCCCTCGTAGATGTTGTCGACGAGGATCTGCTCCAGCGCCGCGCCGCTGGTGTGGCGGATGTCGAGGTTGGTCGGCTCGAGGACCAGACCGACCTCGAGCGTCGCGTCCGGGTCGGGCTTGCCGGTGGATGTGGCCGTGGGCTGCGGGGAGCCGGTGCAGGCGCTGAGGATCACGGCGGTGGCCGCGATCGCGGAGATCAGCGCGATTCGTCGGGTGCGACGGAACATGGTTTTCCTCTCGGTGCGGCAGGTGCTGTGTGCCGGTGGGACGAGCCTAGGGAGTCGGGATCGGGAGCGGGTCGGGTACGGAACGGGGCGTCACAATTCGCCGGCGACGAGGTCGGCGAGCACGCGGGGAGCGGTCTCCTGCACGTTGTGGGTGGCGTCGACGGCGACGACCCTGGAACCGGGGACGCGGGTGGCGAACTCGGCGGCGTCGGCCTCGGTGACGAACCCCCGCTCTGCGCGGACCAGGGTGATCGGAGCGGTGACGGCGGCGAGGTCGGCCCAGCCGGCCTCGTGCAGAAGCGAGGGGGATGCGGCGGTGCCGGGGTCGTGGGAGGAGAGCGCCTGGGCCGCGAGATGCGCGAAGTGGTGCTTCCACTCGATGCGCCCGTCCGGACGCACCCTTGTGTTGAGGAAGACGCCGCGCTCGGTCTCCGGACGGGTGCCGCCGAATCCGAGGGAGATGGCCTTGTCGACGAGCTCGTCCCTGGTGGCGAAGTCGGTCGGCCCCGCATAGAACTCCCGGAGCGCGGCGGGACCGGCCGTCACGTCGATGCCGGGGGTGATGTCGACGATGACGAGGGCGGCGACGAGGTCGGGCCGTGCGGCGGCCAGGGCAGCGCCCGTGAGTCCGCCGAGCGACTGCCCGACGATGAGCTGAGGAACCTCGGTCCAGGCGTCGAGTGCGAGCGCGACATCGGCGGCGAGCGTGCGGGGGGAGTAGTCGAGGTCGTCGCGCCACGAGGAGTCGCCGTGGCCGGCGAGGTCGATCGCGAGCAGCGGCTGCCCCAGGGCGAGTGCCGTCGTGTCCCAGGTGTGGGCGTTGAGGCCGGCGCCGTGCAGGAAGGTGACCAGCGGTGCGCCGTCGCCGATGCGCAGAGCGCTCAGCGTGCGGCCGTCGGGGAGGTCGAGCGAGATGCGCTCGGCCGTCGGCAGGGTGACCCCGAGGGTAGCGGCCTGTGCGGGAAGATAGTGGAACTCGCTGATGTCGTTCGGCACGTCCACATTCTGCTCCTGCCTGCGCGTTCCGGAGAAACTCGGGAGCGTAGTGACAAGCAACACCGCGTAATCATTGGTAACTTTGCGCTTATTTCTGTGTATCAGCTTGTCTTAATGCATTTCTCCTCTGCGCGCCACGCCAGCCGGGATGCCGTCTGCAGCGAATATCATGGAGCCATGAGCGAGACGCGAGTGCACCTCTCCAAGACCGAGCCCGCCGCCTATCACGCATTGGATGAGTTCTCGAAGACCGTCGGCGAGATCTGTGCGGCGAACGGCATCGACGATCGCCTCAAGGAGATCGTCATGATCCACTGCTCGCAGCTGAACGGCTGCTCGTTCTGCACCCGTATCCACGTCGACCGCGCGCTCAAGGCCGGACTCGACACCGACATCCTGATGCAGATCGCCGCGTGGCGGGAGAGCGGCGTGTTCAGCGAGCGCGAGCGGGCGGCGCTTGAGCTCGCCGAGGCGTTCACGTTCATCGCCGAGGAGGGCATCTCCGACGAGGTCTACGACCGGGTCGGGGGAGTGTTCACCGAGAAAGAGTACGCGGCGCTGAGCTGGGCGTGCGTGTCGATCAACGCGTTCAACCGCATCGTCATCGCCGGCCGCTACCCGGTGCCGCCGCGCGCTCCGCAGGCGCAGGCATGACTCTCCTCGACGTCGAAGGGGTCAACAACGTCCGGGACGTCGGCGGGATGCCTGCCGTCGGCGGACGCATCCGCTCCGGCGTGCTGCTCCGGTCAGGGCAGCTCTCGGGGGCGACCCCGGCCGGGGCCGAGGAGCTCGCGGCGCGCGTGCGCCGCATCGTCGACCTTCGCGACGGCGAGGAGGTCGCTGCGGAGCCCAGTGAGATCGAGGGACCGGAGACGACGCACCTGCCCCTGTTCCTCGGCTCGGTGCGCTCGTTCTTCGAGACCGACACGAGCCTCGACGACCTCTACCTGCATCTGCTCGAGGAGAGCGGGGAGCGGCTCGTGGAGGCCGTGCGGATCATCGCGGCCGGTGAGCCGACGCTCGTGCACTGCACGGTCGGCAAGGACCGCACCGGTGTCACCGTGGCCCTCGCGCTCGCCGCGGTGGGCGCCGATCGTGAGGCGATCATCGAGGACTACGCGCTCACGGAGTCGCAGCTGCCGCCCGAGCGTTCCCGGATGATCGCGGCGTACCTGCGCTCCCAGCATCCTGAAGCGGTCAACGCCGTCGCCCTCGCGACGGAGTCGCCGGCTCCCGTGATGCGCGCCCTGCTGGACCGCATCGACGGGCGCTGGGGATCGGCTGCCGGCTACCTCAGCGCGAACGGGATGACGGATGCCGAGCTGGACGCGCTGCGGGCCGTGCTGGTCGAGCCTGCTCAGCAAGGTTAGGCAAGCCTTCTCTCAGTGATACGATGGAGGCATCATGAGCACCTCCCTCGACACCCGCAGCACGCGCGCAGAGCGTCGTGAGGCGCGCCGTCGTGCGCACCACCTTGTGACGGCCGACGAGAACTCCCTCGCGGAGCTCGAGGCCTTCCTCGCCACCCTGCCGCTGTGCGCCTCCGGACGGATCTTCGTCGAGGTGCCCGAGGCGTCGGACATCGGCGTCCTCCAGGCGCCCGGTCGGATGACGGTCACGTGGCTGGCTCGTGGCGAGCGTTCCGGTGCTCCCGGCACCGGTCGGTCGTGCGCTCCCGGCCAGGCGCTCGCGCGGGCGACCTGCGCGTGGGCCGACGAGATGCTGTGCGACGACGAGATGGAGACCAGGGTCACGCTCCTCGGCGGATTCCTCGGTACCGCGGACATCATCGAGCACCTCACCGACGACCTCGGCATCGACGCGGAGCGCATCTACGCACCCGAGCGCTTCGGACTCCTGTCCAGCGAGCGCTGACCGCCGCGGCTCAGGCGCCGCGACGCACGTAGTTGCCGTCTTCGAGCCCCGCCTCGATCTCGAAGCGGTTGCGCAGCGGATCGCGGCCGGCGACGAGGTACAGCACCGGCATCAGGAACCCGTAGCGGAGCCATTGCGCCTTGTGCACGGCCTCGTGCCTGAGCACGGCGTCCGAGGGCACGGCGTCACCCGTGAGGAAGCAGCCTCCGACGCAGACGCCGCCGCGGTTGTAGGTCCAGGCGGGCATCCCACGGAACACCCACAGCCCGGCCCGACGTTCGACGGGGCCGGTGCTCCACAGCGAGCCCCAGAGCCAGCCCACCGACGTGCCCCACCAGTAGCCGATGCGGCTGATCGGGGAGCGCAGCAGGAACGAGGGGATGCGGCGGTCGAACCGCCGTCCCCGTTCGAGAGCCTGCTCGGCTGCCGTGCGCCAGTCGGCCGTCATGCGACGGCGCCGACGAGCCGCAGCAGCGCGCCGAGGTCGTCGACGGCGTCGGCGGGAGACCGCGGGGCGAAGCCGGCGATCGTGGCGCCGGCCAGCGGCACGCGCTCACGGAGCGCGCGGATCGCCGCGCTCAGCGTCGCCGTGGCGAGGCCGAAGGGCGCAGGGGAGGAGACCCCGCCCAGCTCCGAGGGGTCGAGCACGTCGACGTCGATGTGTACCCAGACACGCGACGCGCCTGTCGCCAGCACGGCCTCGGCGACGGCATCCACACGGTCGAGGTCGGAGACGGACAGCACCGTGAGGCCGTCGACCTCGGCGACCTCGGCATCGTCGAGGTTGCGCATGCCGACGGCGACGACCCGCTCACGCGGCACTCCGGGCGACAGCGCGAGCTGAGGTTCGCCCTCGCCGAGCACGGCGCGCAGCGCCATGCCGGAGAATGCGCCGGAGGGGGACGTGTCGGGGGTGTGCATGTCGGGATGCGCATCGCACCACACCACGGCGAGGTCGTCGGTGCCGCCAGGCAGTGCGCGCAGAGCGGCCACCGTGACGCTGCAGTCGCCGCCGATCACCACGGTGTCCGCGGCCATCGCCTCGGCGACCAGGTCGTGCGTGCGCAGCAGCGCGCTGAGCCGTCGTACGCCGGTGCCGAGAGACTCACCGGCCTCGACGGGGACGTCGAGCACGGTGGTGGCAGCGCGGGGGAGGTCGCCGGCGATGGCCGAGGCGCCGTCGATCAGGAGCATCGCCCGCGCGGAGGGGGAGCCCTGCCACTGCGGGACCACGAGGAATCTCATCGGATGCCTCCAGAGAAGAGAGAGGCGGGTGCCCCGGACCGGTCCGGGGCACCCGCGGGGTGTGTCAGGAGCCTTCGATGGCCTGGCGGGGAGCGGCGGAACCGCCCGCCTTGAGCTCGGCGAGGCGCGCCTCGACCTCGGTGAGCTCTCCGAGGTCCTCGAGGCTCTCGAACTGCGCGTCGAGGCTGGAGGCGGCGAGCTCCGCCTTGCCCTGGGCGAGCGCCTCCTGGCGGCGGACCTTGTCTTCGAACCGGCCGAGCTCGCTCGTGGGGTCGAGGACGTTGATCGAGGAGACCGCGTCCTGGACCTTGGTCTGCGCCTCGGCGACCTTGGCGCGCGCGAGGAGCTCGCTGCGCTTGTTCTTCAGCTCGCCCAGCTTCTCCTTCATGCCGTTGAGGCCGGTCTTGAGCTTGTCGACGATCTCCGTCTGCGCGGCGATCTGCGGCTCAGCCGCGGAGGCCTCGCGCTCGGAGCTGATCTGACGCTGCAGGGCGATCTTCGCCAGGCTGTCGAACTTGTCGGCATCCGCGGCGTTGCCTGCGGTGCGCATCTCGTCGGCCTTGCGGCTGGCGGCGAGAGCCTTGTTGCCCCACTCGGTGGCGGACTGCACGTCCTCCTCGTGGTCGCGCTCGAGAAGACGCAGATTGCCGATGGTCTCGGCGATCGCGGACTCGGCGTCGGCGATGTTGTTGGTGTAGTCGCGGACGAGCTGATCGATCATCTTCTGCGGGTCCTCGGCGGAGTCGAGGAGGGCGTTGATGTTCGCGCGGACGAGGGTGGAGATTCGCCCGAAGATGGACTGCTTGGCCATGCGGTTTCCTTTCAGAGGGTCCTGATCGAGATCTTTGCGTACGTGTCTATGAGGTTGGGGGATCGAAGAGGTTCAGAAGCGTCCTCCTCCGGTGCGACGTCCGCCGCCGGAGCTTCGTCCGCCGCCTCCGCCGCCGAAGCCGGAGCTGCGGAAGCCGCCGCCCCCGCTCGACCGCCATCCGCTGCTGCGGCGCGACGAACCGCCGCCTCCTCCGGACAACAGCCCGCCGATGATGCCGCCGAGGATGTCGCCGGCGAGGCCGGAGTCGTTCGAGCGCGAGCCGGAGCCGCCGAAGAGGCCGCCGCTCCAGTCGTCGTCCGATCTCTGCCCGCCGTATGCCTGCTGGTCGTAGGAGGAGACGTCGGACTGGGCGTAGGACGTGGCCTGACGCGCCAGGTCGAGCGCGCTGCGTGCCGCGCTCAGCGACTGACCGGGATCGACGGTTCGCTGCGCCTGAGCCTGCGTCATCGCCGCCTCGGCCTGGGAGAGCCTGGTGCGCGCCTGCGAGCCGATGCTGCCCCTGCGCGTCTGGATGAAATCGCGCGCGGCCCTGATCTGCGCATCGGCCTGCGCGATCGTCTGATCCAGTACCTGCTGGTCGCGACGTGCACGCTCGACGCTCTCGCGGCCCTGCGCGATCGCGGCGTCGATCTGGGAGTTGGCGACGGTGAGCGCGTCGAGCACGCGCTGCGGGTCGCGCAGCGTGGCGCCGAGCCCCTGCTGCGCGACCTGCACCTGCTGGGCGGTCGCGGAGATCGCAGCGGAGATCGCCCCTGTCGGGTCGGGGAGCTGTTGGGCCGTGCCCATGTCGCTCTGGAGCTCGGCGATCAGCGCGCCAGCCTGCGTCTCCAGTCCTGCGAGCGAGGAGCCGAGCGTGGAGATCGCCTGCGCGAGCTGCGCTGCCTGGGCGACGGACTGCTCGGCGGTGCGGATCGCGAACGCCGCGTTGCCTGAGCGTCCCTCTGCGATCGCCTGGGCCGCAGCATCGATCGAACGGTCGGCGAGCCCGATGCGTTCGTGCGCCTGGGCCGGGTTGTCCGCCACGGTCGCCAGCGCTGCGGCGTCGTACCGGGATCGCAGCGCATCGAGCGCCGCCTGCGTGCCGGAGAGGAGAGGCTGCGCCGCCGCGCGCTCCGTGCGCACGCGCTCCAGCTCCTGAGGGGCGTTCTGCTCGAGTTTGCGGAGCGCGTCGAAGGCCTCGGTGTTGTCGTCGAGCACGTCGTCGATCTCGGCGCACAGCTGGATGATGTGGATATGCCAGGTGCGGCGGTCGAAGACCGAGTCCTCGATCTCGTCGTCGAGCTTCTGCTTCAGGTCGAACGCCTCGGCCATCTTCGCCTTCGCCGTCTCGATGGCCGCGGTGAACGTCGCTGTGGCCTCATCGCCGAACTGGGCGACGGCGAAGCCGAGCTCTTCGGTGCTCGAGGTGATCGCGTCGTCGGCGCGCACCAGCGCGACACCGGCCTGCGACTGGACCTGCTCGTCGGTGAGGGTCGAGAACGGGTCGTTCGGGTCGGCCTTCTCGGGCATGGCCCCGCGACGGCGGGCCTCGGCGGCTCGGCGCGACCTCCCGACCTGCCGCACGATCAGCCAGACGACGATCGCGAGCACCACGATCGCGAGGACGATCAGGATCACGCGGAACGCGCCGGCACCGCCGTCGCCCTGGATCTCGTCGGCAGCCGCGGTGATCGCGCCAGCCCAGTCGCTGTCGCTGAGATGCTGCTCGACGACCCGCTCGATCGCATCCTGCTGCGAGGCGCTGATCGGGCCTGAGGGGTCGGCGCTGAAGATGTAGTTGCGGTCGTCGATGGCCACCGCGAGAAGGTAGTCGCGCGTGCCCAGCTGATTGTCGGCGACGACGCGGTCGGCCCAGCCTGCGGCATCCGAGGGGTCGGTGAAACTGTCGACGTACACGACGAAGAGGTCGACGTCGCTCGCCTTCTTCAGCTCTCTGAGCCGGTCCTGCGCGGTGGCGAGCTCGGCGGCGGACAGCGCTCCGGCCTCATCGGTGACATGCGACGAGGTGTCGATGTGCACCGGATCGGTCGCGGAGGCGGCTCCGACGGTCAACGCTCCCGTCACGGCGCCCAGCACCATCGCGGCGATCGCCAGCCAGCGAGTCCTCATCCCGATCCCTCCGACCAGATGCCGTGCCCCCATGGGTCGAGTCTATGCACACACGCCGACACGCGACAGCGCCGGGAGCGGTATCGCCGTTCGCCGTCAGCGGAGACACATACGCTGGAGGGCATGGACGACAGATACGGATCGGACGTGCTCGCCGCCGGCTGGCGCGAGCGTGCCGCGAAGCCGGTCGCACAGGTGCCAGCAGAGGTCGACCTGGTCGTGGAGGTCGCCGACGACGGGTTCTGCGGCGCCGTGACGAAGGTGCAGGGCGGGAACGTCGAGCTCGAGGACTGGAAGGGGCGCAGGCGCCTGTTCCCGCTCGGCGGTGGATTCCTGATCGACGGCACGCCGGTGCGGCTGACGCCGCCGCGGGCCGCCGAGCAGGGCGCACGCCGCACGGCGTCCGGATCGTTCGCAGTGGCCGACCAGCGGGCACGCGTCGCGCTGCCCAGCCGCATCCTGGTCGAGGGCAGACACGACGCCGAGCTCGTGGAGAAGGTGTGGGGCGCGGATCTGCGCGTCGAGGGCGTGGTGGTCGAGTACCTGCAGGGCGTCGACCTGCTCGACGATCTGCTTGCCGAAGAGCCGCCGAGCGCGACCCGTCGCTACGGCGTGCTCGTCGACCACCTGGTGCCAGGGTCCAAGGAGTCCCGGATCGCGGATGCCGTCGCGCGCGGGCCGCACGGACGCCATGTGCGCATCGTCGGGCATCCCTTCATCGACGTGTGGCAGTGCGTGACACCTCGTGCTCTCGGCATCGCGAAGTGGCCGGTGATCCCGCGCGGCATCGAGTGGAAGATCGGCATCTGCCGCGCGTTCGGCTGGCCGCACGAGACGCAGGCCGACACGGCCAGGGCGTGGCAGCACATCCTCTCCAAGGTGCACACGTACCGCGACCTGGAGCCGGAGCTGCTCGGGCGGGTCGAGGAGCTCATCGACTTCGTCACGGAGCCTGCCGGCCGCTGACGGGGCGGTTGTCGCGGCATCCGCCGACTACCCTGGAAGCATGCCCGAACCCCGTATCTTCCGCGACGAGCCGGTGTCTTTCGTGCGCCGCAGCGGCCGGATGTCCGACGCGCAGGAGCGCGCCTTCGCGGAGCTCGCGCCGCACTACCTGCTCGACGTGCCGAGGAGCATCGCGTGGACGTCGGTGCACCCCGACGCCCGGCTCGATCCCGCCGCCGAGTACGGACGCACGGCCGACCTGTTCGTCGAGGTCGGCTCAGGGCAGGGGCATGCGATCGTGTCGGCCGCGACGAGCAGACCCGGCGACGACTTCCTCGCCGTCGAGGTGTTCCGTGCCGGACTCGCGCGCACCATGCTCGACGCCGACCGCGAGGGCGCACGCAACCTGCGCCTCGTCGAGGCGAACGCTCCCGAGGTGCTGTCCTCGTACCTTCCGGAGGCGGCGGCCGCCGAGGTGTGGATCTTCTTCCCCGACCCCTGGCACAAGACGAAGCACACCAAGCGCCGGCTCGTCCGCGAGGGCTTCGGCGCCACCGCCGCACGCGCCCTGCGCGACGGCGGACTGCTGAGGCTCGCCACCGACTGGGAGGACTACGCGCTGCAGATGCGCGAGGTGCTCGACGCCGACCCTCTCTTCGAGCGCGCGTTCGACGGGGAGTGGGCGGAGCGCTTCGACGGGCGGGTGATGACGGCGTTCGAACGCAAGGGCATCGCGAAGGGACGCGACATCCGCGACCTCGTGTATCGGCGCGCGAACCGCGCATGACCGAGGGGTGGCGTTCGGAGGCCTCATGGCCCGGCGTCGCATCCGCCCTGCTCGTCTGCGCATCGGCACCGGCGTTCTTCGTGGTCGGGGCGCCCTGGCTCGGCTGGCTGCTGCTGGCGCTGGGCGTCGGGTCCGCCTGGCTGATCGAGCGCGCCCGTCCCGGCGACGGCGATCTGACGCCAGGCGCCGGGCTGCTGCTCGGCATCCGTCGACGTCCGTCTCTGACTCGTGATCTCTCGCTGATCGCGCTGGGCCTGCTCGTCGTGAGCGTCATCCCCTTGGCAGCGGAGCTCGACGATCTGGCCATGCTGCGGTTCACGCTGGCTCTCGGTGGTGCCGTCGCCCTGCCGTACCTCGTGTCGCGCGCCGTCTTCCGCGACCGTGCGATCGCCTTCCCCTGGCGTGCGCGCCGCCGGTGGGGGCGGCTGCAATGGGGCTGGCTGGTGGCCGTGCTGGTGCTGGGCTGGCTGATCCTGCCCTTCTACTTCATCACCAGCGGCGTCTACCTGAATTGGCCCGTCGTCGACAGCCCCGAGCTCATCGCCCGGCTCTTCGTGGGCGTCGGCGCGGTGGGGATCTGGGACGAGCTGTTCTTCATCTGCACGGTGTTCGCGCTGCTGCGGCGTCACTTCCCCGACGCCCTCGCCAACGTGCTGCAGGCGATCGTGTTCGTCTCGTTCCTCTGGGAGCTCGGGTATCGCGCGTGGGGACCGGTGCTCACGATCCCGTTCGCGCTGCTGCAGGGGGTCATCTTCCTGCGCACGCACTCTCTCGCCTACGTCGTCACCGTGCACCTGCTGTTCGACGCCGTCGTGTTCGGAGTGCTCGTGCACGCGCACAATCCAGGGCTGCTGTCGATCTTCCTGGTGTGAGCGGCGCCGGTATCCGGCAGAATCGACACATGCTCATCGCCGGTCTCGTGCTCGCCGCCGCCGCGGCCGCCTTCCACGTCTTCATCTTCGCGCTCGAGTCCCTGAAGTGGACGGAACCATCGACGCGCAAGGTCTTCGGCGTCGCAAGCGAGCAGGATGCGATCACGATGAAGCAGCTGGCGTTCAACCAGGGCTTCTACAACCTGTTCCTTGCGCTGACCGTGCTCCTCGGCATCGCGCTGGTGCTCGCCGGGCAGGCGACCGTCGGTCTCACGCTCGTGTTCGCCGGCGCTGGGATGATGCTCGCCGCAGCCCTCGTGCTCGTGCTCTCGGACCGCACGAAGCTCCGCGCCGCGGCCATGCAGGGCACTCTGCCTCTGCTCGCGGTCGTGGTGACGGCGCTCGCCGTCGCGCTCGCCTGACCGCGCACCGGGTGACAACGGCCGCGCGAGCGGTCACACTCGATCCATGGCCGACTGGGTGCTGCACGTGGACATGGACCAGTTCATCGCCGCGGTGGAGATCCGACGGCGACCGGAGCTCGCCGGGCTGCCGGTGATCGTCGGCGGGCGCGGTGACACCACGGAACGCGCCGTGGTCTCGACCGCATCGTACGAGGCGCGCGCGTTCGGGATCGGCTCGGGGATGCCGCTGCGGATCGCCGCGCGGAAGGCACCGGACGATGCGGTGTTCCTGCCCGTCGACCACGAGGCGTACGAAGAGGCGTCGGACGAGGTGATGTCGACGCTGCGGGCGCTTCCCGGCGTGGTGCTGGAGGTGATCGGCTGGGACGAGTGCTTCCTCGGCGTGGTGGCCGACGATCCCGAGGCCGTCGCTCGCGCCGTGCAGTCGGCCGTCTTCGATGCCACCGGTCTGCACTGCTCCGTCGGCATCGGCGACAACAAGGTGCGCGCGAAGATCGCCACGGAGTTCGGCAAGCCGCAGGGCGTGTTCCGGCTCACGGCGGAGAACTGGTTCGCGGTGATGGGGGAGAAGCGCACGCGCGACCTCTGGGGCGTTGGGCCGAAGGTGAGCGCGCGACTGGCCGCCCACGGCATCGACACGGTGCGCCGGCTCGCCGACGCCGACGAGGCGGAATTGGTCGCGGAGTTCGGCCCGAAGATGGGCGTCTGGTACCACGGGCTGGGCTCGGGCATCGGCCCGAGCGTGGTCGACGACACGCCCTGGGTGGCGCGCAGCCACAGCAGGGAGACGACGTTCCAGGAGAACCTCACCACGCCGGATGCCGTCGAGACGGCGCTCAGAGATCTGGCCGGCCGGGCGTTCGACGACTGCGCCGCGGAGGGGCGGCCCGTCCTGCGAGTGCATCTGAAGGTGCGGTACGCCCCGTTCGAGACGAAGACCTTCGGACGCAAGCTCGCCGCTCCGACCTCCGACCGCGACGAGGTGATCCGCGCCGCCGTCGCCCTCGGCGCCACGCTCGACCAGGAGCGCGAGGTGCGTCTGCTCGGGGTGCGCGCAGAGATGACGATGCCAGAGGGCGGCGACCCCGCCGACCGCACACCCGTGCGCGGCCGCATCTGAGCCGGCGTCGGATCTACTTGTAGAAGCCCTCGCGCAGGGAGATGCCGTGCTCGAGCCATACCTTCATGGCCGCGAGCATGCCCGTCCAGCCCTCGCAGTTGCCGAAGGCCGACGTCGCCCCGTCCGGCGTCGCGCGCCAGGACTCCTCGGTGATGGTGACGAGCGTGCGTGCGCCGTCGTCGATGGCGGAGAACGCGAACGTCGTCCTGGTGCGGCCTGACTCCGACGCGGTGTTCCGGCCGTCCCATTCGATGACGATCCGGTGCGGGGCGTCGGCCTCGACGACCGTCACGGGGAAGCGGCCGGGGAAGTCGGCGAAGTCCCAGCTCACCTCGGCGCCCGGTTCGAGGCGCCCTCTGGCGCCTCCCGTCGCGAAGTAGCGGGTGAGCTGTTGCGGGTCTGCGACCGCGTCGTAGACCTCGGCGATCGGGCGGGCGACGCGACCCGAGACCGTGAAGGAGAGTGCGGTGAGCGGTTCGGATTCTGACATGTTGTAAGATTACAACATGTCCGATGAGCGTGCGAGGGTGTCCGACGACGACCTCGTCTTCAAGGCGCTCGCCGCCCCTGTCAGGAGGCGCATGCTCGACGCGCTCCGCGCGGCTCCCTGCACGACGGGGGCGCTCTGCGCGCAGTTCCCCGAGCTCGACCGCACCACGGTGCTGCAGCATCTGCGCGTCCTCGAGCGCGCGGAGCTGGTGATCGGCCGCAGGCAGGGGAGGGAGCGCGAGCTCACACTCGCCCCGCTACCGATCAAGCGCATCTTCGACCGCTGGATCGGCGACTACGCCCGTGCAGCCGTCGAGCTGCTCGACGACCTCGACCGTGGGGACTGAAGGATTCTTCTCGCGCGGTCGAACGGCGGTTACACGCCGAGAGTGTCGAGTCTGTCGAGGAACGTCCGAGCGCCCATGGCCGCGTCGGTCCGGAGCTGTTCCTCGGGTGCGGAGTCGCCTGCGAGGATCATCGACGAGGCGAACCTGCCTGCCCACATGCCGCTGGGGTCCAGGAACCTCTTCATGGCATCACGGATGTGATCAGCGGATGCCGTATCGCCGACGGCATCGAGCTGGAATGCGACAGCAGATGCCGCCGCATCGGCGCCGCCGTCGTTGTAGAGAATCACGTACATGAGGTCGTACTTGTCTTTTGCCAAGGTCCGCTCGACGGCGGCGGCTGCCTTCGCCAAGAGATAGCCGCCGAGGTTCGCGAAGCGCAGGGTCACGCTCTCCGGGGCGTCGGCGTGATCCGCGTGGATCGCACGGGAGACGGGGAGTTCGCGGTCGATGGGGAGTGCGAGAGCCGCGCCCGGACCGGCGATCTTGCTCGCGACGGCGTTGGAACCCGGGAGAGGAACGGTGTCTGCAGTGTGATCCCAGACATCGCAGAGGAACTCGAAACGCACGTGGGCATCTCCCAGAACCGCGTCCCAGCGCCATTTGTTGGCAGAGGTGAACCCGCCTTCGGCGAGGGCCTCGTCGATCCAGGCGAAGTCGGACGCCTCGTCTACGTCATCGAATCCCAGGGCGAAGAGGAGGTCGACGTCGGTCGTGCCCTGATGGGGGACGGGCGCCTCCGGTGCGAGCAAGTCGGGATTGAGTCCACCGATGACCACGAAGTCCCGGGCATGCTCACCGACGAGCAGTGCGAACCTGATCAACGCCTCCTGGTTTCGCGCTCGTGATTCCGGGCTGCGCGGTTCAGAATCCAATCGCCACCTCGCGAAGGAACTCCGCCGCCTCTGCCGAGCGCCCGCGGTGCCTGAGTAGGTCGGCGTAGACCCGCACCGGTGATGCGACATACGCGTCGCGAACTTCGTTGCGGAGGCGGATCACGTGCGGCGCGGCTTCACGGACACGGATGCGTCCGCCCGTGTGCACCTCGGTCACCTGCGCCTGTCGGGCCAGCAGTCGACTCGCGTCCCGCAGCTGATCTTCGCCGACGTACACATCCACGGCGGGCACGCTGGTCAGGTGCGGCGCGATGAGATCGGCTCCCGCTTCGCCGGTCAGCGCCCAGTCCTGCGCGTGAAGGGTCTCGGCGAGCATAGAGATCGATCGCTGCGGTTCGCGCCAGGGTACGTGGAACTCGGCCAGCGGCTCCTGTCCGCCCGCCGTGGCGTAGTGTCCGGCCCAATCGCTGAGCATGCGTCCGGGCGCACCGAACTCGCGGGCAGCGGAACTGCCTCGTTCGGCTCCGATCTTCGCCGTGTACCCCAGGTCGTCGAACTGGCGAAGAATCCGTGCGGCGTGTGCCGGTGAGACCCCGCTGATCTCCGCGATGGTCGACAACCGGTCGACCGGGCGGTCTGCGCCGTTCCGAAGCCGGCTGATCAGTAGAGTCTCGGCGATCGCATCGGCGGCGGCAGACCACCTGAAGGTCGTCGCCGGGCGTGCTCTGGTCGGGTCGAGCCGGCTGATGTAGAGCCGGCCGGGCACGACGAGCTGGGCGTGCCCGGTTGCGTCCGCCCAGGACAGCCCTTCCTCGTCGAGGAACTTGCGGGCACCAGAGCTCAGGTGCCGTGCCATGACGACGGGAGTCGCCGGCTCTCGGGCCGCGCTGAGGCCGTGAACGATCTCGTTCCGCACCCTCCGCGCGTCGGCAGGAAGTCCTTCGCCCGCCCACACCGGATGGAAGGCCCATGCCTCGTGTCCGAGTGTCGCGCGCACGAGACTCCCGTCCCGGTGGGGCGCGAGATCCGAGGGTATGGCGTTCATCAGGAGGGAGAGCGCCCGCTCATTTTCTCGGAATGCCATGGTTTTATCGTACCATGAGAGAAGCAAGTATTCTCGGGAAAAGCCGCCGTACACCCGCTGATGAGAAAACTGCGGATCGAGCGGAATCGCCGACGCCATATGAGCGGAATGAGTAAGAAGATCCCGGAAATGCGAAGAGGCCCGCCACCTGGCGGACCTCTTCATGTCTGTGCCCCCGGAGGGATTCGAACCCCCGACCTACGGTACCGGAAACCGGCGCTCTATCCCCTGAGCTACGGAGGCGCACCGGTCGACACTATCACTGCTGGGGACTCGACTTCGAACCCGCCTCCGTCACGGGCGCGCCGCGCAGCGCGTCGAGGTCGGCGGCGAGGCGCTCGGCCAGATAGTGGTGGCCGGCGGTCGACGGATGGCGCCTCCCGACCTCCACGTCGATCACGTCGAGATAGTTCCCCGTCGTGATCCAGTGCTCGGCGACGGGCGAGATGTACCACCAACCGCGTGCCGCCGCGAGAGCGGAGAGATCGCGGTCGATGCGCGCGGTGCCGCCGCCCACCGGGAGCACGTGAGGAGCCGGGCCGAGGACGACGATCTGCGCCTTCGGGTAGATCGCCGCCATCGCGTCCCAGGCCGACGTCACCGCCTCGCGGTAGCCGACTTCGCCGAGGGACCTGTCGTTGATCGAGCCCTGGATGATGACGAGGTCGGGGGCGAGCGCAGGGTCGAGCGCGGCGATGCGCTCGCCGTACGCTGGACCGTCGATGCCGGGCTTCAGATAGCCGCTCCCGCGCACGCCCTTCACCACGGTGCTCCCGTCGAGGAGGTCGGCGAGCAGGTAGGCGTACCCGAGCGTGGGGACCGTCGCCGCTGACCCGTAGGTCCACGAGTCGCCGAACACGAGGACGGTCGGATGCTCCGGCAGCACGAGCGGCGCCGGGGCGACGATCGCGGTCTCCGTTCCGGAGGCCGAGGCGTCGGTCGTCGACAGCGGCGCCCATGGCCGCCACGCCCCGAGGACGCATGCGGCGAGAGCCGCGAGGAGTGCGACGACGGCCGCGGCGAACCGCAGCGGGCGACGGGAGACGGCGGCCTTCATGGCATGAGGGTAGATCACGGCGGAGCGCATGCAAATTCCGAGGCTCGGACGCGCCGTAAACTGGGTGGTCTATGACTCCTGAAACCCTCGCCGAAGCCCTCCTCGCCGTCCTCGCACCGATCGCCGAGGAACGACGTCCCGGCGAGCCCGTCGCGCTCGCGGCATCCGACATCGTGCTGGACCGGCCCCGCAACCGCGACCACGGCGACTGGTCGTCGAACATCGCGATGCGTCTGGCCAAGTCGCTGGGCACCAATCCCCGCGAGCTCGCACAGCAGATCGCCGACGGCCTCGCGCAGGTCGACGGCGTCGCGAGCGCCGAGGTCGCAGGCCCGGGGTTCATCAACGTGCGCCTCGACGCCGCAGCGGCCGGCGCGCTGGCGAAGGTGATCGTCGAGGCCGGTGACGCGTACGGGAGCAACGACTCCCAGCAGGGTGTGAGCGTGAACGTCGAGTTCGTCTCGGCGAACCCGACCGGCCCGCTGCACATCGGCCACACGCGCTGGGCCGCCCTCGGCGACTCGATCGTCCGACTGCTGCTCGCCAGCGGCGCGAACGCCGTGCGCGAGTACTACATCAACGACGCGGGCGCCCAGATGGAGCGATTCGCCCTGTCGGTCGTCGCCGCAGCCAACGGCCGGCCGACGCCGGAGGGCGGCTACCCCGGCGAGTACATCACGACGCTCGCCGGACGGGTGCTGGAGGCGCGTCCCGACCTGCTCGGTCTGCCGGAGGACGAGCAGCTCGTCGTCGCCAGGGACCTGGCGTACGCCTTCCAGCTCGCCGAGATCCAGGCATCCCTCGCGCGCTTCAACGTGCCCTTCGACGTCTGGTTCTCGGAGCGCACCCTGCACGCGAAGGGCGAAGACGGCACGAGCCTCATCGATCAGGCGCTCGACCGCCTGCGCGAGCAGGGCCACGTGTTCGACGAGGACGGCGCGGTGTGGGTGCGCACCACCGACTTCGGCGACGACAAGGACCGTGTGATCCGCCGCTCCAACGGCGAGTACACGTACTTCGCCGCGGATGCCGCGTACTACCTGAACAAGGGCGACCGCGGCTTCGAGAACAAGATCTACCTGCTCGGAGCAGACCACCACGGTTACGTGCACCGCCTGAAGGCCGTCGCGGGAGCGGCGGGCGAGGACCCGGAGAAGAACATCCAGGTGCTCATCGGCCAGCTCGTGTCGGTCAAGGGTGCTCGTCTGAGCAAGCGTGCGGGCAACATCATCGAGATGGACGACCTGCAGTCCTGGATCGGCACGGACGCGCTGCGGTACGCCCTGGAGCGGTCGCCCGCCGACTCGCCGCTCGACCTCGACCCGGAGCTGCTGAGGAAGCGCACCAACGACAACCCGGTGTTCTACGTGCAGTACGCCCACGCTCGTACGCACAACGTCGCCCGCAACGCGGCCGATTCGGGCGTCGACCGCTCGGAGTTCGCGCCGGAGACTCTCACGCACGAGTCCGAGAGCGCCCTGCTGGGAGCCCTGCAGGAGTTCCCCCGCATCGTCGGGTTCGCCGCCGAGGTGCGCGAGCCGCATCGCGTCGCGCGGTACCTCGAGGAGCTCGCCGGCCTGTACCACCGCTGGTACGACAACTGCCGCGTGATCCCGCAGGGCGATGACCCGATCGAGAGCGTGCACCGCACCCGGCTGTGGCTGAACGACGCCGCAGGACAGGTGTTCCGCAACGGTCTCGACCTGCTCGGAGTGTCGGCGCCCGAACGCATGTGATCCGCCCCTAGGGCAGGATTGCAGGATGAGCGACGACAACCCCACCCTGCCGTATCCGGCCGCGGACTCCGAGCATCCTACGCTCGCGCTCCCTCGGGAGACGGATGCCGTGGCCGGCTCGCCCCGGCGTCGTCGCTGGCCCTGGGTGGTGCTGATCGTCGTCGTGGTGCTCGCGCTGCTGGCGGTGGCGGGGGAGCTGCTCGCGCGCAGCGTCCTGCCCGGCGTGGTGCGCTCCATCGTGGTCGAGAAGCTCGATCTCCCCGCCGACCAGCAGCTCGACGTCGATGCCGACGGCGTGCTGCTGCCGCAGTTGATCGGCGGCACGCTCGACAGCCTTCACCTCTCCAGCGACTCCGTCACCCTGCAGGGGGTCACCGGAGCGGTCGACGTGACGGCGACGGGCGTGCCCCTGCGCGGCGGCGACCTCGGCGGTGTGACCGGCGCGGTCAGCATCGACCAGTCGCAGTTCGCGGACCTGCTCGCCGGCGCTGATCTGCCCATCGACTCCGTCACTCTGGAGGCGCCGAACGCCACCGTCGCGGGCACCGTGCCGGTGCTCGGGGTGGCCGTTCCGCTCACCCTCACCGTGACGCCTTTCATCGTCGACGGAGATCTCGATCTCACACCGGAGAGCCTCACGGTCGGCGGCGTGAGCCTCGACGCCGATCAGGTGCGCGCGACTCTGGGCTCGCTGGGGGAACGCCTCACACAGCCGCAGCGGATCTGCCTCGCCGATCGTCTCCCGGCCGGTGTGACGCTGACGAGCGTGAAGATCTCCGGTACGCGGGCCGTGGTCGACGTCGCCGTCGACGGTGCGATCCTCTCCGACGCCGCCCTGCAGGAGAAGGGCGTCTGCCCGCGAAACTGAGCGCCAGAACCCGGATCGAGTATCGTTAGGCTAACCTAACTAACTCGACGATCGGGAGACGCATGGCCAGGGGCTTCCAGGGTGCGGTGCTGCGCGGTTTCGGCGCGCGCGACCACCTCGCGACGGTGACGGGCACCGAACGGCTCGCGCCGCAGTTCCTCCGCGTGCGGCTCAGGTCGGACACGCTCTTCGACGAGGTCACCGTCGAGCCGACCGCCTGGCTGCGGTTCTGGTTCCCCGACCCCGCCGGATCGACCGCCGAGCACCAGCGGGCGTACACGTTCACCGAGTCCGACCCGGAGACCGGGGAGTTCGCCGTCGACTTCGTGCTGCACGAGCCCGCCGGACCCGCGTCGGTCTGGGCGCAGCGGGCCACCGTCGGGGACAGCATCGCCGTGATGTCGCTCGGCTCCTACCGCTTCGAGGTGCCGGACGAGCCGCCTGGCGGGTACCTCCTCGTCGGGGACGCCGCGTCCATCCCGGCGATCAACAGCATCCTGGCCGTCGTCCCCGAGACCGTGCCGATCGAGCTCTACCTGGAGCAGCACGATCCCGACGACGCGCTGATCCCCCTGCATCCGCATCCCCGCCTGCGCAGCCGCTGGGTGCCGAGGGGCGACGGCCGCGACCTCGCAGCCGCCATCGAATCGCGCGACTGGTCCAACTGGCGGGCCTGGGTGTGTGCGGAGTCGGCGACGATCCGTCATGCGAAGAACCGACTGCACGGCGAGTTCGGCTTCCCCAAGTCCGAGATCGAGGCGCGCGCGTACTGGATCCGCGGCAGGGCGATGGGCACGCTCCGCGACGAGAAGCCCACCCCTGCCCCGTCGGAGGAGACCCCGGCGTCGTCGTTCCAGACGCCGACCCCCGCTGAGCCCGCGGAGGTCTCTGCGCCGCCGGCGACGGTCGCCTCGGCGGCGGCGCACGCGCGCGGCAGCTGGGACTCGCAGGCGGCCGGCCACCTGCTCGGCCCCCTGCGCGGGCGCCTGATCGCCGCAGGTATCGTGCAGGGCCTCCTCACCCTGCTGCAGCTCGCTCCGTTCGCGCTGCTCGTCGAGCTCTCCCGGCTGCTGTTGACCGGCGCCGAGCCGGGCGCCCTGTGGACGCTGGGTGTCGTCGCACTCGCGCTGATGGGCGGGGGAGCGCTCGCCGAGGCCGGCCTCATGCTCTGGCTGCACGCGGTCGACGCCGCATTCGAGCGCGATCTGCGCCGCCGCCTGCTCGACAAGCTGGCGAGAATCCCGCTCGGGTGGTTCGTCGACCGCGGCTCCGCCAGGGTCAAGACGCTCGTTCAGGACGACACGCTCGCCCTGCACTACCTCGTCACCCATGCGGTCGTCGACGCCGTCGCGGCCGTGGTGGCTCCCGTCGCCGTGCTCGTCTACCTCTTCGTCGTCGATGCGCGACTGGCTCTGCTGCTTCTCGTGCCCGTGCTCGTCTACGTGGTGAGCATGTCGGTGATGATGGTGCGCTCCGGCGCGAAGATCGGCCAGGCGCAGCGCTGGACCGAGCGGCTGAACGACCAGGCGGGCGCCTACCTCGACGGGCAGCGCGTGGTGCGGGTCTTCGGCGGCGCAGCAGGCTCGGCGTTCCGCGGCAGCCTCGACGAGTACGTGCGCTTCCTCGGCGAGTGGCAGCGTCCCTTCACCGGCGCGAAGACCGTGATGGATCTGGCCACCCGTCCGACCACGTTCCTGTGGCTCATCGGCGTCGCCGGCTCGCTCCTGGTGGTCGGCGGCACGATGGATCCGCTGAACCTGCTGCCGTTCCTGTTCCTCGGCACGACCTTCGGCGCGCGCCTTCTGGGCGTCGGCTACGGTCTGTCCGGCCTCCGCGACGGCATGCTCGCCGCGCGTCGGATCAGCGTGGCGCTCGAGGAGAAGGAGCTCGGCACGACGTCGGCGGCCAGGGCGGCGGCGGATGCCGCCACCGTGGAGTTCGACGGAGTGGAGTTCGCGTACCGTGCGGGGGTGCCGGTGCTGCACGGCGTCAGCGCGACCCTCGAACCCGGCACCGTGACCGCCCTCGTGGGCGCCTCGGGGTCGGGAAAGTCGACGCTCGCCGCGCTGCTCGCGCGCTTCCACGACGTCACGGCCGGCGCGGTGCGCATCGGCGGGGACGACGTGCGCACGCTCGACGCCGACGAGCTGTACGCGCGGGTGGGGTTCGTGTTCCAGGACGCGCAGCTCGTCACCGGCACCGTGCGTGACAACATCGCCCTCGCGCGGCCGGATGCCGACGACGACAGCATCCGCGCGGCGGCCGCCGCCGCGCAGCTGCACGAGCGCATCGAGAGGATGCCGCAGGGCTACGACACGCCGCTCGGTCCGGACGCCGCGCTCTCCGGCGGCGAGCGGCAGCGTCTGACGATCGCGCGGGCGCTCCTCGCCGACACTCCCGTGCTCGTGCTCGACGAGGCCACGGCCTTCGCCGACCCCGAGTCTGAGCACCTCGTGCAGCGCGCGCTCGACGAGCTCACCCGCGGACGCACGGTGCTGGTCATCGCGCACCGTCTGCACACCGTCACCGGCGTCGACCGCATCCTCGTGCTCGACGACGGTCGCCTCGTGGAGCAGGGCACGCACGCCGAGCTCGTCGCGGCGTCCGGTGCCTATCGACGACTGTGGGACGCCCGCCTCACGCACACCTCGGAGGTCGCACGATGATCCGCACCGTCCGCTCCCTGCTCCCGGACTCGGCGAGGCCACGGCTCGGCGCCTACGCCGCGGCATCCGTGGTCTCGGTCGTGCTGCGCGCCGTGGGCGCCGTTCTCTTCGTGCCGCTGCTGTCGGCGCTGTTCGGCGCCGCGCCGTCGGACGCCCTGGTCTGGGTGGCCGCGCTGACCGTGGCGACCGTGCTCGGGTGGGCGGTCGACGCTTTCGCAGCGCGTCTCGGGTTCGCCCTCGGCTTCGGGATGCTGGACAACGCCCAGCGCACGGTCGCCGAGCGGATCAGCCGCATCCGGCTCACCTGGTTCACCGCGGACAACACCGCGACGGCCCGCCAGGCGATCGCGGCGACCGGTCCCGACCTCGTCGGCCTGTTCATCTACCTCTTCACCCCGCTGCTGTCCGCCCTGCTGCTGCCGGTCGCGATCGGGCTGGCGCTGCTGCCCGTCGCCTGGCCGCTCGGCGTCGCCGCCCTCCTCGGCACGCCGATCCTGCTCGCCGCGATGTGGGCGTCGGCACGGCTCTCGCGTCGGGCAGACAGGGCGGCATCGGATGCCAACGCGGCCGTCACCGAGCGGATCCTCGAGTTCGCCCGCACGCAGTCGGCCCTGCGTGCGGCCCGCCGTGCCGACTCCGCGCGCAGCCTCGCCGGCGACGCTCTGCAGGCGCAGCACTCCTCGGTGCTGCGCCTGGTGCTGATGCAGGTGCCGGGCCAGATCCTGTTCAGCATCGCGGCCCAGCTCGCGCTGGTGCTGCTCGCCGGTACGACGGTCGTGCTCGCCGCCCGCGGCGGGATCGATGCGCCGCAGGCCGTGGCGTTGATCGTCGTCATCGTGCGCTACCTGGAGCCGATGACGGTGCTCGCCACGCTGTCTCCCGCTCTGGAGTCGACACTGGCGGTGATCGAGCGCATCCGTACCGTGCTCGACGCCCCGGTCGACGGGCACGGACCGGGCACGAGCGAGGCGACCACCGCGCCGCACATCGAGTTCCGCGGCGTCTCCTTCGGCTACGGTGACACGCAGGTGCTGCACGACCTCGACCTCGTGATCGAGGCCGGTTCATCGACCGCGATCGTCGGACCGTCCGGATCGGGCAAGAGCACGGTGCTCGCGCTCATCGCGGGACTGCACGCCCCGGATGCCGGGAGCATCCTGGTGGATGGCGTCGATGCCTCGTCGCTCGACGCGGAGACCCGTCGTCGTCTGGTCTCGGCGGTGTTCCAGGAGACGGCTCTGGTCGACGGGACGATCGACGACAACGTCCGTGTGGGGGATCCGGAGGCGCCGGCGCACGCAGTGGAGGGCGCGCTGCGCGCGGCCCGCGCCGACGGGATCGCTGCGCGCCTCGGCCGAGGGAAGGTGGGGGAGCGCGGCGCTGCGCTGTCCGGAGGCGAACGTCAGCGGGTGAGCATCGCGCGCGCCCTCGTCAAGCGCGCGCCGATCCTCCTCATCGACGAGGCGACCAGCGCGCTCGACACCGAGAACGAGGCGGCCGTCGTCGACGCGCTGCACTCGGCGTCCGACCGCACCAGGGTGGTCGTCGCCCATCGATACGCGAGCATCGCGGGCTGCGACAGGGTTGTGTTCCTCGACGGCGGACGCGTCGTCGAACAGGGCGGCGTGGACGAGCTCCGGCGCGCGGGCGGCCGCTTCGCCGCGTTCTGGCGGGAGCAGGGGGAGAGCGGAGCCTGGCGCCTCAGGGCTTCCCGGTCCGAGGCGTAGCGGCCTCCTGCGCCGCGCGCAGCGCTGCGGTCGCGATGGCCAGGTCGACCTCGGCGCGCTGCACGCGCCTGGCCTCGAACGTCGTCGCCCCGAACCGGGCGCGCACGCGGTCGGCCGCCTCCTCATGCGCCGTCACGATGTAGGCGCAGGCGACGAGCATGACCTGCGCCGACAGGTTCAGCCAGATCAGCAGCGCCAACAGGGTCGCGAACGAGGCGAGCAGCGGGTTGCTTGTCGCGCCGCCCACGAAGAGGCCGGACAGCTCCTGCAGTACAAGCAGACCGAGACCTCCGAGCAGCGCCCCCGACCACAGCTCGCGCCCGGAGACGCGTACTCCGGAGAGGAGACGGAACACGGCGGCGATCAGCGCGGCGTCGAGGGCGAACACCACGACGAGGGAGAGCACGCGGATGCTCCACACGGCCGCCGGCGCATGGGCCGGGAGGCCGAGCAGTCCCGTCAGCCACTCGATGCCGATGCGTCCGGCGATGGTGAGCGTGGCGGAGACGACGAAGGAGAGGCCGATCCCCACGGCCAGCAGCAGGTTGCGCAGCACCACCCAGACCCACAGCACGTCGTCCTGCGCGGTTCCGGCGATGAGCCGGACCGCCGTGCGCAGCGACCCGATCGCGCCGAGCGCCGCACCCACCAGACCGACCAGCGACACGATTCCCGCGATCGACAGGGACACCGGCTGACGCAGCGCATCGGTGTCGATCACACCGTGCTCGCCGATGAGGCCGGGCACCGCGCTCTGCACCGCGTCGACGATCGCCGCCCACGCCACAGGATTCCCCGCGAGCCACAGCGCGGCGACGGAGAAGCCCAGCAGCACGCCGGCGAAGACGCTGAACAGGGCGCGGTACGTGATGCTGTCTGCGAGCATCGGTCCGCGTCGCTCCGCGTACAGCAGCGCCGCGCGCACCGGCCGCAACGTCAGCGCCCACCGCACGACGGCGGCGAGCAGCCGCGGGATCGCGCCGGGACGGCCGGGGTCGGCGGGGGGAGTCGTCGTACTCATCACGCCCCACCATACGAGCAGGCGCGGTACCCGCCCAGGGGCTTGACGCGGCGCGTCACCGTGATCGGCCCTGCACGCCGGTGCCTTAGAATCGGGTCAACCTCGCTGTGCGCGATCCCGCCCGAGAACATCCACGATTGGTGCTCCTTGCTCTCCCCTGTCGACTCGCTCGCCCCGGAATGGCTCGTCGTGCCCGACGACTCCAACGACCTCGTGGCCTCGGTGTGGCCGGCATCCGCCGCCCGCGACGCCGACGGCGTGCTGGAGATCGCCGGAGCCCGCGCGACGACGCTCGCCCAGACCTACGGCACCCCGCTCCTCGTCATCGACGAAGACGAGGTGCGAGGGCGTGCCCGTGCGTTCCGTCTGGCATTCGACGCCGCGGCCGCCGACAACGGCACCACGGCGCAGGTCTATTACGCGGGCAAGGCGTTCCTGTGCACCACCGTCGCCCGGTGGGTTGTCGACGAGGGGCTCAGAGTCGACGTCTGCACGGGTGGCGAGCTCGAGGTCGCGCTCGCCGCAGGCGTGGCGCCGGCCATGATCGGCTTCCACGGCAACAACAAGTCGACTCAGGAGCTCGAGCGGGCCGTCGAGGTCGGCGTCGGCACGATCATCGTCGACAGCGCGATCGAGATCGAGCGGCTCGCCGCGATCACCGCGCGCACCGACACCGTGCAGCGCGTGCTCGTCCGGGTGATCAGCGGCGTCCACGCCGAGACCCACGACTTCCTCGCCACCGCGCACGAGGACCAGAAGTTCGGCTTCCCCCTCGCCGAGGCGGAGACCGCCGTCGCCAGGATCAGGGAGATCCGCGGTCTGGAGTTCGCAGGCCTGCACTGCCACATCGGCTCGCAGATCTTCGGCGTCGCAGGCTTCCGCGAATCGGCCGAGCGGGTGCTGGAGCTGCACGCGGCGCTGCTGGCCGACGGGCCGGTGCCGCAGTTGAACCTCGGCGGCGGCTTCGGCATCGCGTACACCCGCGTCGACGACCCGACCCCGATCGAGACCCTCGCGGCGGAGATCATCGCCGCGGTCGCCGAGGGGTGCGCAGCGCGGGGCATCGACGTGCCGGCGCTGTCGTTCGAGCCCGGTCGCGCGATCGTCGGAACCGCGGGCGTCACGCTGTACGAGGTGGGTACCACAAAGGATGTCGAGCTCGAGTCGGGCGCGGTGCGCCGCTACGTGAGCGTCGACGGCGGCATGAGCGACAACGCCCGCCCAGCGCTTTACGGAGCACAGTTCTCCGCACGACTGGCTTCGCGCCTCGGCGTCGGCGCCCCGCAGCTCAGCCGCGTCGTCGGCAAGCACTGCGAGTCCGGCGACATCGTGGTCGACCACGAGTACCTGCCCGACGACCTCGTGCCTGGCGACCTGCTGGCCGTGCCGGCGACCGGCGCGTACTGCGCGTCTCTGTCGAGCAATTACAACCACGTGCCCCGTCCGCCCATCGTCGCCGTCCACGGCGGCAGGGCGCGCGTCATCGTGCGGGGCGAGAGCATCGCCGACGTGCTGTCGCGGGATGCCGGCCTCGACGCCGTCGCCATCGACGACGAGCGCTGACGCCGCCGCTGACAGACGGCCGGGCCGACGAGCACACACCGATCGACCTTCCGGAGGAACCCATGACCACGAGCGACGCAGGAGCGGCGAAATGAGCGAGTACCGACGACTTCGAGTGGCCCTGCTGGGCGCGGGCGCCGTGGGCTCCCAGGTGGCAGCGCTCCTGCTCCGGCACGGCGACGAGCTCGCCGACCGTGCCGGTGCGTCCCTCGAGCTGGCGGGCATCGCCGTGCGCGACGTCGACGCCCCGCGCGACGTCGAGCTGCCCAAGGAGCTGTTCACGACCGACGCGGAGTCGCTCATCCTCGGCTCCGACATCGTCATCGAGCTGATCGGCGGCATCGAGCCGGCGCGCACGAACATCCTCCAGGCGATCGGCTCAGGCGCCGACGTGGTGACCGCCAACAAGGCGCTGCTCGCCACGCACGGACCCGAGCTGTTCGAAGCGGCCGACCGTGTCGGCGCCTCGGTGTACTACGAGGCAGCCGCCGCCGGCGCGATCCCGATCATCCGTCCGCTGCGCGACTCGCTCGCCGGCGACAGGGTCGTGCGCATCATGGGCATCGTCAACGGCACCACCAACTACATCCTCGACCGCATGGACACCGAGGGCGCCGACTTCGCCGACGTGCTCGCCGACGCGCAGCGCCTCGGCTACGCGGAGGCCGACCCCACCGCCGACGTCGAGGGGTATGACGCCGCGCAGAAGGCCGCCATCCTCGCCTCCCTCGCGTTCCACACCGCGGTGCCGCTCGACGCCGTGCACCGCGAGGGGATCACCTCGATCACCGCGTCGATGATCACCGAGGCCCGGTCCGCAGGCTTCGTCATCAAGCTCCTCGCCGTGTGCGAGCGCATCGAGGCGGGAGGCACCGAGTCGATCTCCGTGCGCGTCTACCCGGCTCTGGTGCCGCAGTCGCATCCTCTGGCGAACGTGCACGGTGCGAACAACGCCGTGTTCGTCGAGGCGGAGGCGGCCGGTTCGCTGATGTTCTACGGCGCGGGCGCCGGCGGCGTGCAGACCGCCTCCGCGGTGCTCGGCGATGTCGTGTCCGCCGCGCGCCGCCACATCGCGGGCGGCGTCGGTGTGGGGGAGTCCACCAGGGCGAACCTCCCCATCGTGCCCATCGGCCACGTGACCACGCGTTACCAGATCACCCTCGAGGTCTCCGACGCCCCCGGCGTGCTGGCGACGGTGGCCGGCATCCTCAGCGACGGCGGCGTCTCGGTCGCGACGGTCGTGCAGACCGTCGAGGGTGAGGCCGAGCCGACCGCCCGCCTCGTCATCGGCACGCACCGCGCCACGGAGGAGGCCCTGAGCGCGACGGTGGTCGCCCTCGCCGACAGCTCCGTCGTCGAGCGCGTGGTCTCCGTGCTGCGCGTGGAAGGCGAGTGACGATGCCGGTCGGACGCACCGTCGAGGTCACGGTCCCCGCCACCAGCGCGAACCTCGGACCCGGCTTCGACACCCTCGGCCTGGCGCTCAGCGTGTACGACACGCTGCTGGTCACCGAGCTCCCCGCGGGGGAGCTGGAGATCGAGGTCGCAGGCTCCGGCAGCGAGGAGATCCCGCGCGATGCGTCGAACCTCGTCGTGCGATCGATCGCCCACGTGTACGCCGACGTCGACCGCCCGCTGCCCGGTCTGCGGATCGCCGCGACCAACGGGGTGCCCCACGGCCGCGGCCTCGGCTCCTCCGGAGCTGCGGTGACCGCGGGCATCCTCGCGGCCAAGGGGCTGCTGGCCGGTGAGGTGGAGTTCGACGACGCCGACCTGCTGCGTCTCGCGACAGAGCTGGAGGGGCACCCGGACAACGTCGCGCCTGCGCTCTTCGGCGGTCTCACGATCGCCTGGACGGGCGAGAAGGGACCGCAGCACAAGAAGCTGCTCGTGCACAGGGGCGTCTCGCCGCTCGTGCTGGTGCCGACGTACACGATGTCGACCTCGAAGGCCCGCTCGCTGCAGCCGCCGCAGGTGTCGACGGCGGATGCCGTGTTCAACGTCTCCCGCTCCGCACTGCTCATCGCTGCGCTGACCCAGAGCCCCGAGCTGCTGCTCGATGCCACGGCCGATCGACTCCACCAGGACTACCGTGCCGAGGCCATGCCCGAGACGCAGCGGCTCGTGCAGGCGCTGCGCCGCGCAGGATTCGCCGCCGTCGTGTCCGGCGCGGGGCCCAGCGTGCTCGTGCTCGCCGACGGTCCCGGCAGTCGTCAGGATGCCGTCGAGGTCGCGAATGCTGCCGCCGACACCCCGTGGGAGTCCCTGCTGCTCGCCGTCGACGTACGGGGTGGTACAGTGGGGGATCGAGCGGAGGGCTCCACGTAGTTTCGTGAATCTGGCCCCATTGCAACTCTGCAAGACCCGCACGTGAACCCATCTGGCACAAGTGCCAAGGCAGGCTGTCGCTGAGCGCCAGCCCGTGCGATCGCGCGCAGCACCCGTTGTGCGCGTACCGCTCATGTCTCCGAGACCAAAGAGGGAGCACTCGTGGAGAACTTCTCCGAGACCCAGAACGACCAGGCGGCACCCGTCGCCGAGGCGCCGGCAGAGGCCGCGCCCGCACGTAAGCGCGCCCCGCGCCGGGCGACCACCGCCACGGCCAAGGCCGCGGCGGAGAAGGCGGCCGCCGAGGCGCCGGCTGCGGTTCCTGCCGCAGAGGCGCCGGCCGCGGACGCCGCAGAGGCCCCCAAGGCCAAGGCTGCTCCGCGCCGCTCCCGGGCCAAGAAGGCGGATGCCGAGGCTCCGGCCGAGACGCCGGCCGCCGAGGCGGCGCCCGTCGATGACGCGCCGAAGGCCGCAGCGGTGAAGGCCGACGCTCCGGCGTCGGAGGAGGCTCCGGCCGAGGCCGCGCCCAAGACCACTGGTCGCGGACGCCGTGCATCGACGAAGACGGCGCCCGCCGCCGAGGCGCCCGCTGCCGATGCGAAGACCGAGGCCGCTCCGGCCGCCGAGAAGGCGGAGAGCGCGCCGGCGGACAAGACCGAGTCGTCCGACTCCGGCGACGGCGCCGAGGGCGGCGACGAGCAGGGCGGTCGCAGCCGTAGCCGCAACCGTAGCCGCAACCGCGGGCGCGGCCAGAACGGCAACGCGCAGGGCTCCGGCGAGCAGCAGCAGTCGCCGCAGCAGAACGCCCAGTCCGACGACGACCAGGGTGCGGGCAACAGCCGCAACCGTCAGCGCAACAAGCGCCGTGGCGGCACCCCGACCGACGAGTTCGAGACCGAGATCGGCGAGGATGACGTGCTCATCCCGATCGCCGGCATCCTCGACGTGCTCGACAACTACGCCTTCGTGCGCACCACCGGCTACCTCGCCGGCCCCAGCGACGTCTACGTCTCGCTCGGCCAGGTGAAGAAGTACAACCTCCGCAAGGGCGACGCGATCGTCGGCTCCATCAAGCAGCCGCGTGAGGGCGAGCAGCAGGGCCGCCAGAAGTACAACGCCCTGGTCAAGGTCGACTCGATCAACGGTCTGTCCGTCGACGACGCCGCGAACCGTGTGGAGTTCGGCAAGCTCACCCCGCTGTACCCGCAGGAGCGCCTGCGCCTGGAGACGGCGCCCGAGAAGCTGACCCAGCGCATCATCGACCTGGTCGCCCCGATCGGCAAGGGCCAGCGCGGCCTCATCGTCGCGCCCCCGAAGGCGGGCAAGACCATCGTGCTGCAGCAGATCGCCAACGCGATCGCGCAGAACAACCCCGAGGTGCACCTCATGGTCGTGCTCGTCGACGAGCGCCCCGAAGAGGTCACCGACATGGAGCGCTCGGTGAAGGGTGAGGTCATCGCCTCGACCTTCGACCGCCCCGCCGAGGACCACACCACCGTCGCCGAGCTGGCCATCGAGCGTGCGAAGCGCCTCGTCGAGCTCGGTCGCGACGTCGTCGTGCTCCTCGACTCGATCACCCGCCTCGGCCGCGCGTACAACCTGGCGGCCCCGGCCTCCGGTCGCGTGCTGACCGGCGGCGTCGACGCCTCGGCGCTGTACCCGCCCAAGCGCTTCTTCGGCGCCGCGCGCAACATCGAGAACGGCGGATCGCTCACGATCCTCGCCACCGCGCTCGTCGAGACCGGCTCCAAGATGGACGAGGTCATCTTCGAGGAGTTCAAGGGCACCGGCAACAGCGAGCTGCGCCTGTCGCGCGCCCTCGCCGACAAGCGGATCTTCCCGGCGGTCGACGTCAACGCGTCGAGCACCCGCCGCGAGGAGATGCTGCTCTCGGCCGACGAGGTCAAGATCACCTGGAAGCTCCGCCGCGCGCTGGCCGGACTCGACCAGCAGCAGGCCCTCGAGGTCGTGCTGGGCAAGCTCAAGGAGACCCACTCCAACGTGGAGTTCCTCGTGCAGATGCAGAAGTCGATCCCGACGCTGCCCTCTGGCGCGCACGGGCACGACAGCAACATCCGCTGAGGCGCGACGTGTTCGAGTCCGTCCAGACTCTGATCGACGAGCATCGCCGGGTGCAGGAGGAGCTCTCCGACCCGGCGGTGCACGCCGACGCGGCCCGCGCGAAGCGCGTCAACCGCCGCTATGCGGAGCTGTCGAAGATCGTCGCCGCCCACAGTGCGTGGGTGGCGGCGGCCGAGGATCTGGATGCGGCGCGCGAGCTCGCCCGCGAGGACGAGGCGTTCGCCGACGAGGTCCCCGCTCTGGAGGAGGGGCTGCAGGCCGCGCAGGAGAAGCTGCGTCGACTGCTCATCCCGCGCGACCCCGACGACGCCCGTGACGTGATCATGGAGATCAAGGCGGGGGAGGGCGGCGCCGAGAGCGCCCTGTTCGCCGCCGATCTGCTGCGCATGTACGTCCAGTACGCGGCGTCCAAGGGCTGGAAGACCGAGCTCCTGGAGCGCAACGAGTCCGATCTCGGCGGCTATAAGGACGTGCAGGTCGCGATCAAGGGCTCCTCGAGCGACCCGGCGCAGGGCGTGTGGGCGCACCTGAAGTACGAGGGCGGCGTGCACCGCGTGCAGCGTGTGCCGGCCACGGAGTCCCAGGGGCGCATCCACACCTCGACCACCGGCGTGCTCGTGTTCCCCGAGGTCGACGAGCCCGACGAGATCGCGATCAACCAGAACGACCTCAAGATCGACGTGTTCCGCTCCTCCGGTC
>JAGIAK010000150.1 GCA_017744855.1 Microbacterium sp.
GACAGCGCCAAGGCCATGAAGTCGGTGTTCGACAGCGTCAGCGCTGCCACCGGTCTCGACCTCGCCGCGATCATCCAGGGTCAGGCCGTCGGCCGCGGCATCGGCGAGGCCGTCGCCGCCTCCTCGGCCCCGGCGGTGCGTCAGCCGAAGCCCACCACTCCCCCGCCGCCCGCCGCGGACTGAGCGGAGATGCGGAACGGATGCCGCGGCCCTGAAGGGTCGCGGCATCCGTCGTCTCCGGCCGCGATGCCTACACTCGAAGAATGACCGAGACGCGCGCCTTCGATCTCGGCACGATCGGTGCGGGTCTGTCGTTCGCCGCCGGTCTCGACGACCTCGCCGCAGCCCTCGACACGAGCGCCGCGGTGGTCGTGAGCGCACCGCCCGGTACCGGCAAGACCACGCTCGTGCCTCCTCTGCTCGCGAACCGCTCGACGGGTCGCGTGATCGTCACCCAGCCGCGCAGGGTCGCCGCGAGGGCGGCAGCCCGTCGGCTCGCGCAACTCGACGGCTCACCGCTCGGCACCCGCGTCGGATTCACCGTCCGCGGCGAGCGCACGGCCGGCCGGGACACGCGCATCGAGTTCGTCACCGCCGGCGTGCTCCTGCGTCGGATGCTGGACGACCCGGGCCTCGACGGCGTGGACGCCGTGATCATCGACGAGGTGCACGAGCGCGCACTGGAGACCGACCTGCTGATCGGCCTGCTCTCCGAGGTCAGGGAGCTGCGCGACGACCTCGCACTCATCGCCATGTCGGCGACCCTCGACGCCGAACGCATCGCCACGGTCATCGGCACCGACGACGGCCCCGCCCCGGTCGTCGATCACGCCGTCCCCGCCTTCCCGCTCACCGAACGCTGGGCGCCGAGCCCGGCTCCGCGGCTCGACGAACGCGGGGTGACCTGGACGTTCCTCGACCATGTCGCCCGCACGACGGCGTCCGCCGCACGCGAGCTGATCCGCGACGACCCGACCGCCGACGTGCTCGTCTTCGCACCTGGCGCCAGAGAGGTGTCCGAGATCGCGCGCCGCGTCAGAGACGCCGGCGACGGGTTCGACGTGCGCGAGCTGCACGGCCAGCTCCGCGCCGAGGACCAGGATGCGGTGATCCGCGGCCGCCGCCCCGCGGACCCGCCGCGCATCATCGTCACGACCTCGCTCGCCGAGTCGTCGCTCACCGTGCCCGGCGTGCGCCTCGTCGTGGACAGCTGCCTCGCGAGGCAGCCGCAGCGCGATGCCGCCCGCGGCATGAGCGGACTCGTCACCTCTGCAGCGTCCAGGGCGACGAGTGTGCAGCGCGCCGGTCGCGCGGCGCGGCAGGGCCCCGGCATCGTCGTGCGCTGCGTCGACGAGCGGACGTACGCGGCGGCTCCCGCCCGTCCGACACCGGAGATCGCGACCGCCGATCTCGCCGACGCCGCTCTTCTGCTCAGCTGCTGGGGCGCCCCGGGCGGAGCGGGCCTCCGCATGATCGACCGGCCGCCCGCCGACGCGTTGGCCGACGCCCTCGCGGTGCTGCGCGGGATCGGCGCGATCGACGACGACGGCAGGGCCACCGACGAGGGCCGCGCACTGGCCCGCATACCCGCCGACCCTCGCCTCGCTCGCGCGCTCCGCGACGGCGGCCCTCTGGTCGGCACCCGGCTCGCCGCCGAGGTCGTCGCGTTGCTGGGCGGCGACCTCCGCATCGCCGACGCCGACGTGGCGCAGGCGCTCCTCTCCCTGCGCGGAGCACGCACCCCGGAAGCCAGAAGGTGGGGCGCCGACGTCGAGCGGCTGCAGCGCCTCGTCGCTCCGTCCATCGATGCCCGGTCCGGCCTCGACGGCGTCGGACTCGTGGTCGCCCTGGCCTTCCCCGAGCGGATCGCCCGCCGTGTGGACCGCACCGCCGACGGCGCGACCTTCCTGCTCGCATCGGGAACCCGTGCCGGGGTGCGGGGTCCGCTCGCGGCATCCGAGTGGCTGGCCGTGGCCGATGTGGCGCGGGCCGCAGGGCGGGCGGCGGCTGGCTCCGGCGCGATCGTCCGGTCAGCCGCCGTGATCGCGGAGGATCAACTGGCCGCGGTCGCGGCCCCTCTGATGACCGATCGCGTCGAGGCGGAGTTCACCGGCGGTCGCGTGCAGGCCCGTCGGGAGCGACGTCTGGGGGCGATCGTGCTGTCGTCTGCGCCGGTGCGCGCCCCGGCCGACGAGGGCCGGGCAGCCGTGCGCCGTGCACTCCAGCGCGACGGGCTGGAGGTGTTCACCTGGTCGGATGCCGCCGACGATCTGCGCCACCGCCTGGCCCTGCTGCATCACGAACTCGGGTCGCCGTGGCCCGACGTGTCGGATGCCGGCCTCCTGGTCGACCTCGACGGATGGCTCTCCCCCGAGCTCGACGCCCTCGCGAGCGGCACCCCGGTGTCGCGACTGGAGCTGACCTCGGCGCTCCGCCGCCTGTTGCCCTGGCCCGAGGCCGTGCGGCTGGACGATCTCGCCCCTGAGCGGCTCGAGGTGCCGACCGGCTCCCGCGTCCGCATCTCCTACCCGCCGCTCGACGATCCGTCGGCGCGGCCCGTCGTCGCCGTCAAGCTGCAGGAGTGCTTCGGGTGGGCCGAGACGCCGCGGCTCGTCGACGGTCGCGTGCCCGTGCTGTTCCACCTGCTCTCCCCCGCCCGACGCCCGCTCGCGGTGACCGACGACCTCGCTTCCTTCTGGTCTGGTCCCTACGCGCAGGTGCGCGCGGAGATGCGCGGCCGCTACCCCAAGCATCCGTGGCCCGAGGATCCGTGGGCGGCCGTCCCCACGAAGCACACGAAGAATCGCGCCGCCCGCTGATCCGGTCGTCGGTTCGTCCCGGCCCCGCGCCCCGGACACAACTTCGGAGCCGAGTGCTCACACGCCGACACAATGACGATGGCATCCGGCGTGTCGGCGTCCACATCCGAAACTGTGCCCATGACACTTCCGAAGTTGTGCCCGCGGGCACCTCCGAAGATGTCGACGGGGCCGTGGTCTCAGCGGGTGCGGCGGCGCAGGGTCAGTGCGGCGAGAACCAGGGCACCCACCGCGAATGCGGCGACCACGAGCAACGGGCCGGAGACGTCCCAGCCCTCGTCGCCCGCGGCGACCGCGTTCACGGCGTCGATCGCATAGCTCAGCGGCAGCCAGTCGGAGATCGCGTGCAGCACGTCGGGCATCTGATCGCGGGGCATGAAGAGGCCGCCGAGGATGATCTGCGGGAACACCAGCAGCGGCATGAACTGCACCGCCTGGAACTCGGTCTGCGCGAACGCACTCGCCAGCAGCCCGAGCGCCGTGCCCAGCAGCGCGTCGACCACGGCGACGAGACCCAGCTGCCACAGCGGCCCGTCGACCGAGAGCCCGCAGACCCCCACCGCGAACGACACGGTGATCACGGCCTGCAGCACCGCCATCAGCCCGAAGGCGAGCGCGTAGCCGAGGATGAAGTCGGCCTTGCCGAGCGGCGTCGTCATGAGCCGCTCGAGAGTTCCCGAGCGGCGCTCCCTGAGCGTCGTGATCGAGGTGATGAGGAACATCACGATGAACGGGAACAGGGCCAGGATCGCCCCGCCGAACCTGTCGAACACCCCGCTCTGATCGCTGAACAGCCACGCGAAGAGCCCGACGAGCAGACTCGGCGCGATGAGCATGAGCGCGATCGACCGGGGGTCGTGGCGCAGCTGGGCGAGCACGCGCACGGCGGTCGCCAGCATCCGTCGTCCGTTCATTCCGCTCCCTCCCTCCGGCTGCGCCGTGAGTCGGAGTGCGCCTCCCGGTCTTTCTCGATGAGCGCGAGAAACGCGGCCTCCGGTTCGTCCGTGCCCGTGTCGGCGAGCAGCGCGCGCGGCGTGGTGTCGGCGATGATCCGGCCCTCGCGCATGAGGAGCAGGCGGTCGCAGCGCAGCGCTTCGTCCATCACGTGACTCGACACCACCATGGTCACGCCCCGGTCGGCGAGCGCCCGGAACAGCCCCCACAGCTCGGCGCGCAGCACCGGGTCGAGGCCGACCGTCGGCTCGTCGAGCACCACGACCTCCGGCGCGCCGATCAGCGCCATCCCCAGCGACACCCTCGTCGACTGCCCGCCGCTCAGCGAGTCGACGAGCTGACCGGCTTGCGGACGCAGACCCACTTCGTCGAGCACCCGATCCACGTCCCCCTTCGGCGCAGAGAGCAGAGAGGCGACGTAGCTCAGGTTCTGCCGCACGGTGAGGTCGCCGTACACCGCGGCGCCCTGCGTGCCGTACGCCACACGGTGCCGCAGCCGACGGGACCCGCCCGGCTCGCCGAGAACGGTGACCTGGCCGGACGCGATGCGCTGCACGCCGACGATCGAGCGCATGAGCGTCGTCTTGCCGCATCCCGACGGTCCCAGGAGACCGGTGATCTCGCCGCGCGGGATCGTCAGATCGATGCCGTCGAACACGTGCGTCCTCCCGCGCCGCACCCGCAGCTGCGAGATCTCCACCGCCGGACTATTCATCATGTGATGAATTATGCGCCGGCATCCGACTCCGGTCAATGGGTTCACCGGTCAGGCACGCCGGGCACACCTTCGGATGCCGGCCGGGCACACATTCGGATGCGGTCGCCGGGCACACATTCGGATGCCGTCGCCGACGCACCGCCTCCGCCTCCGCCTCAGAATGCACGGCGTGTCGTCTCGCCGCTCCGAAGCTGTGCCCGCGGCTGCTCCGAAACTGTGCTCGGCTCGGGCCGGCTCTGGTCGGCACAGGGCACAGAAGCGGGGATGGATGCCGACACGCCGGGGTGACCACGAGAGCGCACGGCGTGTCGTCTCTCCGCTCCGAAGCTGTGCCCGCGGCCGACTCCGACGCTGTGCCCGCGGCACAGAGCGGCGCACACAGGACACACGGCGCGAGTCACGGCGCCGGCCCGACCGCCGTCGACCGGACCACCTAGCCGAACAGGTAGCGCTGCACGGTGGGGCCGATGCGGTCGACGAGGTCGTCCACTGGCACCGCGACGAGCGCCGGCAGCCGCACGACGTAGCGGGTGAGGAGGAGGCCGGCGATCTGCGACGCGACGAGACTCGCCCGCACCTCGGCGTCGTCGACGTCGAGGCTCTTCGCGATGCGTCCGATCAGCTCGCGCGAGAGGAAGCCGGCGAGCAGCGGAGTGGTGAGCTTGCTGCCCACCGCCGTGCGGATGAGCATGACCCCGCGGCGGCGGATCTCGGGCTGCTCGAAGGCCTCCAGTACGTAGCGGATGATCCGCGCACCCACCTCGTCGCGGGGTCCGGCGAGGATGCCGGGGACGTCGACGTCCGGGCGCAGGGGGATGCCGACGGCCTCGGCGAAGAGGTCGGCCTTCGTGCCGAAGTAATGGTGCACGAGCGCCGAGTCCACTCCGGCGCGGGCGGCGATCGAGCGGACCGTCGAACCCTCGTACCCGTGCTCGCCGAACTCGTCGACCGCCGCGCCGAGGATGCGCGCGCGCGAGTCGGTGCCGCCGCGCGGACGCCCGCGACGGCGTACGGGTCTCGACTCGGTCATGCCCGACAGCCTACGACTCCGCCGGACACCGCGCGTCAGGGTGCCGCACCGCCGGACACCACGCGGCACGGCACTGGCCGTCGCGCACCCAGCCGCCACGGTCAGGCGAGCAGATGCCGCAGGTAGCGCGTCGGGGCGTCGAGGAAGGAGCGCCAGTGCTGCACGAGCTCGAGCTCCTCCCACTGCGCCGGGCGCATCCCCCATTCGCCCACTTCGATGATCCGTGCGCCGGGCATCGCGGCGAGCACAGGCGAGTGCGTCGCACACAGC
>JAGIAK010000151.1 GCA_017744855.1 Microbacterium sp.
GAACACACGGCGTGTCGTCCCCGGCATCCGAAACCGTGCCCACCCGGCACCCGAAACCGTGCCCACCAGGCATCCGAAGTCATGCCCACCCGACATCCGAAACCGTGCCCACCCGCGGCGTGGCAGCAGCGCCGCGCGGTGTCAAGGCGTTGTCGCCGCGGCCCCGGTCGGCGTTGACTGTGGACATGACCTCTCTCTGGAAGCTCGGTCCGACCGTCCCGCTCGGCTCGCCGTTCCACCCCGGGGCTCGCCACGACGTGGTGGTGATCGGTGCGGGCCTCACCGGCCTGTCGACGGCGGTGATGCTGTCGGATGCCGGTCTGGACGTCCTCGTGATCGATGCCGGAGACGTCGCATCGCTGGCGACCGGCGCCAACACGGGCAAGCTCTCGCTGCTGCAGGGCTCCCGGCTCGCGGAGATCCGCCGACACCATGCGGCATCCCTCGTGAAGGCGTACGTGGACGCGAATCGCGAGGGGATGGACTGGCTCCTCGGGTTCGCCCAACACGCGGGAGTGCCGTTCGTGCGCCGCACCGATCACTCCTTCGCGCAGTCCCGCGCGGGGATCGACGCCGTCCACGCGCAGTACGCCGCGGCGCGCGAGGCGGGGTTGCCGGCGAGGATGCAGACGGCGCCGGAGCTGGACACCCCGTTCCCGGCATCCGCGGCCGTCGCCCTCGACGACCAGGCGACGATCGACCCGGTGGTCGTGACCCAGGCGCTCGCCAGACAGCTGCTCGCCTCGGGCGGCACGCTGCACGACCGCGTGCGCGCGACAGGCGCGCGGGTCCTCCCCGAGCCGCGCGTCGAGACGACTCTGGGCCCGCTGTTCGCCCGCGACATCGTGCTCGCGACCGGCACGCCGATCCTCGACCGCGGGCTGTACTTCGCCAAGGTGCGCGGGCTGCGCTCGTACTGCGTCTCGTTCCGCGTGCCGTCCTCGTCGCTGGAGGGCACGTTCATCTCCGTCGATGGTCCGACCCGGTCAATTCGTCCCGTCGCGGACGACGACGGTCCCGCCGCGTCGGCCGACCTCGTCGTCGGGGGCAACGGCCACCCGGTCGGCAGATCGGATGGCGAGACGGCGGCGATCGACGATCTCGTCGCGTGGACGCGCCAGCACTTCCCCGACGCCGAGGAGACGCACCGGTGGTCGGCGCAGGACTACGAGTCGCACAACCTCGTGCCGTTCGTCGGCGCACTGCCGCGCGGTCTCGGCCGCATCCGCTTCGCGACCGGATACGCCAAATGGGGCCTCACGAACGCGCCGGCCGCCGCGCTCCGGCTGACCGCCGAGATCCTGGGCACCCGACGCCGCGACCGCCCCTCCTGGATGACGACGATCGGCACGCGCCTCACCGTGCCGGCGGACCTCGCCCGCGGGGCCGCAGAGGGCGGACGGGTCGCCGCAGCGGCGGCATCCGGATGGGCGGATGCCGAACGGCATCCCGTGCCCGTACCGCGCCCCGCTGAGGGCGAGGGCGTGGTCGCGAACCGCGGCCTGCGGCCGGTGGCGATCTCGACGGTGGACGGGGTCACCAGGGCGGTCGACGCCGTGTGCCCGCACCTCGGCGGGGTGCTCGACTGGAACGACGCCGAGTGCACGTGGGACTGCCCGTTGCACGCCTCGCGCTTCGCTCCCGACGGCCGTCGCCTCGAGGGCCCCGCGGTTCGCGACCTCCGCCGCCTCGGCTGACCCCCTGCGCTGCTGCTACGCCGGCCGCTGCTCCGCTGCTCTGCTGCTCCGCCGCTGGGCACAGATTCGGAGATCGGACACGACACCCCGGCGCTACCCGGCGACCCGCGGCGCGTCGCCCGCGGCATCCGAATCTGTGCCCAGGCGCGATCCGAATCTGTGCCCAGGCGCGATCCGAATCTGTGCCCGCCTCCGGCATCCGAATCCGTGCCCGCCCGTGGCATCCGAACCTGTGCCCGAAGCCCGAAGGCGCGAGTCAGTCCCAGCCCTCCTGCGCGGTGTCGCAGGACTCGCGGAAGACGTACTGCGACACCAGCCGGCGCTCATGGCTCGTCCAGTCGATCGCGGGACGACGCTGCTCAGGCGGCACGTAGCCCAGCCGGTACACGGCCATGAGCTCCAGGTCGTCCGGCACGCGCAGCAGCTGCACGATCTCCTCCCACCGCCCGGGCACCTCCATCGGGAACGAGATGAACTGGATGCCCATCCCCAGCTCCACGGTCGTGAGCCAGATGTTCTCCATCGCGGCGCCCATGCTGAACACCGAGTAGAACGACGACAGCTGTCCTGGCCGGTACTCGCTGCGGTCGAGCATCACGCCGAGCAGCAGCGGCGACCCCGCGACGAGACGGCGGTTCTCCTCGCCGAGGGTCCTCGGCACGCCGAAGGTGTTCATGAGCTTCTGCCCGCGCTTGGTGAACACCTGGCTCGTGAAGGGACGCAGCGCTGCGGGCAGCTTGTCGAACAGCATCCCGCTGCGCTTCTCCTCCATCTCGGCCTGGCTGAAGCGGAAGTACGGCTTGTACCGCTCGAAGAACGTCCCGTTCGACATCGCCTCGGTCATGCTCTCGCCCGAGATGCGGGCGATCCGCTCGATCGTGTCGCGGCTCTCGATCACCACGAAGCGCCACGGCTGACTGTTCAGCTGCGACGGCGCACGGCCGGCCGCTTCCAGGAGGATCCGCTGATGCTCTTCCGAGACGGGATCGGGCAGGAACGGCCCGTTTGTGGTCTTGCGTCTGCGGATGGCGTCGAGCAGCTCCATGCGTTCACTTCCTGTCGCGGGGGCGCAGCGCGCACACCACGGCTGCGATGTAGAACGGCGCCGCGGCGAGCGCGACGAGCGGATGCCGTCGGCCGCGGGTGCCGGCGTACGGGATCACGGCCAGCGGCACGGCGGCCGGCGCGAGCGCGAGAGCCGGGCGGCGGTCGTGTCCGCGCGACACGGCCAGCACGACGGCGGCCGCCGTGCTCGCGCAGGTGCACACATACAGCACGTGGTGCACCCAGCGGAAGCGACGGGTGTCGATGACCCGCGTCGCGACGGCAGTGCCGAGGGCGCAGTTCAGCACGTAACTCGACGCCGCCACGAGGATCGGCGCCGCTCCCGCGCGAGTCCGCCGGCCGGCCATGCCACGACCCTACGCCCGCGGTCGCGGCATCCGGTTTCGAATCGCATGAATGGCTCCATCCCGGGCCGGAATGGAGCCATTCGCGCTCCTCGAAAGCGACGGCGCCTAGAGGTTCGCCTCGGCGTACACGCGGAGCGCGTCGCGCACGAACTCGGCGCCCTGCGTGCCGCCGGCCGACGTGGCGTAGTTGGCGCCGAAGCGCGGGTCGGCGACGTACATCTCGCCGAGCCCGAGCACGTACGCCTTCACGTCGCCACCTGGCACGGCGGCGGGAGTGCCGGGGATGCCGGTCAGCCACTCGACGTGACGGCGGGCGACGGCCTGGGCCTCGTCGGATGCCGGGTCGATGCCCTTCTCCGCCGCGGCGATCCAGTCGCGGCCGAGGTCGGACACGCGGCGCTGCCAGTCGGCGCGCTCGGCATCCGTCATCCCGCGCCACCAGCGGTCGCTGTCGGCGTAGGCCTTCTTGCCCCAGCGCTCCTCGACCTCCTCCTTGTACTGCGTGTGATCGAAGCCGTCGAACATGTTCTCTGCCATGAGCTCTTCACCTCCTCTCAAAGCTGCGATGGTGGATTCGACCGACGCGATCTGCCGCGCCAGCCTGGTCTTCTCCTCGCGCAGCAGCGCGAGGTGGGTCTCGAGAGCGGATGCCTCGGTGTGCAGCCCCGCGCCCTCGGACGCGCTCAGCACCTCCGCGATCTGCGGGAGGCCGAGGCCGAGCTCGCGGAGCAGCAGGATGCGCTGCAAGCGCACGAGCGCCGCCCCGTCGTAGTGCCGGTATCCGTTGGAAGCGATGCGTGACGGCGGCAGCAGACCGATGTCGTCGTAGTGACGCAACGTCCTGCTGGTGGTGCCGGCCAGCCTCGCGATCTCCTGGATCGACCAGTCTCCGTCGGTCATCCTGTTCTCCGTCCGTTCTCGATATGTCCACCGTAGAAGCTGACGCAGCGTCAATGTCAAGACGCGGAATATGATGCGTGGCCGCGCCCTGATCGATAGCGTCGAAGGGTGACCAGCGCGACGCCTCCGCACACCCCCGACGCCTTCGCGGCGCAGTTCCTGCAGCACCTCGAGTTCGAGCGCGGGGTGACCCTCGCGGACTCCAGTGCGAACGACCGCTACCTCGCCCTCGCACAGACCGTTCGGGATACTCTCGCCGCGCACTGGCTCGACGACCTCGCCACCCAGCAGCAGTCCCAGGCCAAGACCGTCTGCTACCTGTCGGCCGAGTACCTGCTGGGTCGGCAGCTCGACACCGCACTGCTCGCCACCGGGCTCGACGACGTCGCACGGCAGGCGCTCGACGGACTCGGTGTCTCGATCGACGAGCTCCGCGCGCAGGAGGTCGAGCCGGGGCTCGGCAACGGCGGACTCGGTCGGCTCGCCGCCTGCTTCATCGACTCGCTCGCCACGCTCGGAGTGCCCAGCGTCGGCTACGGCATCCGCTACGAGTACGGCATCTTCCGTCAGACGTTCGAAGACGGGCAGCAGGTCGAGCAGCCGGACGCCTGGCTGGCACTCGGCTCGCCGTGGGAGATCGCACGTCCAGAGGCCGCGCAGACCATCTCATTCGGCGGAACCACCGAGACCGACGAGAACGGACGCACCCGCTGGATCCCGGCGTGGAACGTGCAGGCCGTGCCCTACAACTACCTCGTCCCCGGATTCGGCAACGGCCGCGTGAACACGCTGCGCCTGTGGAGCGCCAAGGCGACGGACGCCTTCGACCTGCGGATCTTCAACTCAGGTGACTACGAGGAGGCGGTGCGCGCGCAGACCTTCGCCGAGAACATCTCCAAGGTGCTCTACCCCGAGGACTCCACTCCCCAGGGCAAGGAGCTGCGGCTTCAGCAGCAGTACTTCTTCGTCGCGGCATCCATCCACGACGTGCTCGACCACCAGCTCGCCGAGGGGTTCGACCTGCACGACCTGCCGGAGCGCGTGATCTTCCAGCTCAACGACACGCACCCCGTGATCGCGGTGCCCGAGTTCCTGCGGGTGCTCGTCGACGAGCGGGGCATGGACTGGGATGCCGCGTGGGCGATCACGCAGAAGTGCTTCGCCTACACGTGCCACACCCTGCTGCCCGAGGCGCTGGAGGTGTGGCCGGTGGAGCTGCTGGGACGGCTGCTCCCCCGCCACCTGGAGATCATCTTCCGCATCAACGAGGAGTTCCTCGATGCGGTGCGGGAGCGCTACGGCGACGACGAGCTGCGCATCAGGAACATGTCGATCATCGCCGAGCACCCGGTGCGTTCGGTGCGGATGGCGTACCTCGCCACCGTCGCCGGGGCGAAGGTCAACGGCGTCGCCGAGCTGCACTCGCAGCTGCTGCGCGACAGGGTGCTCGCCATCGTGCGACGCGGCCAGCACGATCGGATCCTGCGCACCGACGTCTCCGCGCCGACCCTCGCCCGTCTCATCGAGGAGACGGCGCGCAGCGTCGTCACGCATGTGGATGCCGACTCCCCCGGTGCCCGTTCGCTCGCAGTCCGAGCAGTGCTCAGC
>JAGIAK010000152.1 GCA_017744855.1 Microbacterium sp.
GGAAGGAGGTACTCGAGCTGCGCGAGCTCGACCTGGGCCTTGCCCTCGCGGCTCTTGGCGTGCTGGCTGAAGATGTCGAGGATCACTGTGGTGCGGTCGATCACCTTGACCTTGACGACATCCTCCAGGGCGCGGCGCTGGCTGGGGGCGAGCTCGGTGTCGGCGATGACGGTGTCGGCTCCGGTCGCGGCGACGATGTCCTTGAGCTCCTGCGCCTTGCCGCGGCCGATGTAGGTGGCAGCATCCGGGTGCGGTCGACGCTGAAGCACACCGTCGAGCACGACGGCGCCGGCCGTCTCAGCGAGGGCGGCAAGCTCGCGCAGCGAGTTCTCCGCATCCTCCTGCGCACCCTGCGGGTACACGCCGACGAGCACCACGTTCTCGAGCCGGAGCTGCCGGTACTCGACCTCCGTGACGTCTTCGAGCTCCGTGGAGAGACCGGCGACACGACGCAGCGCATGGCGGTCCTCCAGATCCCACTGTGCGCCGTCGGTGGAGCCGTGGGCGGCCGTCGCAGCGTCCTGCAGAGCCTGTGCGGCGCCGAACACATGGACGTCTGTGCGCTTCTCCGCATTCGCGAGCACGCGGTCGACCGTCTCGTCTTCGGTGGAGGGTGTGGTATCCGTCATCCGTTCCTGATCTCTTGGTTTTGTTTCGAGCCTTAACCTTAGCCCGCAGTGTCCGGTACGCTCACGGTATGGGGTCCGACCATTACTTCACTGCGGCCCCGGCAAGCCCCGAGAACCTGCGTACGATCCGTGTGACGCTCGCAGGCCGTGAGCTCGACGTCACCACAGCCGGCGGCGTCTTCAGCCCGGATCGTCTGGATGCCGGTACTGCAGTTCTTCTCGCCAGCATGCCGCCCGTTCCACCCGGTGGCAACCTTCTCGACCTCGGCAGCGGCTGGGGTCCCATCACGCTGTCGATGGCCCTCGCGGCCCCTCACGCCACCGTGTGGGCGGTCGACGTGAATGAGCGTGCGCTGGACCTCGTCCGCCGCAACGCGGCGGCTCACGGCCTCACCAATGTCAACGCCTCGCTCCCCGAGGATGTTCCCGAGGACGTCACGTTCCGGACGATCCGCTCGAATCCGCCCATCCGCGTCGGCAAGAACGAACTGCACGGCCTGCTGGAGCGGTGGATCCCCCGCCTCGACGAACGCAGCGACGCCTGGCTCGTCGTACAGCGCAACCTCGGCGCCGACAGCTTGCAGCGGTGGATCGGCTCCACGTTCCACCCCGGGTACAGCGTCTTCCGCACCACCACGAGCAAGGGGTACCGCGTGCTCAAGGTGCGCAAGCACGGATCGCCCCCGACCGAGCCGATTCAGCTCGGCTGATCTCCATCGGCCGTTCAGCCTACGCCGGCGGGGGTCATGCGAGCACGGGTGGCGTCCGCGTGCGCCGTCGGGGCCGTCAGGCGAGCTCGACCTCGCCGTGGAACACGAGCTGTGCGGGCCCCGACAGCGCGACGTGCTCGCCGTCCTCGGCGGGGAACATCCGCACACCCAATGTTCCCCCGGGAACCTCGACCCGCCAGTCACTCGGCGCACGCTCGCCCGCCCAGTGCCTCACGGCCAGAGCAGTGGCGGCGACGCCGGTGCCGCAGCTGAGGGTCTCCCCCACCCCACGCTCGGAGACCCGCATCCGCACGTGCCCGATGCCGTCGCGCACCAGCGGCTCGCCGGGGACGACGAACTCCACGTTGGCACCGGCAGGCAACACGGGGTCCAACTCCGGCGCCCGATGCAGCTCCAGCGACGCGAGCTCGGCATCGGAAGCCAGCGCGACCACCACGTGCGGGTTGCCGACGTCGATGCCCAGTCCCGGCCTGGTGACAGGGAGCCCGTCGACCCGCACCAACGGGTCGTCGCCGGACAGGCGCCACCGTCCGAGATCGACCTGGTAGCCGGTCGCACTCCTCGTCACGTCGCGCACTCCCGCGCGGGTGCCGATCGGCAGCGTCGATCCGGGGTCGATGTTCGCGAGGCCGGAGCGCACCAGATAGTGCGCGAAGACCCGAATGCCGTTGCCGCACATCTCGGCGATGGAGCCATCGGCGTTGCGGTAGTCCATGAACCACTCGGCCGAGGGTTCCTCAGCCAGCGAGGCGGCGCCCTCGGGAATCGCGGCGGAACGCACCACCCGCAACACCCCGTCGGCGCCGATACCGAAGTGCCGGTCGCACAGTGCGGCGACCTGCTCCGCACTCAGATCGATCTGGCCCTCAGGGTCGGCGATGATGACGAAGTCGTTGCCTGTGCCATGCCCCTTGGTGAATGCGACCATGCGATCAGTCTATTCAGCGCACGAGCAGGTAGCGGCCGCACAGGAAATCGCCGTTGCGGACGACGTCGACCAGCTCAAGATCGAGCGATCGGGGAAGCAGCGGGGCGCCGTCACCGAGGGTGACCGGTGCGTACTGCACCCATACTTCGTCGAGAAGCCCGGCGTCTGCGAACTGACCCGCCAGCTCTCCCCCGCCCACGACCCAGAGATCCGCCCCGTCAGCCGCCGCGGTCATCTCTGCGTGCACCGCGCGCACGTCACCCTGCGCGATCCTCACGTCGGCGCCGTCGGGAACGGGCAGGTCGCGGTGCGTCATCACCCAGGTCGGCTGCGTATACCCCCACGCTCCCTGTTCGTGGCGCAGGACCCACTCGTAGGTCGACGCCCCCATCACGAGCGCACCGATGTTCTCGACGAACGCCTGGTACCCCATCGGACCGTCGGGGTCGACGTTCTTCGTCAGCAACCAGTCGAGCGAGTGATCGGGGGTGGCGATGAAGCCGTCGAGACTGGATGCGGTGAAGTAGTGAGTGGCCATGCCGACATCGTGCCACCGACCTCGGACATCGGCTCAGACGCCGAGGAGTCCGTCGATGTCGACGGGGTGCTCCAGCCACGCGAGACCCGGGTACCTCTTGAACCAGGACACCTGACGACGCGCGTACCGGCGTGTGAGCGCCTGTGTCTCGGCGATCGCTTCGGCTCTGGTCATCGTGCCTTCGCGCTGTGCGAGCGCTTGAGCGTAGCCGATGGCACGCCGGGCAGTCACGCCGGATTCGAGACCGGCGACTTGCAGGCGTCCGACCTCGTCGAGCAATCCGGCCTCCCACATCCGCAGCACCCTGGCGTCCAGACGCTCGACGAGCGCTGCACGGTCGACGTGGAGGCCGAGGAGGCGCGTGTCGGCATGCCAGAGGGTCGGCGCCGCGGGCAGCACTGCTCCGTGCGTGGTTCCGCCCTGTTCGATCACCTCGAGGGCGCGGACGATCCGTCGCGGGTTCTGCGGGTCGATCCGCTCCGCCGTCGCGGGGTCCGCGGCGCGCAGCCGGGCCAGAAGCGCACCGGCGCCGTCGGTCTCAAGCTCGCGCTCCAGGCGCGCGCGGACCTCGGGGTCGCGCGGGGGGAAAGCGAAGTCGAAGACCACACTCGAGACGTACAGTCCCGACCCGCCAACGAGGATGGCGTCGCCACCCCGCTCGTGGATGCCGGTGACAGCGGCGCGCGCGAGCGGCTGGTACCAGGCGACAGCGGCCTCCTCCGTCACCTCTCGCACGTCGAAGAGGTGGTGCGGGATCCCTCGGCGTTCCTCCGGCGGCAGTTTGGCCGTGCCGATGTCCATGCCGCGATACAGCTGCATCGCGTCGGCGTTGACGATCTCGGCCGGGTTGCCCTGCGAGCGGAGGCGTTCGGCGAGATCGAGGGCGAGGTCGCTCTTGCCGGCGCCGGTCGCGCCGACGACCGCCCAGAGCCGAGGTCGTCCGGTCACACGCCGACGCGCAGGGTGGGCAGGCCGAGCGACACGGCTCGCGGGCCGCCCTCCGACGCCGGGGCGGGTACGGCGCAGGACTCGGCCTGCGCGCGGTCCCAGGCGTCTCCTCCGCGGGTGCGGCGGATGCGCAGCGGCTGCCCGGTCGGGTCGTCGGCGAGGAGGTGGAACGGCGCGGCGTGGGTGATGGTCACCGTCACCGCATCGCCAGGGCGCGGAAGGTCGGAGCCCGGCGTCACCTCGAAGTGCACGAGGCGGTTGTCCTGCGCACGACCGGTGAGTCGATGGGTCTCAGCATCCTTCTTGCCCTCGCCGAGCGACACCAGCACCTCGACCTCGCGACCGACCTGCTTCTGGTTCTCCTCGAGCGAGATACGCTCCTGGAGCGCGATCAGGCGGTCGTACCGGTGCTGCACGACCTCCTTCGGGACCTGATCCTCCATCGTCGCCGCCGGGGTGCCCTCGCGGATCGAGTACTGGAAGGTGAAAGCGCCAGAGAACCGGGCCTGCTCGACGACCCGCATAGTGTCTTCGAAGTCCTCCTCGGTCTCGCCGGGGAAACCGACGATGATGTCGGTCGTGATGGCCGCGTTCGGAATGCGTTCGCGCACCCGGTCGAGGATGCCGAGGAACTTCTCGCTGCGGTACGACCGACGCATCGCCTTGAGGATGCGGTCGCTGCCGGACTGGAGCGGCATGTGCAGCTGAGGCATCACGCTGGGGGTCTCGGCCATGGCGTCGATGACGTCGTCGGTGAACGCGGCCGGATGCGGGCTCGTGAACCGGATGCGCTCCAGCCCCTCGATTTCGCCCGCTGCGCGGAGAAGCTTGCCGAACGCCTGCCGGTCGCCGAACTCGACGCCGTAGGAGTTGACGTTCTGTCCGAGCAGCGTGACCTCGATCGCACCGTCGTCGACGAGCAGTCGGATCTCGTTGAGGATGTCGCCAGGACGGCGATCCTTCTCCTTGCCCCGCAGGCTCGGCACGATGCAGAACGTGCACGTGTTGTTGCAGCCGACCGAGATCGACACCCAGCCGCTGTGCGCGGAGTCTCGCTTGGTGGGCAGCGTCGACGGGAACACCTCGAGCGACTCGAGGATCTCGAGCTCGGCGTCGCCGTTGTGACGCGCACGCTCCAACAGACCGGGAAGCGATCCCATGTTGTGAGTGCCGAACACCACATCGACCCAGGGAGCCTTGTCGAGAACGGCCTGCTTGTCCATCTGTGCGAGGCAGCCGCCGACCGCGATCTGCATGCCCTCCTTGCGGCGCTTGACGGCAGCGAGGTGTCCGAGGGTGCCGTACAGCTTTCCTGCCGCGTTGTCGCGCACGGCGCAGGTGTTGATGATGACGACATCGGCTTCGTCGCCCGCCGAGGCGCGCACGTATCCGGCGCTCTCCAAGGAACCGGAGAGCCGCTCGGAGTCGTGCACGTTCATCTGGCACCCGAAGGTGCGCACTTCGTAGGATCGCTGCCGGCCGTCGACGTCGACTGCCGCCGACGAGGCGCTGATGATCGTCGGTTCACTGCGCGGGATAGTCATGATGCTCCCATTCTACGAGCGCCGACGCCACCCGCTCCCCGGATGGGCCTCAGTCCGAGTCGACGAATCGCACGCCCGTCGCGGGACGCCCGAACGTCGATTCTCTGAGCGCGGTCTTCGCCGCGGTCATCGCGACGGAGCCGTTGTACCCGCGGCGGGACAGTTGACCGACGAGACGCCGCAATGCCGCGTCTGGATCGACCCCCGAC